>JBLINZ010000054.1:0-20004 GCA_047639375.1 Mariniblastus sp. | reverse complement strand
AAAACGTCCCGACTAAAAAACGTCCTGACTAAAACTGCCCTGGGACGCCAAACGTCCCTCGTGGCTTGGCCATCTTCTCAGACAAAGCGGCTCGGGCCCGTTCGTCAGTAGCCTTTTCACTGGCCGGGTTTTCGCTCGTTCGTTCCAAGACTCGATTCAATCGACGAGGATTGATCTTCGTATTCTCGACGGCGTCTTTCAGCTGTTTTTGACGAACGGTGTTGCGAGCGATCGCAATCCTGTGGCCCATGCTGGGTGTCATCCGAATATCCGTCGTTCGCTTGTTTGGCGAATCCTCGGCTTGAGTTCCAATCAAATCTGCTTGAGACGCCCGGGCCGGCAACGCCATCCCTGGTTGATAGCTGGCCTGTTGAATCATCGCGTTGCTATGGCCCAAGACTTCGTAGGATCGATGGTTTTCCTGTTCGATCGCGGCTGTGATCGCTGGAACCTTACCCGGCAAAATATTGATCGACTGACCACTTTTCAAAATGCGTCCGTCTTCCGTTTTGAAAATTGGAATTAACGTGATTGATTTTCGATAGCCGCCGACGGGCTCCCAAGGCAACCACACGCTATACGAAGCTCCCAACCCGGACTCGCTAAAGTGCGATTGGAACTCGCTCTCTTTGAAGACCGCTTTGACATCCGGTTTATCTTTGGTCTTATCTTTGATCGAGTCATCAAATCCATAGACGATCAATTCGCCTGCGGCTTGGATCGCCGTATTGTCGGCGTCGTAAAAATAGAATCGCCCTCCGAATCCCTTCTCGGATTTCCCGGCTGCATTCTCCATCACGGCATCCGACCAGATCACGGCCATGGTCATCGGTTTTGCGTCGTCAGCTTGTTTTCCTTTTCGGTCTTTGGAAAGCCGTGCGACAGGATTCCAAGCTGAATTTTTTTCGCTGATTCGCATCGAGTTCTTGATCCCGGCACAACCGGAGACGCTCAAGGCGACAAGCAACGCCAAGACTGGAAACAGTTTTTTCTTCATTGGATCTTCCTGATCACAGTTTGGAAATGTAGGGGTGGGAAACGGAAGGACCGTTCGTCGTTCCGGGCCGCTGGAAATGGCAGGCCACGCTGGACCTGCCATGATTCCGATTGACATTCTCGACCAACCGTCAGGTCGGTTACTTGTTGAACGAAGCCGGTTGGACACCGCCGTTTTGTGTCGCAGGGAGATTCATTTGCGACTGCGGTGGGATGGCTTCAAAACCTGGTTGAGGAGCATCGATGACTTCGTAAACAGGCCCCCCGGTTCCACCGTCAGGGTAGATCGTCCGGACGCCTGCTTCCGTTCCCTGATAGCCTTGGTGGTTCGTACTGCCGTAGACTTCTTGGACATCGTCCAAGCACCAATGCATTCGATCGAAATCGTCTTGATTGTGTGTCGCCATGTCTTGCTCGTCCTCGACCAAGTAAGGCGTCAGCATGATCATCAACTCAGTCCGTGAGGCCGAATCAGATTCGAACTTGAACAGCGGACCGACGAAAGGCAGATCAGAAAGAATCGGGACTCCTCGCTCGGTGTGAGTTTTTTCTTCCTGGATCAATCCGGAGAAGACAACGGTTTGTCCTGAGCGTGCCATCAACGTCGTTTGGGCTTCTGTTTCGTTGATCTGCGGGGCCCGAATCGGTTCACCGTTGGCACCAAATCCAATCGTCACTCCCGTTTCCTCAGGGCCTACACTGGACTTAATCGCATTGACTGCCATCACGATCATCCCGTCTGGGCTGACCCGTGGCGTGACTTCCAGAATCACTCCCACGTCTTCGAAATCGACGTTCTGTGTCGTCCCAAAGTTGGTTTGTGTGGTTCCCGAAACTCGCGGAACCGAAGCACCAATCTGGACGCGTCCCTGTAAGTTCTCCATAGTCATGATCACCGGGCGACTCAAGACTCGTACACATTGCTTGTCCTGAAGGGCTCGCATCAAGACGTTAACGGACTCGCTTCCGGCTGACAAAACCAGTCCGCCGTAACCGACACTGTTGTTAATTTTCCCAATTCCAAGATTGGACAATGCTTGTCCAGCCAAGGTGTTTGAAAACGTTGCGTTGCTATTACCAGATTGCCCATTGTTGAATGGGAATCCAATTCCACCGGTGATCGCTCCTGCTGCATTGACCGAGGTTCCTCGATCAAACAACAACGAATCTTGAATTCCGACTTCGATTCCAAACTCTTCCAATGTGTCCAAATCGACTTCCGCGATCAAGACCTTGACTTTGACCATCGGGGGTCGCCGATCGAGTCCACGAATCAATTCTTCGATTTCTGCTCGCTGCTCAGGCGAAGCTGCCACGAGCAGACTATTGCTTCCCGATTCAGGAACCACAATCGCCGAACGCTCGGCTTGGAGGTATCCACCCACCGTTCGCGGGTCGTCGGCATTGATGTCATTCCTGGAATCCAAGTAAGACACAATGGTATCAGCCACGTCGAGAGCAGGTGCGTTACTCAATCGGTAGACGCGAGGTCTCCGATCGGTAAAGTCTTTCTCATCCAGTCGATTCAGCAGGTCTTCTACGACTTGCAAGTCGCCGGCAGGGCCAGCCGCAATGATCGTGTTCGTTCGAATATCAACCGAGAATCGCATATTGACAAGCGTGGCTCCGTCAGTCGCTGCTCCACTTTGAAGCGGCAATTGACTGAGCGTCGAGGTGCCTTGCTGGCCTCCACCGCCGGCCTGCTGGGCCCCATCGGCTCCAAACAAAGATTCCAACATCGTGAGCAATGTCTCAGCGTCACCGTTGAAGATCTCGAAGACCTTGATCTGAGTCTCTGCGTTCGGAATCCGATCGAGCTTTTCAATCAAAGCTCCAACTAACTCCATGCTGTTCTCAGGGCCGGTGACCACCAATGAGTTGCTATTCCGGTCGGCCGTGACGCGGACCTCAAACATGATGCCACTCTCAACCGTTCTCCCATCGGCACCCACCATTTGGAGACTCAATTGAGTCGCTCCCAAGGTGGACAAGTAGGGGTCGACAGTCACATTGTTCTGCTGCTGTTGCTGGTTCTGCTGATTTGGGTTGTAACCAACTCCAGCATTGGTTTGTTGACCGTTGATCGCATCCTGGATCACCAACGCCAACTCTTCAGCTAACGTGTTTTTCAAAGGGAAAATCTTAACGATACTCTGCTTGAGCGTCCTATCCACATCGATCGCATCAAGAAACGCTTCGGCTTGACTGATGAACTGCTGAGCACCCCGCACGATGACAGTATTGGTCCGAAAGTCAGACACAACAGTAATCGGCGGATCCGGCAGAGCGTTGTCGCCTTGCTCAACGTTCAGTTTGCTAAAGTATGTCAGTAGCCGTGATTTGGCGTCCGCCGAAGACATGTGCTTAAGCGGAAACGCGCGGAACCCATTCAGCGCTGAATCGCCGCCTTCAACATCCATCATCTCAATCATCGCTCGAACCGCGGCAACGCCGTTCGGCTGTCCTACCACGATCAAAGAGTTAGGCGAATCCAAGGGCTCAATGTTGACGGCACCGTTACTCGCTGAATAACTATCGTCGTAGATTTCTTGCAAACGTTCAGCGATCGCATCGCTTTGCACGTTCTCCAATTCGATCCGTGCCACACCAGCTTGACTGGCTTTGGATTTTTTTGAAATGTCTGCGATGTAGGCCTTAACGATATCAATATCGGCTTGATCACCGACCAACGTAATCGCTCCCGTCACAGGATTCTGCAAGATCTTGACAGGGTTCTTGACCCCCTGAAAACCTTGAGGAATTTCACTTCCCTGCGGAACGAGCGTGCCAGGCGGTAAGGTGTTTTCATCCTGAGCGACTGGCTGTTGAGTGATGTCCTGAGGGCTACCAAAGAGGTAGGCAACTTGCCCAACTGATTCCAAGTCCAACTCAACGGAGCTCAAAACCGCTGATCGATTGGAAGTTTGCGGCGGAACGCTCGCCACCCGCTGGGCCTGATGGGCAGGTCCGGTGTCAAGCCGCTCAACCAACTGGTGCCAGCTTTCGCGAAGCTCAATGGCGCCTTCGTAGGTCAGCGTTTGCGTTTGACGATCGACTAACATCTCCAGGCGTTGAGCCGTTTGAGTCGGAACGCTGACGCGAACGTAGCGTCCATCAACGGAAGAGGAAGCTTCAATTCGATCGCCGAACGTTGAGACCACAGCCGATTCAAATTCGATGATGTCGATTTGGCTCAAGCGATGAATCCCCGTTCGTGGCTTGGAGGCAGGAGCGGCGGCCACACGTGCGGCAAATGGAAATGCTTTGTAGTTTCGCTGAAGCGTGACCTGCGGTTGCTGAACGCCAACTCGTGGCTCTTGCCAACTCGCCAAAGCCGTTGGGTAACCCTGAGCCGCTTGCTGTTGAGTGAATGGAATTTGGCTGACCGGTTTGGTCGGCGTGGTCGCCGGTGCCATGGAATTCGAAGCGACTGTACCAAACCCGGTTGACGGCTGATTCGAGTGACGAAGCAGACTCAAGGCGTCTTTGTGCAAAGGAGGCACGGGGGCGAACTGAATTTCATCCTGATTAAATATTCGCTCGAGATTCGAATTCTGCTGGGGCTGCTGGTTGCCATTCTCATCAGCGGACAGATGGCCGTTGATCAGACAACTGGCAGCGAACGCGCTGAAACACACGAGCGGCTGGCGGAGCTGGGAAGCAGTTCTTTTCCAAAAATTGGTCATGTCTCATTCCTTTGTGGGTCATATCATGCCTTCCGACAAACGCCACCAGATCGCACCGAGCGGCTCCGCAGGGGTGGAGCCCAAGTCATCGGACCTCACACCACCGTCGACGTGACCAAGTCACGCGAGTGCAAAAAAAGAATCTGGGTCTTGTCAAAAGATGTCCGACACGGCTTACGGGTTGCCGACCTCGGACATCCCTAAACATCGGCACTGACTTGGCAGGCGTTAGATTAAAAAGAAACGATAGAAGCAGAAAAACACGATTCTTTTACCACCCATTGGCAGTCTAGATAAACCTTTCGGGTTGTCCGGCCAGAGATAAATCCCACTCGCCAGCAAGCTCAACGGAATCGTTAAAGTCAGCTTTCACCCCAATTCAACGGTGAGGCTCGCCGGCGGTTCAGCATCATCAAAAACAGCCAAAACAGCCAAAACAGCCAAAACAGCCAAAACAGCCCCCGCTGAGGCCGTCGGAGGTGGCCTTTAGATTTGCTATACCGAAGGAGAGCATGGCAACCCAACGCGTTAGGGTTTGCAGTTTCGCCTTCGCCTCGGCTTGCTTGGCAACATCACAGCTTCGCGAGATTGCCCCCGGTGACGCTGCGACGTTAAAACGCCGCCCGTAATTTTTCCATCCACACGGGCACGTGCTTAAACGGATCGGATTCCTCAAACTCCAGAACCACGAAGCCTCGATAGTTTGCGTCGGTTAAGATTTTCGCGACGCGTCCCAAATCCGTTTCCGAGACTTCGTTCCCCGACGTTTTGATCTTGATCTTGATCTGAACATTGACGGCCCGCTCGGCACAACGCTCGATATCGCGATACGGATCATCAGAAATGAAGTTTCCGGAATCCAAATTAACCCCGAACCAATCGCTTTTCACACCGTTGCAAATCGCCAAAACTTGATCCGCTGTTAGCTGGCCATGATTTTCAACGCCAATAAAAATGCCCTTTTTTTCAGCATATTCCACGCATTCCTGGAGGGCTTGGATCGCACTTCCGAGGGTCTCGGGAGTGGCCTCCAATTGTTTGCGAGTGCCAGCAAAAAACCGGATATGCGGAGCCCCCATGTGGCTGGCGCGATCAATCCATCGCTTGGCGTCCGCGATCTCTCGCTCAAGTTGCTTGCGGTTCTGGACCGTAAAATTATTTCCGATCGCCGTTCCGACAATCGGGACACCGCGAACAAACGCGTGCTGCTTGAGCTTTAAATAGTATTCCTGATTGGCGTCAGCCGGAAAAAAGTAGCTCGTCAATTCAGCCCCGCAGCCTTGCTCTGAGCAATAGTCAATGAAATCAAACATCGTGATTTCTTTACCGTCGCGGGGCTTTTGAGGCTTGCCTTTGAAAAATCCAAAATGCTCCCGGAACGAATAAGCGGCGAGCCCAAGCCGGAAATGCCCAGGCTCGGCCGCCGGCTCCCGCCCGTACTTTTGAACCACTGGATTGGCCCACGAACTTCGCAAGTCCCCTGGACAAGCCAGGCTGCCAGCAGCGACTAATGATGCGTTGGTTAAAAAACGTCGTCGATTGAGAATCATGACTAGCCCAATGAGTAAAGGGGATACGCGGCCGCTGAACTGGCCTCTTGAACCTCGTTGAAATGCCCACAACGAAGATTCCAGAGCCCTTGCATCCTACCCTCCTCGCGCTGCGCGCACAAAAAAAGCGCCCGATTCAGGCGCTTGATGTTCTCATTCGATTGGAGCCAGACTTACTTCTTGGCGTAAGATTTCTTGGCAGGCGAAATTTCGCCCAATGACGCGCCGCTGATCCGAGCAAAACGCTCTTTGGTGCCGTCTTCCAAATATCGATAGCCAATCCGAGTTGGCTTGCTGGTCTTAGGACAAACGACCATCACCTTGCAGGCGCGAATCGGAGTCTCTTTGTGAAGCCGTCCACCTTGTGGGTTTTTCTGGCTTGGCTTGACGTGCTTGTACGCCAGATTGACGCCCTCAACGACCAATTTGCCGTTCTTATGGTCGACTGACAGCACTTTGCCGATTACAGATTTATCTTTGCCGCTGATGACGGTAACAGTATCGCCGTTGTGAATCTTCATTTTTCTCGCCGTTTTTCTCTTTCAAAGGAATCGAAGAGTTTCCGCAATTTCTACGGCACTGTCAAGCCTTAACTTTTGATTGACGGTAGGAACTCTTGAGCACTCAACTATCGGGATGGAGGTCGCCTCAGACGCGAAAAATCAAAAACGAGCCAACTGTTCGATCGTGGAGCGAATTTCATCGCCGAGATTGAGGGTTTCGCTTGAGGCAAAACTGCCATGAAGCTGGTTACAACCCGTTTTTTCCACGATTTGGCTTGCATTTCCGGACCCCACCCGCCCAGCTGGCAAGATTTCGATCCGCTTGCCGGCCTGCCGGACCATCGACGAGAGCGTCTCTAAGCCGTTCATGACCGTGTCCGATTGCCCGCTCGTCATGACTCGATTGATGCCTGCCTCGACCAGTGACTCCAATCCGCGTTCCCAATCGACCGCATCGTCAAAGGCCTTGTGAAACACCAATTGGTGACTGCCAGCCAAGTCGCGAATCTCCAAACAACGCTCCAAATCCACTTGGCCGTTCGAATCCAAACAGCCAAACGCGATCCCATCGACTCCATTCGCCAGCAACCATTGGACATCGGCCCGCAGGGTCTGCCACTCATCGTCGGTATAGCAAAAGTCGCCGGCACGAGGACGAGCCATCGCGATGACAGGAATTCTCAGCTCCCGGGTAACCAGCTGAACCAAGCCAGCTGAGGGCGTCAAACCATCCAGCTCCAGGGCCGTGTTCAACTCGATTCGATCCGCTCCAGACAACTCGGCAATCCGAGCACCCTCAAGTGAACCCGTGCAAACCTCGACCAGTACTTTGTCCATAACTTGTTCCTGCAATGCTCTCTAAAACTAAGAATCATCAGCGGGGTGCACCAGCCGTTTTGCCACCCGTGCAAATCAGAATCAACACGTTACCCGACTTTTTGGGCTCTTCGCAGATTTGAGCGGCGACTGGCGAAAACCACTGAGAAACGCCTCATCCTTGCTGTGGGTATCGCTTCATGAATTGGTAACCCAACGAGGGCTCTCCCTCGCTGACGCATTCGGGCTACCATCGTGGCGGCTTATCCTGCCATTCAATCAACAAGCCATGTCGTTTCAAATCGTGGTGGCGAGAACAATGAATTGCCCCGCATGCCCAGTCCTTCTCCCCAAAAAAGAATAATACCGCTCACGCCAATGGCCGCCAACTACTTCGTGCTTGGGGACGCCGGTTCCACGTCACAGTAACTGAGGGCCAACATGGCGTAGGCGGTGACCAAATTCGGATCGCCTTCGAACCAGCGATCAGCCGGGTTGGTCCACGAGCCGTCTTGGCTTTGGAGCTTGGCAAGTTGAGCGGTTAAGTCGACTCGCCAATCGTGTGCGACCTTGGCCGAATCAACGATCTGATCCTGCCCACTGGCTGATAGCGTTTTGGCAAACACATGGTAGTAGTAAAACAACCCCTGCTGGCCCAAACCAGGATTGGTCGTCAAATCGTAGTGCCGCCCAATCCAATCCATCGCAGCCTTGACTCGCACATCGTCTTTGTCGACACCGGCATAGAGAAAGCTCTTCAAACCGGCATACGTCATCGAACCATAGCTGCGGAGGCCGCCTTCAATGTCCGACTCCGCTTTCGATTCGCCTTCGCCAACGGCGGTGTAAATAAATCCCCCCCGATCTTCGGCAGTCACATTACTGGCCCATTCGGCGGTGTTGCTGGGTGTCGACAGATTTTGACACCGAGCCATGAATGTTGCTGCTTTTTGGAACGCCTCACTTTTGGGATCTTCGTCGGCCGCCCGTAATGCATCCATGAAATAGGATGTGTTCGACGCATCGGGACGCTTGTGAGAACCATAGCCCTGACCACCGTAGAACGTACTTTCCAGCGTATGGTTTTCACCCTCATCCCACTGAATGCCTTTAAGGAACGCAATTGCTTTCTGAATCGTCTGGTCGTACTTGCCGTCCACATTGGCCCGATCGAAACACATCAACGATACGCTTGTCTCGTAGTTTCGAAGGTTACTACCCACCGCGTAAATTCCACCGTCAGACTTGACCTGCCCCTCCAAAAACGTGAGCGACTTTTGGATCCGCGGATCAGCAACAGGAATTTTGTGCTCCAACAACGCACTCGTGCACAGCGCCGTAACTGCAGGGCTCAGCTGCTTGCTGAACGAGCCGTCTTTGGCTTGCCCTTGATTGAGCAAAAACGCTACGCCCGCTTGCGACGTTCGCTTGAACAAAATTCGGTCTCGCTGCTCAACGGTTAACTCATCCTGTTGCGCAAATTCCTGCTCATTCGAAACTTGAATTTCTGAAACTTGAGTAGCGACCGGATCCGTGGCAACGTTCTGAGCATCATCGATGTTAACCGCGGAATTGACGAATGTTTCCCGTGATCCAATCACTGGGTTCGAGGCTTCATCAGCAACCGAGCTGACTGCGACCTTCGCTTGACTCTCGTCGACTTCTCGACAACCGACGGCCAGCAGCAGACCCCCGACCAGCAGCGCGCACAAAACAGATCGACTTGGCGAAAGAAAAAAAATCGTGAGTTTGGCCCGGCCAAACTGCTTGCCCGCGCTAACCGTTGAGCCCACTGAAACCGGAACTTGATTTTTAGCAATCATGCGTTGAGCCTCTTTGATCCTTAAACAGCCTGATGTTCGATCGCGAATTTCGACGCGCAATGGCTCTTAAAAAAACGACAGCCAGCGAACATTGGAATTAACATTTCTACTATCAGTGGTCGGGCCTCGTGAAACACAAAGCGAGCCCTCTTAATCACTTTATCAAATAGCCTCAAAGCATCCTGTTGTTTTTCTCACCATGGACTCGACACATTCCTGAGCAGCAACTATCGCCGCTTATTGCATCACGGCCAGAATGTCAGATTCGTTCATGATCAATAGCGGGCCGCCGTCGACTTCAATTTCGGTTCCGGCATAGCTGGAAAACAGAACTCGGTCGCCTTCCATCACCTGAAGTGAACTTCGGGAGCCGTCAGCCAAGAGTCGGCCGTTTCCGATCGAAAGAACGCGTCCTTGTGATGGTTTTTCGCGAGCCGCGTCTGGCAAGACAATGCCGCCAGCTGTCGTTTCTTCAGCTTCGGTCCGCTTTACAACCACTTTGTCGCCAAGAGGTTCAATTCTCATAAAAAATCCGCTGGTTCGTTATTTGAGGCGACACCCATACGTCAAGAAGTGCCACACATTCGCCCATTGTTTCATGCGACCCTAGGTCGTTCAAGCGGAGTGCCCGTTTTAGATTCAGACGAAGCTAAAACACCGTGTACTAACCCCTAAACGTTGAATAACCTCCGAACTAATGGGCTCTAACTTGCCACAAGCCCAGCCCAACGCGCCACCCGACTCAACCCAATCGGCAAAATCGCAATTGCTGGGGCTTTCCAGTGATCCGGGCCAAAAATGCCGAAAACTTGTTTATAGCCGCGCGTTTCCTCGTTTTGGCAACCCGCCGTTTGCATGAATCAAGCCAGAAGTTCGTATGAATCAAGCTAGAACAATCCAACCGGTCTACGATACCGACCTCCGCTCCGTGCTTAAGACCATCAGTGCGGCGCCCGGTTTTGATCCCTTGGTCGACTCCCTCGATGCTCATCCAGCCTCGGACGCAGCCCAACCATCCCAGACGCCATCCTTGATTCGACGGAACTTGGTCCCAGACGTTGATCCAGACGTTGATCCAGACGTTGATCCAGACGTTGATCCAGACGTTGATCCAGCGATCCACAGCAAAACGCCACTCCAAGACTTCGACGTTGTTTCGCTTTGGATCAACCCTGACTCAAATTCCAACCTCGATGACCCAGTCGAGGACGTGCTTGAACGCACGTTTGAGTCGGCGATTCAAATCAAAGAACTCGCTGCTCGACTCAACGCCAACGAGGCTGCCCTGGTGAAGCGCGAAGCGGAACTAACTGACCGAATTTCATGCAACGTACAAACAGAGAACGAGCGGAAAGCAGAATTCGATCAGCAGCGAAGCCAACTCAAGCAACAGGCGGCGCAAGTCAGGTGCCAGCAACTGCACTTGATGCAATTGCAAACGGACATCGTCAAAAGCCATGAAGTGACTCGTCAAGCGATTGAAAACCTTGTGGACGGGACAGGCTCCGACCAACGATCCATCGAGATCCTCAAAGCGATTAAACATCAGCTCAATGGCCGCTTCGACTACATTGCCCGCCGTTGGGAGCACCTATCTGAGCTGATGGAAAATTCTCGGACCCAAGCCATCGCCCAGCAATCCCTCGACGACTCGGTTGACTGGACCGGCGACCTTTCCTGAACCTGCCGCCCCTCGCAAAACCCAAACGCGCAAGAGACGGTCAATTCATCGGCGAACGATTGACAGTCGCGGCAGCCCACAAGCCGGCGATCTCACCAGACACACCATGCCGAAGGCCTGAACGTTAACCCGACACGTTGGGGATTGATTATTCAACGCCCGATGATTCAATGCCCGGTTGAGCGGAGACAGTCATAGCCCGAATGCGTCAGCGAGGCAGGGCCCCCATTAGCGGGCCCGACGTCGATCGCAATGCGTCCTAGCTCACGTGTCGGTATACCAATGCTGCCGTAGTGCAAGTCGTCAAGACTTTCTGCCGAAGCTCCCTCTCCCCCACAAACGAAGAACCGCCACCGCCAGTACCCACGCCTACAATCGTTCTGCGTTCGACACGGTCGGCTGTCGGCTGTCGGCTGTCGGCTGTCGGCTGTCGACTAATCGTTAAACGATCGATCGTCTCTTATCAATCAATATGCCCGGTTCAGTGGCCGCACGCGCGCTCCCCATCAAGACGCACTCACCCTCGCCTCCGCCCACTTCATCAGCGTCACTACGAAATCCTCGATCACTGGGATAACTTCCTGAGCTTCCATGAACTCCCACTCCAATGTCTCCTCGTCCATGTACGTGGAGCGGTTCAATTCCAACTGAACCGCATGGACATTCTCCATCCCACCGTAGTGACGCGTGATATGTCCGCCGACGAATCGTCCGTTGACCACATGGGAAAAACCATTGATCCCAGCGGCATGCTCCTCAATCATCGCCTGAAACTCCGGGCCGCATGACTGGCCATTGCTCGTGCCAAAATTGAAATCAGGCAACTTGCCCTCGAACAAAGTCGGGACTTCCTGGGCAATCGAATGGACGTCCAACAGCACAGCAAACCCAAACTGCCCAACCAGCCGTTCCAGCTCGGCCCTTAACTGATCGTGATAAGGCTGCCAATAGTGCTCAATCCGCTTGGCCACCTCCGCCTCATCCGGCTCGCAGCCCTCGCGATAGATCGGCTCTTGGTCAAACGTAGTCTTGGGGCAAATCTCAGTCGACCATTGACCAGGATACAACGACTGACCGTCGCCTGAACGATTCAAATCCACTACGTACCGCGACAAGTTGGCGGTCAGCATCGCGGCGCTTTCCAATGCTGGCAAATCGTAGACTCGTGTCAAAAACCAGTCGGTGTCTCTTTTTTTCAGCCCCGCCTCCGTCATCAATTCGGCAATTTCAGGCAGCAGGAACGTTCCACTGTGAGGATTGCTAACCACCAGTGGCGTATAGCCTTTTTGAAATCGAAAGAGCTTCATCGGAGTCGCTTGAGGGTGAATTCTGAGAACGAAACTACAAATACGCTAGCACTTTATTAACCGGATTCGGCTAGGAAAACGCAACCAGTTGATTCTATACTTGGACCAATCAACCGTAGGGAAAAGGAGTTTCCGATGCGAAGTATTGCGATCATCAACCAAAAGGGGGGCGTTGGAAAAACGACCACCGCCGTCAATTTAAGTGCTGCACTTGCCGAAGCCGGCAATCGAGTATGGCTGATTGACCTCGACCCGCAAGCCCATGCGTCACTCCACCTCGGGTTTGCCATGGAAGAAGAATACCTCTCGGTTTACGACGTGCTGACCGCCGACGCTTCCCTCGATGAAGTCCGCCACCAGGTGGATGAAAACTTGTGGCTGACTCCGTCACACATCGACCTCGCAGCGGCCGAAATGGAATTGGCCGGCGCCGTGGGCCGCGAAATCATCCTTCAAGACCGAATGGCCGATGTCACCGAAAAATTCGACTACGTGATCTTCGATTGCCCCCCTTCACTTGGCATTCTGACCCTCAACGCCCTGACGACCGCCAATGAAGTCTTCCTCCCCTTGCAGCCGCATTTCTTGGCGCTGCACGGTTTGAGCAAGCTCTTGCGGACGATCCAATTGGTCGGCAGGAGACTCAATCCAGAGTTGCGACTCACCAGCGTCGTTTACTGCTTGTTCGAATCAGGAACTCGCCTGGCCAATGAAGTGGTCGAGGACGTCGAAGTCTTTTTCGAAGAACAACGTGATACCGAATCCGTCTGGTCCGACGCCTATAGTTTCGACACTCGGATTCGACGCAATATCCGACTCGCCGAAGCCCCCAGTTACGGCCAGTCCATTTTTCAATATGCAAACGACTCCAACGGAGCCCAAGATTATCGGAGCCTGGCCCAAGAAGTCATCCAACAAACCGACGCCATCCGCCTGGAAGAAACCCCTGACACTGACCAAGCCAACCAGCTCGAAGAGCCGAGCCAACATGAGGCCGAGCCTATCCAGCAGCCAGTGGACGTTTATTATTCCGAGCAGAGCATGCCTTATTAATTGAATACGGCTCGCCCTTTTGGGATTGCTTGCTACGATTGAAGAACCATCGGTTGCCCGCCGTGGCTGGCCCCAAAACACGCTTGAACCCTACGCTTGAAAAATGTCTGATTTTCCACCCACGATTGAGGAACTGTTTGAAACGTTTGAAGACCTACAAGAGTGGGATGAACGTTACGATTTCATTATCGATCTAGGCCGAGAGCTACCCAAGCTCCCCCCAGAACTCCAAACCCAAGACCACATTGTTGACGGGTGCATGAGTATGGTTTGGCTGGTCGCCGATGCCTCCAATGGCCCCAACCAACCCCTGACGATCCAAGCCGACAGTGACTCGATCATCGTCAAAGGCCTCGTCGTTGTCCTGCTTTCATACTATGCAGGAATGATACCCAGCCAGATTGTTGAATCCGATGTCTCCGACTACTTAAAGAAACTGGGACTCAATCAACACCTCAGCCCCCAACGACGGAACGGTTTGTTCTCAATGATCAAACGTCTTAAGAGTTTGGCCGCCGAAGCGTGCTAGAAGGCGTCGGCTAATCGCTAAGCGACGCTCAAGAATTGAAACCCGTGCCTGGGTTCTACCGCTTGATGGGAAACTGGCACCTGAGGGTAGAATTCGATAAGGGAGTGGAACCTGATTATCGAATTTGATGGTAGTTTTTTTGTTTTAAAATCTGGCATCAACGCGTGTTTCATCTCCCACTGCCCGGCACCGAGCGAGTCCTTGTAGCGCACGTCGTCAAGACTTTCGGAATTTTGGGCTGCCGAAACTCTTGACGAGTTTCGCTACGTGCCGAAGACTTGCTGGCGCCAACGAAGCTCATCACAGCGGCCATCGGCTCGTTAGAAACTGAAGGGATCGTCTTCTGACAAGGGATCGTGGCTGGCGATATTGCCGCTCACGAATGCTTCTGAAATCGCAATCGGCACCATCGCCTCGGCTGCCACCACCAACGCTCGATTCGCCACGACCTTGGCCCGGTTTTCTTGCTCGGTCGCAACCGCTTCGGCTCGTCGCCGTTCGGCAAGCGCTTGTGCCACGCGAGTATCGGCCTCAGCCTGATCGGCTTGCAACCGAGCGCCAATATTATCTCCAATATCAATATCAGCGATATCGATCGAGACGATTTCGAATGCAGTGTTGCTGTCCAACGCTCGATCGAGAACCGCTTTAGAAATTCGATCCGGAGTTTCCATGACTTCGAGATAAGTGTCCGTTGAACCAATCGACGTGATAATCCCTTCGCCCACTCGAGCGATGATCGTCTCTTCGGTGGCACCGCCAATTAGCTGGTCAAGGTTCGTCCGCACGGTCACCCGCGCCCGAACCCGCAACTCGATCCCGTCTTTAGAAATCGCACTCAGAGTCGTTTTATCGGTAAAGCTTGCATCGGGGCACTCGATCACGCGAGGATAAACGCTCGTCTTGACCGCTTCCAGGACGTCGCGCCCAGCCAAATCAATCGCTGCCGCTCTATCGAAATCCAAATCAATCCCAGCTTGCTGAGCAGCGATAATTGCCTGAGTAACCTGCTCGATGTTACCGCCCGCCAAAAAATGGGCCTCGAGGTCCTGGGTTTGAATCCCGCTCGTTCCGCGAGTTTCTAATCCGGCCTGATGAGCCATGACCCTAGCCTTCACGATCCGAGCTGCGTCCACCTTACGAAACTTCATCGCGATCAAGTGAACAAAACTGACGGAAGCACCTGAGGTCCAAGCCTGAACCCAGATCGATCCAAACTTGATCAAGGTCCCGGCGACAATCAGCACGAGCAGCCCGGCCAAGACCAAGCCAATTCGAATGGCCCAAAAAACCGCATCACTATCCATGAGACCAGCTTGTGCCGTCAAAAAACTGGCGGCTGGCGTGAATTTAAAATCTGACAGCGACCCAATGGGAAGACTTCCCAGAACGCACGGCCATTCGAAAAAATTGGGTTCGACCACGTCAAGCCTTGTGGGTTATCCGGTGGCGGAACTCTTTGTCTGACGGAACACATGACCGCAGTCACATTCCTTCCGTCGAACGTGGAGCTGCGTCTTGCATTGAGGACACTGCTTGTTCCAAGACTTTTGCTTGGGCTCGCCAGTTTGACTGGCTTTACGTGCCGCGTGAAGTTGCTCTTTTCGTGATTCGTCCGCCAACTGAACGGCACACTGAGGATGAATCCCGTCTTTGGAGTAAGACGACTGCCCGCAAACTGGACACGATTTGGCTTTTCGTACTGGGTAATCAAAAGACCGTGGCTCGTTCGTCATCCTAACCGCCTCTCAAATCGAATTGAAACGTTTCCCACGCGCCCGTGGCAAAACGTAATTTACAAACTATGTCGGTGTCGAAAAAATCTCGCTACGTCGGAACGACTCAAGATCATTCGTAATCACTCGACACGATTTGGCGACAACAAACTCGCTAATAAGAATCGTTCGAACTCAGTGGCCAAACTCAGTGGCCAAACTCAGTGGCCAAACTCAAGCGTTCAATAGCAACCTCGCTAGATCCCGCCTCATATCCTTGCAACCTCAATGACCGTTAGTAACTAACAATCGCTGATTCATTAACGACTCTGTCGAAAAAGATTGTAGGGCACCGAGCGCCCAACGTCCATGATGTTTCCTCAACATTCGTTACACTATCGAAAATACAGCGACTTTGGCCGCTACATGCGACTCGGAATCAAGCTACTTAAAGACTCCGGCACGAAATTGTTCGAATACAGAACCAATGCCCTGGCCACCTGATCCAATCTTCAATTCGATCACCTGCTGCTTCCGCCGGACTTTGATGATGACCGATTTCAAACGCAATTGTCTGAGTTCAGTCCGCAATTGAGATTCCGACGCGACAGGTTCGCCATTGAGTTCGATCAAAACATCGCCCGGCTTGAGACCCCCTACTTGAGCCGGACTATTACGAACCACACGACCGACAATCAAGTCGCGTGCCGACAAAGCGATTTCATATTGTGCTTTATCGAGCTCATCATGATTCGACCGTCCGGTGAACTGAGACGCATCTGCCCCCTCGCGAATCGCTTTGCGGCGAAGCACTTCTTTGACCGCTCGATAACAATTGATCAATCCATGGCCGGTCTCAAAATCAACGCCCTCCGGCCCCACGTCGGTCGCCGTGGAAGTGATGATCTCTTTCAAATCCCAAGGCAAAAGTTCTGGATCAGCAGATAACATCAAGGCAATGGACCCGCAAAACATCGGGCCCGCAAACGAATTGCCGTTCAATGCCAACGGGTGCACCGAACCATCGAGCATCAACTTTGGCAACGCATGATTGAACGCACAGACTTCCGGCTTTTGAACTTTCCCGTCCCGGTAATGCTCGGTCGACCATTCGACCGGCCCCTGGCTTGAAAACTCCGTTCGCGTCAAATCGCGATGAACTCCCGCCGCCGCAAACACCGCGTGAGGAATATCTTCGGGTGTTCGCATTTGCCAAGGGACGGATTCGGATTTAGCAAAATTGCCTGCACCAGATACGAAATAGACTCCACAAAACGAACCGTGTTCCATAATCTTTCGCCAATGCGAACGAACCTCCCCCAGCCCAGGCCGCGAGAAACTCATGCTGTACGTGTCCGCCAAGTGCTCAACCGCCCACTCGACGCTGTCTTCGATGCGACCCGACGCGATCACTCCCGCCCACCGCCCTTCCGGAGCAATTCCAAATTCATATTCACAGTCATCTGTGCCGACCCCGCAAATAATCGAAGCACACATCGCGCCATGCATGTCCTGATTGGACTCAGAACCCGGCTTGACGGTCAGCCGTTGGGAATCCGTGTTGAAATTAAAGCCGACTGATTTTGACAAACTACCCTTCAGAGTATCCGGATAAACAAAATTGAAATCGTGAACAATATTGAGCGTGCCCCTGCCTGTCACCCCGAACTCTTTCCAAGTCCGCTCCGCCATCAACGCCCGGCAGTACCACGGATGCTTGTATCGCGTTGGGTCAAATTTTGAGGTAGCCTGAACCGCCGGACTAACAATCGGCTCAATAGTTTTGTCTCCATCCCCCCGAGTCTCTTGAATCCGATTCCGAATTGAATCCGAAGTGATGAAGATCTTCTTGACGCCGGGAACTGTTTTCAGACGCTTTATTCCGCTTCCAGTCGTCGTGCAAGAAAACCCGTTCACTATCCAGTGCCGTTTCACGCTCTCGATCTCACCATCCTCGAGCAGCGATTCAAGCTCGGGACGGGCCGCCAAGTACGAATCGTCAGCGGCTTTCTTCAAAGCCGCGACGACCTGCGTTCGCAATTCCGTCCGCTTGGAATCAGCAAACTCTTTCGCGCGCCGAACATAGGCTTCGTCTTCGCCTAACCACTGCTTGTCGAACCAGACCTTCACCACGAACCTCTCGTTCGCCGTCCGGTTACGTCCCCGAGCAGGATAAGGCGAAACCCAGGTCTCCCCGCTCAACGTCTCGAGCGAAACTAATGGCACGGCAGAAGAATCGCCCTGCCTCACCTGCAACATCGCTTGGGCACCACTCGCCAATGGAAAGCAAATTGAAAAAGCAAGGATCAATATTCGAGCATACATCAGACACCGTACGTTTTAATTGAGTGATTCATTTTGAATGAATTGTAAAACGTAAGATGCAGACAGTCGATCGTTTAATGATTAGCCGGCAAGCGACCGTGCAAAACGCAGAGCGTTTGCAGGCGTGGGCGATTGCCCCTTGACGGCTATCAACAAACGAGGGTTCTTCCTCGCTTGCCCGCTTTGAAGCTGCACACGTTCGTGCGGAACTCGCTTTTCGCCGGGACCTTGGGTCTTCACGACGAAACAATTTTGGAGTGGTTTCCTGCAGACTAATGTCCGCAGTTTTCACAGAACGTTGCTAAACCACAGCGAAATAGGGCGACTTTAAATTTTACGCGTCAGCCACCCAAGCACGTCGCCTTTCGCTCCGTGACTAGCTCCCATCACAGTCAAGTCTACTTTACGTTCTTCGGCGGATTGGATTATCTACGGGCGACTCAACGAATTGGAAACAACCACTTTGATCGGCTCCTCGATACCTTTGTTCTTTGAAACGTTTTCTAGCAGCCGACAGGCAGACAGGGAAATTTCCTGCCCCTTGGACATCAGCAACGTTCCGTTACTGTTCTTGATATCCTGGGCAAGGATCATTCCCACACGAATTTCATCAAGCATGAGTTCGGCAAATTGCAAGTCGCGTTCAGTCTTGACGTAATCGCGAAGAGCTTCGAGTAGTTCGGAGCCATATAAGTCGGATTCCTTGTTTAAGTCAGCCAGGGCATGCAGTGAGCTTTCTGAATTCAATTCGAGAACATCAAAGTCCGTTGCCAGTTTCAGAATCCGACTTTCAAACGGTATCTCGCGACCTTCAATCGTCTTCGAGGAAGCCAGCGAATTTTGACAGGCGATGATATCGGCCACACGACCAAGTCTCGGGATGGAGCGAATCAGCTCGCTCGCAATCGCTGGATGTCCGGCGAACATCCTTGATTCTTCATTTGACAATTTTGCGCCGGCCAGCTGTTTTTCGAGCAGCTCAGCAGGCAACGTGACGCACCCCAGCCCCGAAAGCATGGCGGCAATTTCAAGCTGCCAGGAGTTCTCAACCTGGAACCGCTTGAGGATGCCGTCAACCGTTGCACGAATTCGTGTCGATTGTCCAAATGCCAAGGGAGTCACCAGCGACAAGACATCGCTCAAAACTTTCACGCTACCACGCAGCGTTCCTTCAACCAGCTCTTTTTCCGCTTCGACGTACGCGTATTGCCGTAGGCCGGCTTCGAGCGCAGCGCCAAGATCGTCTGCGCCGCATGGCTTCGAGAGGAATCGAAAAATGTGCCCCTGGTTGACGGCCTCAATGGTCGTCTTCAATTCGGCAAATCCCGTCAGGATCATTCGAACCGTGTTGGGAGATTTATCATGCACACAAGACAATAATTCGACGCCGTTCATTTCGGGCATCCGCATGTCTGAGAGGACGACGGCAAAAGGCCCTTGGGATTCAACTAATTCCAAAGCAGCGTGAGGACCAACAGCCACAGATATTTCAAAATCACCTCCCAGTTGACGCTGGATTCCAGCCAAGATTTTTTCGTCATCATCGACGATAAGTATTTTTGTGTTTGCCATTTGCTTACTCTTCGCTTGCTGTCTTCGTGATATATTCTTGCCACTCCTCTATCTGGCGCGCAAACAGTGTCGCTTCTTCGGTCTCTTCTGCGGCGATAACCATTTCTTGAAGATCGTCGACGTCGCGATTTTTATCGATCCAGTTAGCCGCGAAAACCAGCTGGCGGGGCTGGCCGGTCGCATGAGCACAGGCCAAAAAACTATGATGCGATGCCACTGATTTAACTAACTCAGACGGCAATCCCCAGAGCCCGAACAAATAGCCGCCAATCCCCTGGTGCGCCGCGCCGAAGGCTTCCATTTCAAGTTGCTGAATGCTTCGGTCTTCCAGTTTCGAAGTTTCCAAAATCGATTTGTATCTGTCTGGAAATGCGTTGAGGAGGACCAACTTTCCAACATCATGCAAAAGCCCTGCTGCAAACACCGTATGGCTGTCATCCATCGACAT
>JBLINZ010000053.1:0-20010 GCA_047639375.1 Mariniblastus sp. | reverse complement strand
TTACGTAACCCTACACATAAAGGTTTGTTTATTTACAATGCGAGACTTTAGATCGTCCTAACGATTAGTTTCGGGTTCAAGGTGTCAACGGTCATGCATCACTGCAAACTTGTCTGGAAAAGACGCTACGTGGTTTCAAGAAACTAGACGTCGAGAAACCCGCGGTTCCATTACGCCCTTTTTCGACACCTCTGCCATTCAAAACGACGACGGAACGTGGCCCTACGAAGGCGTGTGTCGCGTCAATCGTACGATACCGATTGGCTTACCAAATCAGCGGAACAGCAGCCTGTTTCCAAGCGTTGCTCTATACCTCCGAGCCCGACAACGAGTCGGTCAACACGCGATCCAAATGATTTTGCAAAACCCCTAGTGCGCGTTGGTTCTCTCCGCCACGGGGAATGATCAAGTCCGCATGCTCTTTGCTCGGCTCAATGAATTGAAAAAACATCGGCCGGACGGTGGAATGGTATTGGGTCAAAACCGAATCGAGATCACGACCACGGTCTTCAATGTCGCGTCTCAGCCTCCGGGAAAGACAAATATCCAACGGCACGTCAACGAAAATCTTCAAATCCAGCAGCTCCCGCAATTCCGGGTGATGCAGAATCAAGATCCCTTCCAGAATCAACACGGTCGAAGGCTCAAGCCGCACCGTGCCCTCACTCCGATTGTGCTGCTGGTAATCATATTGTGGCACATCGACCGCGTTTCCACTTTTCAGTTGGTGGAGATGCTCAATCAACAACTCATGCTCAAACGCGTCCGGATGGTCGTAGTTGATCGTCTTTCGCTCGTCAAAACTCAGTTCGTTCCGCGGGCGATAGTAGCAATCCTCATTCAGGATCGTCACGTCGCGATGGGTGAAACTTTCCCGCATACGACTAAATAAGTCGTTCGCAAGCATGCTCTTGCCGGCCCCCGAGGCCCCCGCGATCCCAATGATTGTTTTTGCTTTCGCCATCATTCGCCCAGTCTGTAATTTGCGTATTCCGGTGACTATCCAACGCACCGGCACAAGAAATGTAAATTTTACACGACAGCACTCAATCAATCAGTGTTGCTTTGCAATAATTCAAATTCTAACCTCTCGACTCTAATCCCAAGATACGTTTTCCCACCGAGTTTTATACATGAAGCCCCTGCTTTCCTTTCTCGTCCTCTTGATCTTCACCACATCCGCCTCTCCGGCCATCGCCCAACTAGATTACGACTTTGCCGAGGGCGAACTGATCTCGGAAACCGAACCCAGACCCTGGACCGGTTCCGTAGCCGCTGGACTCAATGGAAAATCTGGCAACAGCCAAAGCCTCGACATCAATGCGACCATCAATTTGGCCCGAGACACGGACTTCAGCAATACCACGTTGCTGGCAACCTATTTTTACAGCGCCAATGACATTGCCACGGTCACGGATCGTTTTTTTGGCCAAGCTCGTCAGGAGCGTAAGCTTCAAAATCCGCGTTGGAATCTGTTCGTCCAAGGCGCCTACGAGTGGGATCGCTTCAAGGCGTTTGATTATCGAATCGCACTTCACAGCGGTATCGGATTCGAAGTCTACAAAAACGACGATGGCTTCTTGAAACTCAGATTCGGTGGTGGTGCCTCCAAAGAAGTCGGAGGCGTAAACGATGAGTGGATCCCGGAACTTCAATTTGGGTCGGATTGGGAGCGTCAGCTGACAGAAACCGTCAAACTGTTTGCGACGGTCGACTACTTTCCCAACATCGAAAACTTCTCAGATTTCCGGCTGAATACGCGAGCCGGGATGGAATTCGTTGTCGACACGACTCGCAATATTAACTTTCAAATGTTCGCGTTCAACCGCCACGACAGTACGCCGCCAGCCGGCAATGTTGAGAATGACATCGACTACGGCATGGCATTGGTCGTTGGGTTTTAGATTGCTCGGTTCATCGGAAGTGCCCGACACCTTGAATGCTGGTTGTCGAAGAGCCAATTAGCAATTTGTTCCAGCGAGAAGCATTGTCCATCGACACTCTTTCGCGGAGCGAAAGGCGACCATCGATCCTGAAAGGATCAATCCAAATCAACACAATACAAATCCGAAATACTCCGCAACACCAGACTTCCCGCAACCACGGCTGGCGATCCCTTGAATCCGTCACCCAATGACAACTCGGCAACCAGCTTAAACTCGTCTCCCGGTTTAACAACGACAATTTTCCCTTTCTCGTCGAACGCGAAAATATGCCGCCCGTCGAAAATTGGAGAAGCCGCGAACGAACCGCCGATTCGTTCTTGCCAAACAAGTGATCCATCGCCGGCGTTGGTGCACGACGCAACGCCTTTGTCAGTGAACATGTAAATCCGATTGTCGACAATGATTGGAGAGGGGCGTTTGGCAACGCCTTTTTTTGTCATCCATTTAACATGCGTTTCCGTAACGTCTCCCTTACCGGTCGGGTCCACGACGTCCATCCTGCCCATGCCGTTGGTCAACACCACCATCTTGTCGCGAGTCAGCAACGGACGAACCGATGTGTTCATGCCATCATGATAGAGCTTCCAGATTTGCTTGCCACTGTCGGGATCGTAGGCGATTGTGGCTTGAGCGCTGGGAGAGATCAACAGCGGCTGGCCCTCGATCTCAAACACCGCTGCAGTAGAATAGGCTTTCTTCCAGTCGCCATTGTCGGTCTTGTATTTAATATTCCGATCGTCTTTCCAAACCGTCTTGCCCGTCGCTTTATCAAGCGCGACTACATACTGCTGGTCAAATCCGTCAAACGCCACAATCAATTTGTCATTGAAAATAATGGGCGATGAAGCGGGACCACGAAAATGATCACACTCAAAATCCTTACGTTGCCAAATCTGCTCGCCGGTTTTAGTATTGAGACACGTCGTCCCATAGCTACCAAAATGCAAATAGACGCGGCCCTCTTCAATCACAGGTGTCGGACTGGCGTAGCTATTGGTCGGGTGTGAAAAAGCCGGTTCGGGGTTTTCATGGATCATCAAATCGTGAATCACACTGCCATCTTTGAGACTCACGCAGACGCCAAACATCTGCTTACCGTCCTCCGTGGCCGTCGTCAGCCAAACCTGATCGCCCCAAATCACGGGAGAGGACCAACCTCGTCCATGGATCGCGGTTTTCCATCTGACCTGTTTGTCGAGTTGGACAGGAAGCTCGATTCCCAAAACGTGTCCATCACCACGTGGGCCCCGAAACGTTGGCCAATGAGTCGAGGTAGCCTGGGGCAACGCAGCTTGAGCCGGCGTGGCATTTCCCTGAGCAGCCGAAGAGTTTTCCGTCGAATCCCAAGTCACCAATACCAGTAACGCGACACAGCAATAGGAAAAGCATCGAATCATCGGTAGGCCTCTGGCAATAAGTGATTAACAAAGTAGTGAGAACAAGGAAACTACTTCCTACCCATCCCGAGTTTTGACTTGCAGTAGCGAATGCTCTTCATCAACTCATTCATCTGGAATTCAGGATCATTGGCCTGGCCATTAGCAACCGATTTCCCCGAGCGAGCAAGTTCGAGGAACCGACTGAAATCGCTGGCCTTGGCTTCCGGATATACCTTCCAAAACTTTTGCGTCTTATGCGCAAAGGACTTGCTAAATCCCGAGATGATTTCAAGTTGAAAGGGCACATCGGGGCACAGCTGGCTGTATCGCTCAGCGTAATTCGCCCAATCGACTTGGCCTTCGCCAACGGCATTCCACGCGACCATGGCGCCTTGCTCGTAGTCCCAGACGGTCGAATCTCGAATTCCTGAACTTACCGCGTAAGGCCCCAAAACCTCTAAATTCTGGGTCGGATGCTCAAGCGTCCAAGTCGCGTTGCCACTGTCGATTGTGGCACCGACGAACTCCGGACCGGCGGCTTCAATTAGATTCACCAACTCCCACGCTTGCATATCTCCGGCGTGATTTTCAACAGCAATTTTTACATTCGAATCGATCGCAAACGTGCGAACTTTCTTGAGTTCCGCAACCGTCGCATCGATATGAGATTGAATTCCCCCCTCGGAATGACGGTCTTTTTCTCCACCGAGATAACACCGAAACACCGGTGAACCAAGCGAGTTAGCAACGCGGATCCCAAGCCTCAACAGCTCCTCCGCCGTCCCCCATTTGTCGGTAAACCGCTGGGCCGTCGGACAAATACTTCCCGTCCCCGCATGCAAAAGAACACCCGCATCCGACGCTTTCAGCTTCAGATCGCCCAGATACTTCGCATCGAAATTTTCGTACACATTAAGATCAGACATTAACAACGAATCAAGCTGCTGTTCGCCAGCAAACTTGATCAATCGATCTGCTTTCCATTGATGGGCTCGAATGGAAAAATTGTCAAAACCCAAAGGTATTTTTGGCGCAATCGTGGGAGGCGTCTTCGCAACCAAGGGAGAGGCAGCGCCGACCGCGGTCGTGGCCCCGACAACCACGGCACTGGCAGCCTTGACGAAATCACGCCGGTTAAAACTTAGAGGTCGTTCGGTCGAAATCGATTTCATGATTGGGGTTCTTGGAAGTGGTCAATAGAATTAATCATCGTACCCCAAACCCAATCGAGGGGCGAGCAGTTTTCAACGTCCCAGCCTTACTTGGCACGCTCAATCGCTTCGGCAATCATCCTCTTCGCAACGTCGACTTGCGCGACCTGCTTGATTTCAACCCATTTGTCGGGCTCAAGATCCTTGTAGTGTTGAAAAAAGTGCTCAATTTGTTGGATCGTGATCTCAGGCAGGTCTGAATAACTGCGGATATTCTCATAACGCCGAGTTAGTTTCGACGTAGGAACGGCGATGATTTTTTCGTCCGGCCCTGCATCGTCCTGCATTACCAATACGCCAACCGGCCGACAATTCATCACCGCCCCCGGCACGATCGCCCGGGTGTTGCACACCAAAACATCGATGGGATCGCCGTCGAGCGAAAGGGTATGCGGTACGAATCCATAGTTGCCTGGATAGGTCATCGGCGTGTAGAGAAACCGGTCGACGAACATCGTCCCAGACTCCTTGTCCAATTCGTACTTGATGGGTTGCCCACCAACAGGAATCTCGACAATCACGTTGATGTCTTCGGGAGGATTGTCGCCGATTGGAATGGCGTCGATGCGCATTTGATTTGCCTAGGTTACTTTTACTGCAAACGTGGCACTACGATATCTGCAAGCCACTTGATAGATCACTGATCACTTGAGAACCGACGGAAATCGCACGGCAAAGTCTATTGTAGTGGGCAACTGCCAACCGCAAAGTAGATTGCATCCATTTCCGTTACCAAGCCACGTTTTGTACGAGACGAAAATGCAGCTTGGGCATACTGCCCGACCGCCATTGATCCCTATCGTTAAAGAAACTTATCCTCGGGAAAACGGCTTTTTGAATTAAATGCCGGTTAGCGGACAACATTGCTTGATGACTTTTGGCAAAGCCGCCCATCTTACGGGCTTCAAAACGCCGGTTTTTTAGCGACAAGCCGCTAGCCATCGGTTTTGAACAGCAAGACCGGCGGCTAGTTCCTTGCCGCTCAGTTTTCTGAGAAACAACACAAATCATGGAGTTTGATGCTGCACCTGGCGCTGGCCAGCTAGAAGAAATTCTGAAATTCAGACCAGGATCTAAGAGGAACGCTCTCGTAAGCCGCCGGGCCTCTCCAAAATACCCGATGCCTTACAACGCCTTGCGACCAATGGCTCACTCAATCAACAGGCCCTAAAAGTACCAGGCGTCAAGTTCTGTCAACGTTTGCCACCAGCAATAAAAAGCCATCAGCGTAAACGCTGGACGCCTTCCAATGCAGGCACAAAAAAAGCGAAATCCAAATTCGGATTTCGCTTTGTTTGTGATTGCATCGTCGATTCAGATCGCCTGGCGTCAAAACTTGCTGGCGTTGAAGACGTGCTTGGCCTCCGCTTAATCGACTACTTTGCTTTTTCTGGTTTGACGATCACGTTGAGCAGGTTGTCTGCCAGTTTCTTAACGGCTTCTTGGACTTCGTCTTCGCCCAATCGCAAAACCTTGACGGTTTCCCAGCCTTTGCCCTCTTTGCCCGTCAGCGACATTCGGAACTCTTCGTAAATATTATGGCATTCGGCATGTTCTTCTTCAGTCAATGAAGCCATCTTGGGCTTCATCCGCCAGTTCAACTGACATTGGCCTTTGTATACCTGAATGACGGCCAGCTTGTCGCCAGCCGAAGCGTAAAAAGTCGCATAGTCAGATTTACCACGGGTGACGCTTGTGTAAGCGCAAGTCAAGTCCGTGTTTTCAACGATGAATTGTTCAAGCCCTAAGTACGCGTTGAACGCTTGTCCACTTGGACAAAGTCGCTCTGTCTCTCGTTCCCATTGCTCACGCGAAATTTCTGTTGCAGCCATCACATACCTTATTAACTCAACTCGATAAAAATCCACAGCATCTATGATAACGACTAATCATCCATTTGATTACCGGTGAAGCCAAAATTCCGGGTTTTCTGACCAAAAACCGATAACAATTTCAACTTCTGACCGTCAAGGAATGCCTATTTGTTGGCGACGGGGAACCGATGTTGACTATTTCAAAGAACCTAGATCAAGCGTTACCAGTATCCGGACGACGAAACTCTTGTGGCTTGGTAAGATAAAGACTTCCGATCGCCATGACACGATTTTGTCAAAATAAAATCCTCAACCTCATCGTTTGAACCAAACGTTTCTCCCAAAATGAATTTACGCGCAAATACAGAATCAAAATTCCTTTTGAAATATCTTCTCATCGGCATCGGATGTTTGGCATTCGCGGTCTGGAGTCTTTACGACGGGCTCTATGGATACCCCAGCAAAATCCCCCGTGCGGAAGCATGGGCTGAATTGAAAGCGGAAGTCGAAGCCGACGAATTACTGACGCGAACCAATCTCAATTCAATGTGGAAAGCTAAGTCAAAAGAGATGGGATGGAGTTCCAAATCGCTTGGCGTCGACGATACCGCCGAAGCCATTCGTGGCAAAATTATCTATCAATGGGTCTTCGTAGCGATCGGCTTAGCAATTGGGTTACCATGCACGATCTGGTACTTAACATCCAAGAACACGTGGATCGAATCAACCGCTGACGGTCTTCGAGCAAGCAATGGCAATGAATTAAAAATCTCGCAGATCACCAAGTTCGACAAAAAGAAATGGGAGCGTAAAGGCATCGGGGTTCTTCATTTCTCCGCCGATGACGGCTCACAGAAAACATTCGTCGTCGACGACTTAAAATACGAACGTGAACCCGCTGACAAAATCGTGCGGTGGGTTGAATCCCAGATCCCGAGTGAAATGATTGTCAATGGTGAGCCAGAATCTATTGACGGGGAAACAGTCGTCGACTCGCAAGCAACGGAAACCCAAGAGTCCGAATCAGATCATGCTTGAGCTCGGCTTTTCTACGCTGAGTTTATCAACGCAGTTTCAAGAACGTCTATTCGAAATTCGGCAACCATCTTAGAAAGTGGATCGACGATGCTTTTCTTTACGTTCAGTTCCGCGGCAGGTGAAAAACACAATTTGAAATCCGTGTGTAAATCGACCGTTTTTGCGTTGGCTCTCGCCGGTCGTGGCTTGATTTGCGTGACTTTAATTGGATGGACTCTAGGATTCACAGCTTCCAGCCACGCCCAAACGAATCGTGATATATCTTTCAATCGAGACATTCGTCCGATTCTTTCTGACAAGTGTTTTCAATGCCACGGACCGGATTCCTCTTCTCGCGAAGCTGATTTGAGATTGGACCGACGGGACGATGCGTTCTATGTCATTGAGCCCAAGAGCCTTGAAGACAGCGAGCTTTATCAAAGGATCATTCATGAAGATCCAGAATCAAAAATGCCGCCTGAACACGTTAACAAACCGCTGACTGATAAAGAGATCGAATTGCTCAAAACCTGGATCGAATCCGGGGCCCCTTGGAGCGATTTCTGGGCGTACCGAACTCCCGAGAAAACACCCGTACCCCAATTGGAAACCACGAAAAAATACAGCAACTGGATTGACCCATTTGTCGTCGCGCGGCTGGAGCAAAACGGGCTCACGCTTTCACCCCAGGCCGATAAAACGACGCTTATTCGACGGCTCTATTTTGATTTGGTCGGACTACCGCCAACACCCGCCCAAGTTCGCGAGTTCACCCACGACTCATCACCTGACGCCGTCGAAAAAGTCGTCGATGAACTTCTCGACTCCAAACATTTTGGCGAACGATTGGCCATCTACTGGCTCGACCTTGTGCGATACGCCGACACCGTGGGTTATCATGGCGACCAAACTCATAACATTTCGCCCTATCGAGATTGGGTCATCCAAGCGTTTAATGACAATATGCCATTCGACCAATTCACCCGCGAACAGATAGCCGGCGATCTCTTGCCGGATGCCACAGAGTCCCAGAAAATCGCGTCGGGCTACAATCGCTTGCTTCAAACCACTCACGAAGGTGGCCTTCAAGTAAAAGAATATTCAGCGATCTACGCCGCTGACCGCGTTCGAAATGTTTCCCTTGTCTGGATGGGAGCCACCGTTGGCTGTGCCCAATGCCACGACCACAAGTACGATCCCTACACCGCCAAAGACTTTTATTCGTTGGCAGCTTTTTTCGCCGACGTCGATGACGAAAAACATTTCAAGGTCGGCACTAACGCACTGCCCACCAACCGTCCGCCTGAGATTTTGGTGATTGACGATCAAAGCCGTTCCGAACTGACTGAACTCGACAAATTCGCCGCTGATCGGACAAGGGACCTCGCCACTGCAAAGAAGTCAGCCGCGGCCCTCAAGCAGGAACTTGAGAATCCCTCAAAAGAACCTACGCCCCCCTTGGCTGCTGGTCGAGCAGCGAATTTGGAGCAATTGTCCAAACAAGTCACCGAGCTAGAAAAAGAACTTGCTGATCTCAAGAAAAAGCGGACTACTATCCAAAGCCGCGGCGCCTGGTGCATGATCACTGAACCACTCGAAAAACCAAGACTCACGCGTGTCTTGGCCCGTGGGAACTGGATGGATGAATCGGGAGAAGTCGTCTCCCCTGCGATTCCCGAATTCTTAGGCGAGCTCCAAGTCTCATCCGACCGCGCCACACGCCTCGATCTTGCCGCTTGGATGACTGATGCTTCAACCGAGAATGGAAAACGAACGGCCCGTGTATTCGCCAACCGATTTTGGTACCTCTTTATGGGAGTCGGTGTTTCCCGATCGCTTGACGATTTCGGCGGCCAAGGCGAAGCCCCCGCTGCCCCGGAACTACTCGACAACCTTGCCCTTGAGTTCGTCGAAAATGACTGGAACATCAAACAGTTAATTCGACAAATCGTGACCAGCGAAACTTACCAACAATCGTCTTTTGAGTCGCCTGAAATCCGCAAGTCGGATCCCTACAACCAGCTGTTTTCCCACCAATCTCGATATCGATTGCCGGCCGAGTTGATTCGCGACAATGCATTGGCCATCTCGGGGTTGTTGAATCTTGAACGAGTTGGCGGCAAAAGCATCAAACCCGCTCAACCTGCCAACTACTACCAGCACTTGAATTTCCCGACTCGAAAGTATCGTGAAGATTCCAATGGCGACCAATGGCGACGCGGGGTTTACGTTCACTGGCAAAGGATGTTCTTACATCCATCTTTCAAAGCGTTTGACGCTCCGTCGCGCGAGGAATGCGCTGCGGAACGGCCCAAATCAAACACGCCATCCGCCGCTTTAGCGCTCCTAAACGATCCAATATTTGTCGAATCAGCAAGAGTATTCGCAAGCCGGGTGATCAAAGAAGCCCCCAACCAAATTTTCGAAAACCAATTGGAAACCGCTTTTCAATTAGCTGTTTCCAGATCGCCTGAAGCCCAAGAAATCAAGATCTTGACGCGACTCTATTCGAGCAGCCTCAAGGAATTTAATAATGACGCGGCAACGACAAGCAAGATACTCGCCATCGGACAGGCTCCCAAACAAGCCGAAGGTAACGACGCCCAGTTGGCCGCCTGGACCACGGTCGCGCGGGCGGTCCTCAACATGAACGAAACAATCACTCGCAACTAGAGCTCAATCAAACTGATATCCCCCGCTTGGTTAAGTCGTTTTTGCATTAGCCGACGTTGAATTTCAGATAACCGGGGCGAGCTCAAATTACTGCCTTCATTCCAAATTTCAGCCCTGACCGAATACTGGCTCGCTGCTAACGCAACATCACTTCATTAATGATCGAACGATCCATGGAATTGCATCCCCACGAAATCGCCAATTCGTTAAACCGTAGAACTTTTCTGACACACTCCGGCGTAGGGCTCGGCATGGCTGCCCTCTCCAGCATGATGGCCTCGGACCTTATGTCCGCAGTGGCGACTGGCAGAACAACGTCTTCGAATTTCGACCTCGCTTCGAAATCGATCCCACATCACGCGCCCCAAGTCAAACGAGTGATTTTTCTCTGCATGGCGGGTGGTCCCTCGCACCTTGAAACATTCGACTACAAACCGGAACTGGCCAAGCTAGATGGCAAGCCGTTTCCGGATTCGTTTACCGCCGGCCAGCCGATCGCTCAGTTACAAGGCCAAGCCCTCAAGGCTCAAGGACCGCTGACGAAATTCAAACGATACGGTAAGAGTGGCCTGCATTTTAGTGACTTCATTCCGTTCCAGTCCAAACTCGCCGACGATATCTGTGTCGTCAAATCGATGGTGACCGAACAAATCAATCATGATCCGGCCCACACCTTCATGAACACCGGTACGGCGATCAGCGGGCGCCCGTCCATGGGCTCTTGGATCAATTACGGCCTCGGTTCTGAAAGCGAAGACTTGCCCGGATTTGTGGTCATGTCCAGCATTGGCGGGCGGAATCCACAACCCATTGCGTCTCGCCAATGGTCAGCCGGATTTCTCCCCAGTCGCTACCAAGGCGTTGAGTTCAATTCCGCGGGCGACCCAGTCCACTTCGTCCGCAACCCGGGTGGCATCTCTCGAGCCCAACAACGCAAGCTTGTCAGTGCGATCAACGAATTGGACACGCTTCGAAATGCCAAAGTCAGTAATCCGGAAATCGATACGCGCATCAAAGCCTACGAGCTCGCCTTCAAGATGCAGGCTTCCGTGCCTCAGCTGATGGACATCAAAGATGAGCCTCAACATGTGCTCGACATGTACGGTGCCCAACCAGGTGACGGTACATTTGCCTCTAATTGTTTGCTGGCTCGTCGCCTGGCTGAACGCGGCGTACGTTTCATTCAGCTGTACCATCGTGGCTGGGATCACCATGGTGGCCTCGAAAAATACATGAAAATCTGCTGCGACCATACAGATCGCGCGACGTGGGCCCTGCTCACAGACCTGAAACAGCGCGGCATGCTCGAGGACACGCTGGTCATCTGGGGGGGCGAATTCGGTCGTACGCCAATGTTCCAAGGCAAGGGGGGGGCAGGGCGGGACCACCACATCAAAGGTTTCTCCATGTGGATGGCCGGTGGCAAAATCAAACAAGGAGCCTCGTACGGCGAGACGGATGAACTGGGCTATCACGCCACCAAAGACATTGTGCACGTTCGCGATTTACACGCCACGATCTTGCATATGCTGGGCATCGACCACGACCAGTTTTCAGTCAAGTTCCAGGGGCTGGATATGAAACTTACCGGCGTTGAACCCGCCAAAGTCGTCAGCGGAATTTTCGCTTAATCAAGCTTGTAGAATCGGGACAAAGGGCGAGCCGGCCGTCGAGAACGCAACCAACATCTGGCAAAGTGCCCAAGCGACGTGCGCTGCTTCAAAAATCGCTTCCGTTTTCTCCGACGAAATTCGAGTTTGCTTAATTCAAAAAACCAGCGAGTTTTCCAGTGCCGTCCGCAAACTCGTCCAGCTCGACGCCCATCACGCTGGCCATGCTCATCCATAAGTTCGCCAAACGAGTCCCTTTGTCTGCCGCCAAGTGGCGTCCCGTTTCAAAGGAACCGTTACCCGAGCCAGCAATGATCACGGGCAACTGTTCATAAGAATGTCTGGCACCATTTCCAAGTCCGGACCCCAGCACAAAACTACAGCTATCCAACAATGTGCCTTCGCCCTCTTTCATTGACTTGAGTCGATTGACGAGATACGCATACTGATCCACATGGAATCGATCAATCTTCGCGACCGCTTCGTTTTGGCTAGTATCATGCGTCATGACGTGATGATTGACAGGTTTGTCAAATACCCCGTCGTAGAGTTGCGGCGTTTCCCAACGTTCCGGCCCGACCATCAACGAGGCGACTCGCGTTTGATCAGTCTGAAACGCCAACACCATCAAATCACCCATCATCCGAATGTAGGCGCCACGATTGGTGGGCAGGTCATCGGGAACCGAATAATTGATGGGCCCAATTTTCCCTTTCGATTCATCTTGTTTAGTCAACCGTTGTTCCACCGATCGAAGTGAAGTCAGATACTCATCCAGTTTTTGACGGTCCGCCTCTCCCAGCGATTTCTCCAATTGCTTGGCATCCTCGAGGACGGTGTCGAGCACGCTACGCTTGACTTGCCCCGCGTCGCCGAACAGCCGCTTGAAGACTCGGCGGGGATCGTTCTGCGATTTCGCGTCGTTGCCAGGACCATACCAAGAGATCGCGTCGAAAATCTTCGGCTCCATATTGTCTTCGAAACTGTTGCAGCTAAGTTCGACCGACGCGAAAGGAGTCGCTTGACCCACCGAACTCGCAATCACTTGATCCAACGTCGTGTCGATTGCGTTGACGCCATCGACTCGTTCATTGGGACGAGCACTGGTCAACCAACAGGCCCCCGCCTGCGAGTGCGGTTCACCCGTCAAATAGGTTCGATCTAAACCGCTAATCACTGTGATGTCGTCGCGCAATTTCGCCAACGGTTGCAAACTGGGTGGCAATTCGAAATCCGTCCCGGCCTGTGCGGGAAACCATTGATCGCCAATCACTCCATTGGGGATGTACATAAACGCCAACCGCTTGGGGGCCAGACCAGCCGCCACCGGCAAACCCGAACGGGACGAAGCGTGGGCTCCCAGTGGAGTTGCGAACGACATCGCCTCAAGCCACGGAAGCGCGATCGTCGCCCCAATGCCCTGGAGCACGGCTCGACGCGAGAGAGGTTGAATTTTGGTAACGCGTTTATTGTTCATCAAACCGCCGAAACATTTCACTTAAGACAATCTGTTTGATCACAGAACGAAAACGACAATTCTGCTTGATAACCAACTCGGAAATTCGTCGGATCTCAGGTGCATCGGAATAATGCAACTGTCGACCCAACGCATATTTCATTGTATGTTCAACAAACGCCCTGACAAATCTTGATTTCTCTCGAAGAATGACATTTTTGAAAACAGCCGACCCCCGAAAAGACTCGCCGTTGATCTCTCCACTGGAGTCGATCGGGTCCCCGTTTTCGTATTTTCCACGCCAACGCCCGACTGCATCGAACATTTCAAAGGCGAAACCCATGGGATCAATTCGATCATGGCAACTCGCACAGGCAGGATCTTCACGATGTTTTGCCAGTTTGTCCCGAACGTTTAACTGGGAATGCAGGCCATCCTCGGCTTGTTCCAGCGATGGAATATTGGCTGGGGCGGGTGGCGGTGGGGCGTTGAATACCACGTCAAGAATCCAAGCCCCGCGATAAACCGGGCTGGTCCGAGTCGTCGTTGATGTTGAAATCAACATCGCCCCCGAAGACAAAACACCGCCACGATGACCGTTCGGCCACTTGATTCTGAAGAAATCTTCAAAGTCTCCAATCGGTGGCGTGTAGCCCAAAACGGCCTTAGGGTCGACGCCATACCAATTCATGAGTTGACGATTCAAAAACCCAAAATCCGAAGAGACAAACTCTTCGATACTACGGTTCTCGACCATCACCGACTCAAAAAACAGCAGCTGTTCGATCATCATCGAAACCGCCGGCGGGGGAATAATTTTCTCTTGGTAATACTCAGGAAACCGCTCACGATCGGGAATTGCCGACGCCGCTTTGTGAACCTTCAGCCATTGCATCCCAAACTCCGTCGCCAACGACTTGATCTTCCGATCCTCCATCATCCTCGAGACCTGGCGTTCCAAATCAAGCGGATTGGTCAGCCGACGCTCTTTGGCTGCTTGAAACAACTCGTCGTCTGGCATCGAGGCCCACAAGAAATAGGAAAGCCGATTGGCCATCGCGTAGTTTTGTTCAAGTTCGGTTTGCCGACGGGATGCATCGCCCGAATTGACCGGAGTGAACTCATCTCGAAACAAGAAACTAGGCGACACCAAAATCGCCGAAACCGTCGTTTTCATTGATTCGGTATAACCGGCTGCCGTCGTACCCAACCCCAACAACTCATCTTGAAACAAATCTTGATATCGCCTCAGTTCCGTGTCGCGCACATTGCGTCGAAACGCTCGCGGCAAAAACATCGTGATTTTTTCGTGTCCTTGTTCAATCAATTCCTTCGGCGACGCGCTATCCTCCGCCACGAACATCGCCTCCCACAATCCAGAAATCTGCGAGAATTCAGCGTTGTTCATCAAGCCAGCGGATATTTCTAGATAGTTCTCCAGTAACAACGGAGACAGACTTAAAGCCCCCTGATCGTTCGCGAACCCATGTTCCACCGGAGGATCAACCGGAAGCGTCGAGACCCCGGGCAGGTCGGAATACCTATGATGGGAGTTGAAGAAGTGACTCACAGCCAGCACGTACCGCGGCATTCTACCCGTGGCAGGCTGAAAATAGTCTTGAGTCTGAACGATCTTGGCTGGGTTGTTGAAACAGCCGCGAGTCAACCGAAAAAGGTCTCGAATCGTGTTTTCATATTCAACTCGATTGAGACGCCTCATCCCGCCCAACGGGGCTTTTAAACGCTCTGCCGTCTCAATTGACTTTAAAACATACCCACGTAAATACTCGACTTCTCGACGAGTAGGCTGGTTCGAATCTTCCGGTGGCATGTCGCCACGCTCAACCTGTTCCAGGACCCGAGACCAAACTTCAAGCTCCTCGATTGCCTCCGTATGGTTCGCGAATTGAGCAAGATCAATATCGCCCTCACCATCGCCTCCCTCATGGCAATCCCAGCAATATTTCTTGACAAACGGAATCACTCGATTTTTAAACTGCTTCTTCAAGTCGTTGGGCTGGCCCTGGCTTAAATCTTCAATCCCCAACCGTTCGTTTGATTCCGTAATCTGGGTCGCCGGCACGAAGGCTACCGGTCGAATCATCCCAACCGTGGACGCAATCGAACCTCCTTTTTCCGTGGACCAACTAGGTTGCACGTAAATCAGAACCAACAACGACAACCCCAGCAACGCGACAGCCGCCTGCCCCAATCGAAGCATGCAATTTCGGTTGATATGATCGAGGTCTAAAAATCTCATGGCGGTCTTTGTTGTCGAGTGTTGAAAGGCAATGCGGGAACAACCTGAAGGCGTCAGTCGTTATTCATTGCTTAGTTTCTTCTTCGGAATTAAGTCGCTCTCGCTCTTCCACAATTTTCTTCTGCTGGTCCGCAAACTGCATTTTTTGCTCACGCGTGAGAATTTCCCGGTTGACCATGTTCCGAATGTCTCTCGACACAAGAATGGTCTCCTCGTCAATTCGCCTTAGCTCAGATTGAATATTCAGGCCGTCGTAGGCGTACTCCAAAACTTCGGCCCGCCGCCGAATTAATTTTTGGAACTTGTGATCGTTCTTTAGTACCAACTCCACAGCCGCCGCCATTTGTTCGTCCGTCATCATATGCCGAAGATGCTTTGTTAGAGTCCTAGCCCGTAAGTCGGGCTCGTGAGCCAACATCAAAATCGTGAAATTCTTGTGTATCTCGTTGTCCTCCAAACCTCCGGCGTCTACCGGGGAGTCTGGAGAATGCTTGTCGTTGAGATACAACCGACTGGGCCTGAGTGAATTTTCAACTGCCACTCCAGGGACTTGATCCGATCGCTCATCCCCATCCTGAATCTCGGCAACTTGAGACGTTGCACTTTTTAGATTGGACAACTGGGAAACGGACGCTGAACTCGAAGACTTCGAATCCTGAGAAAAGTTCTGATTGGCCGAATCAGACTTGTTGCAGCCACAAACGACGACACTCCAACACATCAACAAGCCTGACAGACGCCATGCTTGGTTGAACGTTTTAAGTTGTGAGGTTCTGAGAACCATGGAGATTTAGTGCTGTAAGGTATTTACCATCAATCAACGCCCTCCACCTATTTTGATAGTACACCGCAATGACAGCAACATCATTTCGTCAGGAAGTACCCGCATTTCTCGTTCGCTTTCTACCAATCGAAACGATTTGACATTTTTTCACGGACCAGCGAGGCACCGCAGTGAGTTTTTAAGCGGTCATCGCCACAGGCATGACGTAATCCCAAGCCGGCTTGAGCTCGAGGCCTTCGCAGCGAGACATGCAAAACTGACGTGGCTCTTCGCGAGAAAGGCACAATCCAAGAAATTTATCGGCTCCCAAAAATTTGATGGGACTGACTACTCGGTTTGTGAAATTGCCCTTGGCATCGCGATATCGAAAAGCGATCACAAAGTCGTCGTAGGCATGAATAGATTTTTGAATGTCGCTTCGCATCTTGCTTCTCCGGTGAAATCCAACTGTCATGCCCCTATCATCGCCAGCCGTTGGACACGTTAGGTCACACCCTGAATAAAAAGTCTGAAAAAGCAAAACACTCGATATAGCCACAAAAAAAGCCCGCTTGCCGAAGCAAACGGGCCCTCATTTCCGTAAACTCAATGTGTTAACATCGAATTACATGATTTTACTCTTGGTCGATTGACCAACCCTTGATGTGCTTGTTTCCACCTTCGACGATCAGGTCAAGCGTCGCTTTGACGTCAAGATCAGCCGGAGCTTGGAATGAACATGAGTTGTCAGAAGGACTTGTCTTGATTTCGGCAATCCCATCGACTTTGTTAAGAGCGCTTCGCACGGAAGCAGCACAGCCGCCTCAGGTCATGCCTGGGAGCTTAAGCGAAACCGTTTGAGTAGAAGACGTTGCTTTGTCGTTCTTCTTCTTTTTCTTATTGCCTTTGCCGCGTTTAGGCATGGCAGATTTTTGCTCGTCTGTCAAAATTTCCATGAGGGCAGACTTCATCTTGCCCTGAACGGCTTGGAACTTTTTCTTGGCTGTGTCGTACTTCTTTTGCTCTTCTTCGCCAAGTCCCATGGCTTTGACGCCCATGGCGTAGACCTTGTTGCCTTTGACACCATCTTTTTTGGCTTTGGCAATGGCTTCTGTTCGACTCTTTTTCTGATCATCAGTCAGAATAGAGTCTTGAGCCTTGCGAGCTTCGGTGACTGCGCCCACGTGTTTCTTAACAATCGCAGCAGCTTTTTCTTTCTGCTCATCTGTCAATTTCGCAGCCGCAAACTGCTTCATCGTTTGCTTCGTTAAATTGGCAACCGCACGCTCAGCGGCCTTCTTGGCTTTGGGGCTTTCGTCCTGGGCAACACAATTGGCGGCTACCAAGCAGGTAAGGACCAAGCTGAACATAACTTTTCGTAAATGCATTTCGCAACTCTCCGTGGTTAAGGCAATATTTAATGGAATGACTATTTGAGCTTGAACAGGACCAAGCTGTCAATTTATCACTTGGGTTTTCGCCAAGATTCGAAAAAATCAATTTGAATTATTTTCGATTCGTAACAAATTTTAGGTCAATAAACTGGGGCAGATTGTCTCTCCCCAAAACCCATTCTTTCTAACCTACGAGCCGCAGACGCATTCGTTCGGATAAAGCAAACAATCTGCGAGCCTACCTAGGGCCAATGCGGTGCGGTCGCGTGATTTAGCTCACATTAAACGGAATCAGCAAGCAAGCAAGAACCAAAAGCCACGAATGCCGGACCTTCCACCAATGATTCTAACCACCGATTTGGTACATCGCTTTTTCAGGCCGATGAAATTGACCGTCGTCCGTTCCATGCCCGCTTTTTTTGGCCTTTACGCACTGCCGAACAATCGCCTCAATTTCCTCGTCCGACGCATCTCCCCGCAAAGCGTCACGAACGTCCCATTCGACACTGGAGAACAAACAGTTTCGAAATTTGCCTTCGGCTGTTACCCGCATTCGATCACAAGCCCCACAAAACGGCTCTGTCACCGAGTTAATGAAGCCCACAGATCCCTTGCCGTCCGAATACGAATAGTCAATCGCCGGCTGACTCGCGTTTGGACGCTTGCCTGGCACCAAGGGACCGATTCCCTCGGTGATGATCTGACGGACCTTGGCCCCCGAAAGCACTTGTTGAGTTTGCCAAGCTTCATCGCCATCGAGAGGCATGAACTCGATGAAGCGTAGCTGCAGATCTTTTTCCCGCGAAAAGCGCGCCAATGGGACGATCTCCGTTTCAGAAATCCCCACAATCGAAACCGCGTTGATTCGGATTTTCGAAAACCCAGCAGCTTGTGCTGCCTCAATTCCCGCCAAGACCTTGTCTAGCCCCTTCCGCCTCGTGATTTGTTTAAACCTATCCGGATCGATGGTGTCCAAGCTTACATTCAAACGATCCAAGCCGGCCGATCTCAGCTGCTCAGCTTGATCCGCTAACAGCAGGCCATTGGTCGTCAGTGCGATTTCTCGAATCCCTTCGACCGAACGCAACATCGTAATTAGCTTCCAGATCTGAGCTCGAACCAGCGGTTCACCGCCCGTCAGCCGAATTCGGTCAACGCCGCATTTCGCCAAAACTTGAACCAGCCGATGAATTTCTTCAAATGTAAGCACGTCGGCTTGCGGCATGAATTTGACGGTTTCGGGCATGCAATAAAAGCACCGAATGTTACAGCGATCCGTCACGCCAATCCGAATGCTCGTATGCGTGCGGCCAAAACTATCAATGATTGGTAAACTTTTCATGCTTCGTTGAGAAAGAAGTGAGATAAACGCCCAAAACATTTTGACGGCTTGTGTAGAGCTGAATCCGTCCCAGGAAATGGCACTCCACCAAGGGGGATACCATGTTAATGAGACCTCCCTATTCTACTCTAACCCACCACCCAACCACTAGACGCCCCTGCCAATCAATCGAAAATCCTGCCAAATCAAATCGTCAGTTCTGTCCTCAAATTTGGACGAAAAAAGTGAATACTTAAAGACCAGATTATGACCCCATGCGAATATGTTTTTAGCTGGTAACGCGACGCGTTAGAGTTAAACGCGAGAATCAACACCGCCTGGGGCAAGCCGGTTGATTGATTCGCGGTTTGGCAGGTGGCTGGGTAACCGGACGAAGTTAGTTCGACGTTCGCACTTTTCCGTCGCCTGACTCGCAAGACTTCGTGAGAACGATCTGCGAATCTCGAACGGTTGCCAGTCTGGCTACAACTCACTCCTTGGATCAACCCAGGCTGTCATCGATGCCCAACGTGCTCGGTCAAGATTCGAATCACCTCCGCGTGATTGCCCGTCTCAACAAGTCTCTTTGAATTCTCGACGTAATTTTCGGCCAAATCGAGAGTCCCAATTGTCTGTTTCATTATCGCAAGCTGTTCTGGCGGCAAATCCATCTCAGCGAACATTTCGTCCGCATCGATTTGAATATTCTCCGCCTTCAGATATTCGTAGACTTCCGGATCAGGGCCAGCCATTGCAGATTGGGCGATCTCGAGCGGCGTTCGCTCGTTAATCATGTCACGCATCGTGGGATCTGCACCATGCTTCAACAACAACCGAACCGTTCCTGGTTGACCAGAAAATGCAGCCTCCATGAGCGGCGTCTCTGCAGCGTCGATCTGCTTTCGTTGATTGACTCGCGCCCCAGCACGAATTAACAACTGAGCTTTTTCGACATAACCGCGCGCAGCTGCCATATGCAGTGGTGTCCATCCGTTTGTCCCTGTTTCGTGAATGTCGGCGCCAGAACGAACAAGGATTTCGGTGATCGCAATCGATTCGGGAGAGTCGGAATCAATCGCGAATAGCAAACAGGAATACCCATCATCAGCTGGAACGTTGGGGTCCGCGCCATTTTCAAGCAGCAATTCAACCAATGGCAAGTTCTC
>JBLINZ010000052.1:0-20325 GCA_047639375.1 Mariniblastus sp. | reverse complement strand
TTGCCTGGTATGCGTGCACAACCCGGATGAGAAAGGTTAGCCGATGTTCTAAACAGCTTGGGCACATGTGCCCAAGCTAAATTTTAGACTCGCTCGCGCTAAAAGACTTGTTCATGCTTTAGCAAATCGCTAGTCTTTTTTCTTTTTCTTTGAGCCTGAGTCGGTTTTGGGAGCCGGCGTTGAAGAGTCAGACTTTGAGGAAGCGGAGTCGTTTTTTGACTTCGAATCGGATCCGGACTTTGAGTCGGATGTCTTGGGCTTGTCGGCTTCCGCTGACTTTTTGTAGGAGTCACTACGGTAATCGGTCTCGTAGAATCCGCTGCCTTTGAACATGATTGCGGCGCCGGTTCCAAATTGCCGAACGGCTTTCTTCTTGCCGCATTCAGGGCACTTCTTGACGGGGTCTTCGGTGATTCGCTGAAATAATTCCCAAGCGTGCTCGCAGGCGTCACAAATGTAATCGTAAGTTGGCATGTTGATACCGGGTGGAATTGGAAATCGGATCGCGGTTGAAAATAAAGCTTTAACAGCGACATTGCGACAAGCAGTTTATTCGGCGGCCGGGCCGGTGGAGACAAAAACTTGGGACGGGCGGATCACTCGGTCGTGCAGCTGGAATCCGGCCCGCAGGTCCATCATCACAATGTTGTTGTCGAACTCTTTGCTCGGCTGCATCTGTAAAGCTTGATGCAAGTTTGGATCGAACGGCTGACCGACGGCTTCGATTCGTTTGCAGCCAGAGTTCTGAAGCACGTTATTGATTTGCTGTTCGACGAGTTTAACGCCTTCGACCAAGCCATCGCTATTGGCGTCTTTTTCGTAAGACTCAACGGCGCGACGGAGGTTGTCGGATGATTCGAGAATGTCGCCCATCAATTTCAACGAAGCGTATTTGAGCTGGTCTTGCATCTCTCGTCGGTTGCGTCGTCGGAAGTTTTCCAAATCGGCATGGGCCAAAAGGACCCGCTTTTCAGCGTCTGCCAATTCCGCTTGCAAGCTTTCGATTGTCGGAGCGGCTTCGGTTTCTTCGGAAAACACAATGTCGACCTGCTCTGAGGCGTTCGGATCCTGAGGGTCCGCCGCTGGGTTTTGAGGATCGTAGGCGTCGTCGAGTTGTTTTTCTGGTTCGGTATTCATGATCGAATTTAATGTTGGTTGATGTTGTGAGCACCGTGTCAGCGTTCAATGTTTAGCGCAAGGGCGAAACGAATGAGCGCACTATTTTTCTGCAGTCGCAAAATACTCCGTCAGTCGTTTGAGGAAATTCTTTCTCTCAGGCAGAACTTCAGTGTGTTCCAGTTCGGCCAACTTGCGAAGGATTTCTTCTTGTTCGGGGGAGATTTTTTTGGGTGTCTCGATAAACGTTTGGACTAAAAGGTCGCCGGTTCGTCCACCTTGTGGGTTGGGCATCCCACGTCCGGCGAGTTTGAAGACTTCGCCTGACTGCGTACCACGAGCAATCGTAAGTTTGTCAGGGCCTTCGAGTGTCGGGACCTCGATTTCAGCACCCAACGCAGCTTGGGTGTACGAAATTGGCATTTGTAAGATCAGGTTGTTGCTATCACGGTGGAAAAGATTGTGTTTCCGGACCTTGATAAACACATAGCAATCGCCGTTGGGTCCGTCGTTGGGGCTGGCTTCGCCTTCATCCGAGAGTCGGACACGCATTCCATCGTCCACGCCAGCAGGGATGGCCACATCCAGTTCGACGCGTTTATTGACTTGGCCTTGGCCGCGACAATCGTGGCAGGGATCGACAATGATTTGTCCGGCGCCGCGACAAACGGGGCATGTTGTTTGGACGCGCAGGATTCCAGCAGATTGAAGGACCTGTCCTCGGCCCCCGCATTGCTGACAATGCTCTGGCTTGCTGCCGGGTTGGCTGCCACTGCCATCGCAGGTCTCACAGTTATGCTTGCGATCGAATTTGAGCGATTTACTAACGCCGCGGGCGGCTTCCTCAAGTGTGAGCGTTACGTCGGCGCGAACGTCGCTGCCTCGGCGAGCTCGGTTGCCGCCTCGTCCAAAGAGGTCATCAAACATGCCGCCACTACCACCATTCCCGCGACCGCCGCCTCCAAACATCTCGCCAAACGCGGCGAAAATGTCCTCGGCTGATCCAAATTGGCTGGAGCCGTCGACGCCAGCGTGGCCGTGTCGATCGTATCGGGCCCGTTTCTCCGAATCGCTGATGACTTCGTAGGCTTCTGCGGCCTCTTTGAATTTTTGGCTGGCTTCTTCATCACCAGGATTGCTGTCCGGGTGAAACTTGACCGCCAATTTTCGATATGCTTTGGCAATTTCGCGCTCGCTCGCATCGTTGGAGACTCCAAGCACTTCGTAATAGTCGCGTTTTGCCATGAATGATTCCAGTTTTACGGTCGCGAAGAGTCGCTGGGTGTCACTCGAAATCCTGTCCGAGCGTTACGCAGGTTGGGCGGCTGATTGGGCGAGAGAGATCGTTTTCCCTGGTCTGGGGAAATCCAGAAATCGAGTTAATTTTCGAAAAAACGGACCACATAAAATTGCGGCCCGTTGGTTATATTCGTGATTTCAGATGTGCTCGAAGCTGCGTTTCAGAGTTACGGGCAACCGTCGCACATGGATTCAAACGAATCGGAGCCGGCGTTAAGTGCCGGCTCCAATTTGAAGTTTGAAACTAGGCAATCGAACCTTCAACGCGACGCTTATGCTTGTCGTCGTCGTCGAATGTTGAAACCATGGCATCGGTCGTCAAAAGCAATCCAGCGATGCTGGCCGCGTTGGCCAAAGCAGTGCGGACGACTTTGACTGGGTCGATAACGCCAGCCTTAAGCATGTCGGTGTACTCGCCGGTGAAGGCGTTGTAACCCGTGTTGTTAGGCTTGCCGCTCACGATGTCAGCCACGACCGAACCATCGATGCCGCCGTTGCTGGCGATTTGACGGATCGGAGCGTCGAGGGATGCGAGGACGATATCCACGCCGACCTTCTCGTCGCCTTTGGCCGATTTCTTGGCAGCTAAAACAGCTTCTTTGCAGCGAAGCAGAGCTACACCACCACCAGGCAGAATGCCTTCTTCGATCGCGGCGCGAGTCGAGTGAAGAGCGTCTTCGACGCGGGCCTTCTTTTGCTTCATGTCGGCTTCGGTCTCAGCACCAACGCTGACAACGGCAACGCCGCCGGTAAGCTTGGCCAAGCGTTCTTGAAGTTTCTCTTTATCGTAATCGCTGTCGGTTTGTTCGACCTGACGACGAATCTGATCGATTCGTGCTTCGATATCTTTCCGTTGACCGGCACCTTCAACCAAGGTCGTGCTGCCTTTGTCGACGGTGACTTTTTTGGCGGTTCCGAGGTGAGAAATTTCAATCTTCTCAAGTTGGAGGCCAAGGTCTTCGCTGATCAATGTTCCGCCAGTTAGCGTCGCGATGTCGCCCAACATGGCTTTGCGGCGATCGCCGAAACCAGGAGCTTTGACAGCACAGACGTTAAGCGTTCCACGCAGCTTGTTGACAACCAAAAGAGTCAAAGCTTCTGCGTCGACGTCTTCGGCGATAATCAAAAGTGGTTCGCCCGTTTGGCCAACCTTTTCGAGGATCGGCACCAAGTCCCGGATGTTGCTGATCTTCTTTTCAAAGATCAAGACGCGGGCGTTTTCGAACTCGCAACTCATGTCCGTTGGATTGGAGATGAAGTAAGGCGAGATGTAGCCTTTGTCGAACTGCATTCCGTCAACGTAATCTACTGTCGTGTCGGCAGTTTTGCCTTCTTCGACCGTGATCACGCCGTCTTGCCCGACACGATGTAGTGCTTCGGCGAGTAGCTCACCAATCACCATATCGTTGTTGGCCGAGATCGCGCCCACGTTGGCGACTTCTTCCTTTTTGGAAACCTTTTTCGACATCTCGACAAGTTTCTCAACGGCGGCCGCAACGGCCTTGTCGATTCCGCGTCGAATGGCGGTTGGGTTAGATCCTGCCACGATGTTGCGAAGACCTTCTTTGAAGATCGCACGCGCCAAAACGGTGGCTGTGGTCGTGCCGTCACCCGCAAGATCCGATGTCTTTTGAGCGACTTCGATCACGAGCTTGGCGCCCATGTTCTCGAAGCGATCTTCAAGTTCGATTTCTTTGGCAACGGTGACGCCGTCTTTCGTTACGGTAGGTCCGCCGAATGATTTGTTGATGATCACGTTGCGACCGGTCGGTCCCATGGTGATCGCAACGGCATCGGCGAGAATGTCGATCCCACGCAGCATGCGAGCACGAGCGTGATCTTCGAATAGCAATTGTTTAGCCATTTTAAATTCCTTGTTGTGTTGAGAGGTGTTTAAGCCCTGTCAAAAACGAGTCCGAATCCGAATTTGTCGGGCGAACTCGTTTTCGAGGTTAAAAACCGTGACTTAAACGACTTTCGCGAGGATGTCCGATTCACGCAGGATCTTGACATCCTGGCCGTCAACTTCGATTTCAGTTCCGCCGTACTTGCCGTAAATGACTTCGTCACCCACGCCGATCGACAACTCACCACGCTCGCCACTTTCCAGAAGCTTGCCAGGTCCGACAGCGACGACAGTTCCGCGCTGTGGTTTTTCCTGAGCTGCATCGGGGAGCACGATTCCACCAGCGGTGGTTTCTTCGGCTGCCATTGGTTCAACAACGACACGGTCATCGAGGGGTCGGATAGAAATTTTTGCCATGTTGGTTTCCTTTATTTTTTGTTCAGCTTCTTTGTAGAAGTGAAATGAATTTTGTTTCGTTGAGTTGGTCACTTGATTATTCACGGTTAAATGAACTCAGGGATTTACATCATGCCTGGCATTCCCATGCCACCCATGCCGCCGCCCATGCCACCCATTCCGCCCATGCCACCCATGCCGCCGCCCATGCCACCCATGTCACCGCCCATGCCGTGATCGTGATGATGGTCACCACCCTCTTCTTCTTCGACAGGGATTTCGGCGATTAGCGACTCAGTTGTCAGCAACAGACAGGCCACGCTCGAGGCGTTTTTGAGAGCCGTCTTAACGACTTTGGCCGGGTCGATCACGCCTGCAGCGATCAAGTCACAGTATTCGCCATTATCGGCGTTGAAGCCTTCTGAGGCACCTTTCATTCCGCGAACGCGATTGACGACAACGCCGCCATCGAATCCAGCGTTGTCAGCGATGCATCGCAGCGGGTACTCGAGAACCTTCTGGATGATCTTGACGCCAGCGGCTTCGTCGGTACTCAAGCCTTTAATTTTCTTGAGGGCTTTTTCAGCTCGCAGCAAAGCGATTCCGCCACCGGCAACGATGCCTTCGGCAAGGGCCGCTGCGGTCGCAGATTTCGCGTCTTCTAGCAAGTCTTTGCGCTCTTTCATTTCAGTTTCGGTGATAGCACCGACGTTGATCTGAGCGACGCCACCGGCGAGTTTCGCCAATCGTTCTTGTAGTTTCTCTTGATCGTAATCGCTGTCGGTGTTTTCGATTTCATTTCGAATCTGAGCCACGCGAGCTGCGATCTCTTCCTTCTTGCCGCCGCCGCCCACGAAGATCGTTTCTTCCGAGGTGATTTTGACTTTCTTGACGCGTCCAAGATCTTTGAGCTGAACGCCTTCGAGATCGATCCCAAGATCTTTGAAGATCACCTGTCCGCCGGTCAGCACGCCCAAGTCACCCATGATGGCTTTGCGGCGATCGCCGTAGCCTGGGGCTTTGACAGCACAGACTTGAAGGATCCCACGCATTTTGTTGACGACCAACGTTGCAAGGGCTTCGCCTTCGATGTCTTCAGCGATGATCAACAAAGGCTTTTTGGCTTTGCTGACGGCTTCTAGCAACGGAATCAACGCTTTGTTCGACGAGATTTTCTCTTCGAAAATCAAGACGTAGGGATTCTCCAATTCGACGGTCACGTCGTCTTGGTTCGTAACGAAATGGGGTGACAAATATCCCCGATCGAACTGCATGCCTTCGACCACGTCGACGTAAGTCTCTGATCCACGGCCTTCTTCGACAGTGATCACACCGTTTTTGCCGACTTTGATGAAGGCTTCGGCGAGCACGTCGCCAATGGCTGGATCGTTGTTGCCCGCAATGGTGGCAACTTGCTTGATCTCTTTTTTGCTCTTCTGATCAATCGGCTGAGAAAGCCTCTGGACCTCTTCGCAAATCGCATCCGTCGCCTTAGCGATTCCACGTGACAATGCCATCGGATCGTAACCCGAAGCGATCATCTTGAGGCCTTCGCGAAAGATAGCTTCCGCCAAAACAGTCGCTGTGGTTGTTCCGTCACCAGCAACATCGTTTGTTTTGCTGGCGGCTTCTTTGACCAATTGAACGCCCAAATTTTCAAATGGGTCATCGAGCTCGATGTCCTCGGCGACGGTCACGCCGTCTTTGGTGATTTTGGGGCTGCCCCAGCCTTTATCCAAGATGGCGTTTCGGCCACGGGGGCCAAGTGTGCTGCGAACCGCGCGAGCCAATTTGGAAACACCTTCCAAAAGCGGCTTACGGGCGGCGTCGTCAAAAACCATTTGTTTTGCCACCGGATTCCTCCAAAAAAATAAGTAGTGGTGATTTGGCGAAGCATGTTCGCTTCGATAAATATGTGTTGTTGAATCCCAAGCCAGTCCGCACAAATGGCAGGCGCAGCTCAGGATAGAACCGCTTTACGCAATCATTGTGCCAAATGCCACTGGGCTTCGAGATTCATGGCCCGTGCTCTGAAGAGGTGCGGTTTTGTGCGGGAAAAGGCATGTTTGGTAATCTCGCTGGCGTGAGTACTCATCGCCAGATATTTGGCTTGTCGGTCGGTTTTCAACAATCGGCAGGTAGGTGCTAGCTTCTCGTCGCGGTGTTTGGGATTGGAGTGACAAAGTGGCATTTTTGGGTTCGAAGCCCAGCCAGGCCCTTCAGACGCAATTTTCACGCGTGTTTTGTGGCCTGTAGAGTAAGTACTCGATGCATACTGTATGGTGTTATTGGTGCATAAAGGTTGCGGAAGAGATTGAGTGCCAATGGAAACACCGGCTCATTTGAAAGAGATGAGATGAATCGAGATTACGGACGAACGACCATATCGGTCCCCTTGGAATTAAAGGCCCGGATGAAGAAGGCGCGGGCCCAGGTCAATTGGTCTGCGGTGGCCTGCGAGGCGTTTGAGAAAACGCTGAGCGAGCTTGGCCCGATCAAGGAGATCACGTCGGTCGAAGGCGCCGTCCAGCGAATGAAGTCACTTCCTTTAGGAGAGGATGGCGGCGGGAGCGAATTGGCCCATAAAAATGGTGTCGAAACGGGCAAGCATTGGGCTTTGAATTTTGCTTCGCCAGGCCAGTTGCGGCGAATGGAGGCCCTGAAAAACCGGTGTTCTCAATCTGAGTGGGAGGCCCTCATGGTATCACGCGAGGGGTGGATTGAGCTTGGGCGCTGCATTGAGCCAGCCGGAGGGGGGCGTCCTGGGGGCGACGGGCCCAAGCGACGGGGCCTCGGTCACGATGATGACTTGGAGGGTGATATCGAAGGGCGAGAGGGGCATGATGGTCCGCCCCGCAACTCGCGTCGTCGCCCGCGACGTTTTCGTCAGGGCCCGCCTGCGTCTCCTAAGAGTAACACGGAGATCTGGCGTTCGATTCTAGATCGACGTCCTGGTCACCCGGCATTTTTCCTGGGGTTTGCCACGGCGGCGTTGGAAATCTGGGATCAACTCAAGGATCAATTTTGAATTAGCGGCGACAGTCCAATGGGAGACTGGATTCTCGGCTGTAGATTCTAACTTGTAATTTCCGACAACGACTTCCGGCAACAATGACCGAAACGACTTCGGAAAAACTCTTCCGAAGACGTTTCGCTAAATTTTTGATTTTGAGCCAGTCGGCCTTGGTGATTCGCGTTTGCAGCCGAGGCCTGCCGGCTAGTCGTTGATGGGGCACCCCAAGACGTTTATTTGTCGTTGGATTTCTCAGTCGTGTCTTTGCCACGATTGGTTAGTGACCAAGCTTCGAGCCAGTTCTGGCCACCGCGTTTCATTTTGAAATCGCTTGTGAGTCGGCGTTGCATGTCTGGCAAGTGCCCTGCCCCGTAGAAGATGGCGAAGTTACGCTTGCCGGCGTCGATTTCTTTTTGGAGGATTCTCATGCATTTTGCATTTCTATGATCGATGATCGTAGACCCGTCGGCGCCTTGGAAGACAACCATTCCTGCTTCCATTTGTTGAATCTGTTTGGCAAACGCGCGACGCATGCGAAGTTCTTTATTCTTAGAGAACATGGCGAAAATCATGCCCATGCTGTCTCCGCCTTTTCCGGCTGATTGCATTGCCATACTTTGTCCGATCGCTCGCAACGCGTATTTTGAAATGCTCTCGTCGTTCATTTTCATGCTCTCGGCGAATTCCTCAGGAGACATATCCGCGTGAGTGAAGTTTGATTTGGTGTAATCGATATGCTCAAGCTGAAACTCGAGTCCCAGTGCCGACTGCATTCCGACTTGCATTGCTGCGATGGGGTTGGTCGGAATTCCATCTCCGCGCCCGCCTCCTTTGGGGATAACGGTGCCTTCTGGTGCGACCAATTCGTAAAGCATTGATTCGTACTTTTCGAATCGTTTATTGAGTTGGTCGTAGTATGCTTGCTCACCGATATGAACGGCACCGATCAGGTCCACCGTGATTCGTTCGCCATCGTCGGTAGTGAGTTCGTACCGGGTGATTGAAGTTTCCAACGCGACCGGTCGCCCCTTGCCGTCTTTGCGGATTCGCATGAAGTGTTCGGAATCTTTGGGGCGTTTGGTGGACACTTGCTCGTCCGCTTCCGCTTCGTCGGTCGCCGATTTCTCAGCTGTCGCGGACGATTGTTGGCAGACTGCCGGGCCGACGAAAATGAAGCATGCGAGCAACGCTTGGCTGAGCCAGAACGCGAGGGTCACAGGTTTTTTATTGGGCATAATAAACGTTTTTCGATTTTTGGTTTAAGCACTGACGGGCTTGATGCGGTGCTGTTAAAACGATGGCAGGTCGATGGCGAGACTGAGTGACCTCGGCCGCGGGGAGGACACGTTCCATTTAAACGGGGCACACGTGCCCAGCATCCGGCCGATGAGATCGCCTTAAGAGTATAGGACTCATTTGCTTTGGGCACAAACACGCCAGCTACAGTTCCGTCGGTCGATAGATTGTAACGTCGCTCCCTTGGGTGACGAACACGGACGCTGGACGTTTTCCCAGAGGCTGAACGAAGGCTTTGCCAAACAGTCGATTGACGTCGCACGTGAAGTTGGCTTGGGCTGCGTCCCAAACCGTCCATTTGGGACGCTCAACTTGGTACTCGAGCGTCTTGTTTATTTTAGATTGGAAATGAGTTGGATGATCGAGGATGAAGCCGACCTTGGTGTCGGGCCCCGTGTTTCTGATTTCGGAGCGTGCTTTGACACGCAGTTTGTTCCAGTGATCGTCGACTTTCCATTGGTACTCGACCTCAGGGACGCCGCCGACCTTAAAGCCCGAGTTGTTGGACTTCATTTTCATTTTGTGATATTCACAATCGTACCGGGAGCCGAGGATCCAAGCGGCCGTCGGGCTGGAGACGTAGTTCTTGATGAAGCACGTGCCTTTGCGATTGACCGGGTCGGCGGGGTGTCGAACGTAGAACCGCAGGCTTAACTCCACGAAACCCCGAGTCAGTGGAATTCCCAGCACACCAACTTTTCGCATCGTCATGCAAACTAGACTGACGAAAGTTTCCTTTTCGTAATAGTCAAGCTCCAAGCCTTTGGGGATCATGTCCGCCAAAAGTTTGGGGGGAACCTGGAAATTGACGGCTACCAATTCTGTGTAAGCAGTTTTGGCTAACAGTTTTTGCTGAGTCGATTTTGGCGGCGAGGCGGGCTGGGAAGTGGTTGCCATTCGCTTTGTTCCTATCTGAAAATTACTGGTCGGTCGTGTGGTGCGCTCCGTCTGTCTTCGATTCGTCGTGGATGATTTGTGTCCGGCTGAGGCCAGCGTCGAGTTGTGCGTGGGTGTTGAATTTACCCTGAGGTGACGGGTTAAGTTTTTGGCAATTGGTCAGTGCGTCCGAGGTGCGATTTGACGTGAAGCTTGTTTGGGCTTCGAAAGTCATTTTGTAAGGGGCCACTTTTAAGGTGAAACTGTCTTCTCAGTCGCTTTACTGTGTTTTCATGGTAGCAGCATTTGGATTGCTTGCCCCACCAAAATGTCCGAGAAATGATGGTATTTGGGCCATTTGGTGGCGTTTGAGATTCTCAGGGGGAGTCGTTTGGTGAACGGCAGGGCTGCAGATCGGCAAACTTCGATCTGGTCCGTCCCGGTATTCCAATTGATACGAGACTTGTCACCTTGGTTGCGTTGAATAACACTGTGGCGATTCGCGAGACTGCTAAGGCGGGGGCGCGAACGAGAAAACTGAATTTGTTCGATTCGTGGATGAAAATGATGAGCCCGATCACACTGCTGTTTGATATTGATGGAACTTTGATGCGAGCGGGTGGGGCTGGGCTCAAAGCCATTGGTCAGGTCATGAATGAGATGTTTGGGGCATCGCAATCGATCGAAATGCGGGTTCATGGTCGCACGGACAATGGAATCTTGACCGAAATTTTTGAAACTCATTCGCTCTCATTTGATGAGCATCGGGATGAGTTCAGTCAACGGTATTGGGATCGTTTGCCCGAAACATTGAACGAATCTCCTGCGGTTATCTTGCCGGGCGTGTCCTCTTTGCTGGACGAATGTCATCGTCGCGACGATATCTCGATGGGAATTTTGACTGGCAATTCCAAACGTGCTGCAGAAATAAAATTGCAGCATTTTGGGATCGAGCATTTCTTTGAATTCGGAGGCTACGGCGACTTCCATTCCAGCCGAAACGACGTGGCGGCCCTGGCCCGCAGTTCGGCTGAGAGTTTTTTGGGGGCTCGGTTTGAGCCGTCGACGTTGTGGGTGATTGGCGACACGGTGAATGACATCACCTGTGCCCGTTCGATTGAGGCCAATGTGGTGGCAGTGGAGACGGGGGGCGGAAGTCGACAGGAGTTGGCTCAGGCCAAACCTGATTTGCAGTTTGAATCTTTTGAGGATCACGCTTCCTTTGTTTCTCAGGTCACGGCGGTGCGTCGGTCGGTGTGAAAGCGGCTGGGTCGTAAGTATGATCTGCGTGCGCAAGCCAAAATGTTTGGGAGTGCCAACGAATCAAGAACAGGTTCGCTGCCAGCGTGTCGTTCTCAAAAGCGTTTTCCATAGACGCCTAGAATGGACACCCAGGAAAAGGCCGCCGAGGGGCATGGGAGGCCTGTCCAGCTGGCCATTCGGTTGGGGCGGCTTGCACTGTCTCGTCGGCTTGCGAGGGGATCCGAGCTTCTTTTTGTCACGCGTCTGGGGAGGGTTAAATGGGTTGGAGTGGTAAGAACGGCCGCACGCCATGTTAAGAACGAATGAAACCGTCTGCAAATCGTGATTTCAGCGGGAATAACCGGTGCAATCGAGAGTTGGCAGTTGAAAATCTCGGAAGCCGTAAATAGACTTGGAATAGAAATTTGACTTTCCCTAATCATGTCTAGCTAGGCTCTTTGCCTATCCGAAATAACAGATAGTTCTTGCCGTCGCTGAACGCCAATGTCTTTCTCCTGATTGCTTTCTCGCTGTTCGATTCATGTCCGACTTATGTGGTTCCGATTAACGCCGCAGTTCTCAAGTTTGTGTAACACACCAAGATGAATAACAATCCTCTCACGATCATTCAGATCCTCGGTGCGCTCAAGCGAAATAAATTCGTAGCATTTTCGACTTGGCTCCTGGTCATGGTTGTTGTGGTCGCCGCTTTTTTGGCGTGGCCACGCACTTATGGTTCGGAAGCGGGGCTGTACGTCAAAGTCGGCAGGAACAATGCGGGCATCACGCCCGGCAGTGGAACAACGTCGGTGACGATTCAGGATACGCGTGAAACAGAAATTCGGTCGGTTGTATCGATCATGGGTAGTCCCGCTGTGATTGAGGCGGTGGTCGCGGAGGTCGGGGCTGGCAAAATTTTGGAAAGCCGTTGGGATGGGGTGATTCCGAGTATCTCGATTCCCAACTTTTTTGGGAGCAAAGCCAAAGACAGTTTGACGATTGAGAGCTACGACGAGCTCAAGCGAACGGAGTTGGCGATCAAGAAGCTCGGCAGCGACATGAGCGTACAAGTCCAGAAAAAGACTTCGATCATCACGGTGTTCATCAAGGCAAGTTCTTCCAAGCTGGCTCAACAATTGGTGGCGTCCGTCCTCAAACATACGGACGCGGTTCACATGAAAGTCCACGCCGCGGAAGGCTCGATGTTGTTCTTTGCTGAGGAATTGGAAAAGCAAAAGGAATTGGTTGCCAATGCTGAATCCAAACTGGCGGAATACCGGGACGAACTCAAAGTGGTTTCGGTGGGTGACGAACGAGCTACTTTGCAATCGATTTTGAGTCGACTACAGACTGAGCTGTTGACAGCGGAGACCCAGTTGGTCGAAGCCAACAGTCGACTCGAAAAGTTACAAGACGTGATGGAGTCCACTGAGCCGTTGATCTCGGTTCCCACCACGGGCGTTGAACGGCTTTCTTACGAGGATTCTCGGACCGAGATTTTCCGGCTGGAGTCTGAGCTGGAACGTGCTTCATCGCTTTACCGCCCGACGCATCCAGAAGTCATTCAACGCCAAGAAGCGTTGGATAGTATGAAAGAATCGCTGGGCACGATGCCAGAAGATCGGACGGAGTCGGTGACGACGTCAAATCCGGTTTTTGAAGAGATGCAAGTTGATTTCTTGCGAGCCAAGGTTGAGCAGGTGGCCGCTGCGTCCCGCGTGGAAGGCTTGCAGAAACAGCAGAGCCGAGCGTTTGCCAGGTTGCCCGGCATGAATGCCGCAGCGATCAAGGCTCAGGAGCATCAACGGAATATACAAATCGCTGAGTCTGAGTTGTTCATTTATTCTCAAAAGGGCGGCGAAGCCAAAGCGATGGCATCGCTTGATGATCAACAGATTTCAGATTTGAAAGTCAACACTCAGCCTACGTTTAGGTTGAAACACATTAGTCCCAAAGGCAGTCTGATCGTGCCACTGGGTTTTATCTGTGGCCTGTTTGCTGCACTTTGCGTTGTCTTGTTTCGAGAGCGAAACCATTTGAGCGCCAACTACAACGAGGGCGAGGTTGAGCAAATTTTGGATTTGCCAGTGCTTGTGACTTTGCCTCGTGTTTATTCTAGCCGAAACATGGTGAACTAATGATCGACAATAATGTTCAATCCGCCCCTCGAGAATTGCTGCGTGCGCGTCGTAAGGGCGTCGCTCCCAGTGCCAGTTTGCGTCGTCACTTTTTTGCGTTGGCGCGTCAGGTGCGGCAGTGGGCTGATGCACGGCCAGCGCCGGAGTCGGGGCGGGGGTTAGCGATCGGCGTGACTTCGTTGACGCGCGGGGCTGGAAAGAGCACGGTTAGTTTTAATCTGGCCGCGGCAATGACGTCGATGGTTCGAGACCAGGTGCTGTTGATTGAATCGGATTTCGGCAAGCACTTCGTTTCTCGACGCTTGGGACATGCCAAGGCTCCTGGATTGAGTGAATTGCTTTTGGATGTGGCCGGATTAGAAGAGGCGGTCATTGCCACGCCGACGACGAATCTTTTCATCATGGGAGCGGGGCGAAAATCTGATCAGGAAGCCCTTGAATTGCCCTTTGATTCGCTGTCGCACATCTTAGGTGAAAAACTAAATCATTTTGGCGCCGTTGTGTTTGACTTGCCCTTAGCGAATCACCTGACCGCCTGTCATGGGATTGTGCCCCATCTCGATGGTGTGATTCTGACGGTCGAGTCAAACCAAATTGACCAGCGAGGAATCAACCGTTTTCGCAAGCAATTGGACAGCCAAGGGGTCGAGATCATCGGCGTTGTTTTGAATAAGGCTTAGGCGTTTTGGTATCCGTTGGAACGGCGTAGCGGATCTGGAGTGAGTGCTCGATGTAGTGTGCGGTTTGTAGTTTGCGATTGTTTGCTGTATTTAATTGATTCGTATCGCCGCAGTTTGGCGCGACGACCTCCTTGATGTTTTTCACTTAGATAATTGAGTCGTGATGATTGTTCGCAACCGGCGAAAGAATGAATCGTTGTTGGGCCGCCTGTTCGGTTCTGCCCCGTCCCGCTTGACCCAAACCAGTTCGGCGGCGTCAACCGTCATTGCCCCACAGCAATTCAAGCTTGAATTGTTGAAGGAAGTCTATCGCTCGGACCGCCGTCCAACTCGGCGTGAATTTGGGTTGATTCGCGTGGTTTCGCAACGGTCGAACAAGCCACGTTTGGAGATTTCCGACGAGATCATCGAAGCCTTCCAGGGGCGCATGCGGGTTGCGGATTCGATCGGTTGGTACGATTCGAGTCTGGCGATCTTATTGCCCGAGACCGATAAAGAAGGGACGTCGCTCGTTGCCAATTCGATCGCCTCGATTGCGATGGCCCGGGGCTTATCGGTCGATACTGAGATATCGATTTACCCTTGGGATGACGAATTGATTGCCTTGTCCGACGAGCTCAAGCTGTTGGCATTGAGGGAAGATGCAAACGACGACGAGGATTCAAACGACGACGAGGATGGAGACGACCGGCCGCCGAAAAACGGCGTGGCATCAAATCCTAGCTCATTGAAAGAAGCGTTATCAGGATCGAGCGGACCAGCGCCTATCACCTCGGTCAAATCGAATGCAGGCCAAGTGGTCCACGCGAAACACGCCTTCGTAAAATCTCAAGCGACACCGTGGTCAAAACGAGCCATTGATATCAGTTGCGCAGGGGCGGGGCTTCTCGTGTTGTCGCCGGTGTTAATTGCGGCGGCCGTCGCCATCAAGCTGACTTCTCCCGGACCGGTCGTGTTTCGTCAGCTTCGCGAGGGCAAGAATGGCAAGCCGTTTGGGATCTATAAATTTCGAACGATGGTGGTTGACGCGGAAGCCAAACAGGCCGAGCTTCGCGGCGACAGTGAGCAGGATGGGCCGGCGTTCAAATTGACGAACGATCCCCGAGTGACGCCAATCGGAAAATACTTGCGAAAATCTTGTGTCGATGAATTGCCTCAGTTGCTCAATATTTTGATTGGACAGATGTCGTTGGTTGGGCCACGACCATTGCCTATCGGCGAGTCGCATGGCTGTGAGGCGTGGCAGCGTGCCCGCTTAACGGTCTTGCCTGGCTTGACGTGTACGTGGCAAGCTCAGCGCGGACGAGATGTAAAGTTTTCTCAGTGGATGCGAATGGATCTGGAATACATCGAACGTCAGAGTTTTTGGTTTGACGTGAAACTGATTTGCCAGACAGCGGGTTTGGCTTTGTTGCATCGAGGTTAAGTTTTTCAAGGCGTTTTGTGTCAGGCATGGGTCCTGTGAATTTTTCCATGAAGCAATCCGAAAAACCAATTGCTTTGGAATCCCGCGTCTTGGGAGCTGAGTCAAACTGGAATTCAGAAAACACAGTTGGCGTTGCCGGTCGATTGGCCGGTCTTTTTCGTAATTCGGATTTGGTCTCTGTGTTGGCCACGTTTTTGACGACGCTGTCTGTCTTTGGAATCTACCTGATTCAAGGAATTATTTTGGCGAAAATACTTGGCCCCGTGGGCCGAGGTGAATTTGGAACCGCCATGTTCTTTCCTCGGGACGTTTTTCTCTATGCCGGATTGTTCGGCGGGATCGAAATCGTCAACAGCTATGCCGTGCGAGAGTTGATCAATGTGCGATCGTTGAAGTATTCAGCGGCCAAAGTCGGATTGATCAGTGGCGTAATCACAGCGGTGGTCGCCGCCGTCGTGTCGGTGGTGGTTCTTGTCTGCGTCGGGAAAATGTACTTGATCCCATTTTGTCTCGCATGTTGCCTGTTTGTGCCTTGGGAACATATGCAGCTAACGATTTCTGCGGTGGATCGCGGCACACGCAAATATTTTTTTTACAATCTCAATCGTCTTCTTTACGCGGCCACGTTTTTGTTTTTGTTGGTCGTTGTGTTCGGGCTCAACCTGGATGCGTGGATCGGGATCTCGTCGTTATGGTTGGTTTGTTGCTTGTTCGTGTTGGGTCGCGTGATAGGGATTGTTCCAACGCTGCGGGGCATGGACGTCTGGAATCAAGTCTTTCGGAGATCGAGTTTGGCCACGGTTGTCCACCGGTCGGCCGATCAGAATCGGACTCAGGGAGACGATCTGTCGATCGAGGTTCCGACGGTTTGGCAATTGCTAAAGAACGGGCGGTTTTACGCGTTGTCGATGCTGGCATCCGAGTTGTTCGAACGCTTGGATATGTTTTTGATCGTAGCGATCGCCTCGGTCACTGAGTCAGGATACTATTTCGTTGCGGTCCCAGCGGCTCAATTGTTGACGGTAGCGCCGAATGCGTTGGGCGTGTTTACTTTTAATGCTGGTGCCGATAAGTCGAAACGTGTCTCTCTCAGGCAGGCTGTTTCGGTGATGGCCGGAACTGCTGCACTTCAAGTGTTCTCGGCGGCGGTGTTTTCGCTCATCGTGCCAATCTTGATTATTAAGTTTTTTGGTGACGAATTCGCTCCTGCGATTCCATTTGCGATCTGGTTGCTTCCCGCCTGTGCCATCAAGGGATACCTCCAAGCGGTCGACGGATATTTGAAAGGCCGGGGCAAGCCGATGATCGGCGTCTGGGCTCGTTCGTTGAGTATTGTCGTCATGGTGGCTTTTGTCGTGGGTGTCTATGCGGGATTGATCGTTGGGCCGGAGCAGAAGTTACTTTGCATTCCGATGGCGGCTTGTCTGGGGCAGTCGATTAGCATGTTGATCATTAGCGTAGCCGTGATTCGCGATACGATTGATCAGGATTCGGCAACCGAACTAGGAAACAGCGAGCCTGGAATCGAGGGGGTGGCCCATGGCGTCAGCTGAGATCGATTCGAATTTATATGACGGGACTGATGAGCGATTGTTGTCGCCCATGCAACGCCTCAATCGACTGCTGAATTTGCCGCTCATTCCCTTAGTGGGTTTAATGGCGTTGTTTTTCGCCACGTTTGGAAATCTAGTCAATGTTGCGATCGACAAAGATGTCGTGGCGTTGGACAAGCAGGTGCTGCTGAAGTTAGCCGTGCTGGCGGTCGGTGGATTGTACGGGGCAATGGGTTTTTTTTCGGAGCCGAGAGTTCGGCGGCTATTGTTTGCCCTGCCAGTGTGCTGGATCGTGGTGATCCTGGCTTGCTATTATTTGGCGGTACCGGGGTCAGTGATGCAAACGGAATCGTTGGCATCAGCCATATCAATCACGTGCGTATTGTTAATGACGTTGACTTGTCTCGTTCAGCATGGCCCCAAAACGGTGCTCAATGCGATCTTTTTTGCGGTTTCTGGATTCGTGGTCTTGTCTTGGTTTGCCTACTTTTTCGTGCCGGTGATTGGCGTTTTCGAGGAGCCTATTGCGGACGGTCAGTTCAAGGCGAGAATGAGCGGCCTCGCGCATCCCAATACGCTTGGCCAATTCTCCGGCGTCTTGATCGTGTTAGCGTGCATTCTGCATGTGAACTACAAGCAGATGTCTTGGATCCGGGCGGGATTAGTGCTCTTGGCTGTGGCCGCGTTGATCGGCTCGCTTTCCAGGACTTCGCTGTTGGCGACGGTATTCGCTGTGGCGGTTGTCTATCGAGAGCACGTGCTTAAACCTAAATACTTCTATGCTCTGATTGGTGTGGGGCTGTTGGGGTTGGTGGGACTGCTGGTGATGAGCATTAACAGCGACCTGGGTTCGGTCCTCGAAAGCAAATTGGCCCTTCTTTCAAAATCAGGAGACACGGAGGAGTTGACCAGTGCGACAGGCCGAGTCGATATTTGGGCGTATGCGATCCATCTGCTTTCACAGCGGCCGATAACCGGATATGGAGCCGCGACATCAAAGTACCACCTTGTCGATTACTCGCTCTATACGCACAACATGATTCTCAACATTGCGTTTTCGGCGGGTGCGATCGCTGGGGTAGCGGCCGTGCTGATGTGCCTTGGCCGAGCCGGTCAGCTGTGTATTCGAAACCACCGACTCACCGATGGCTTGATCGCATTCATTCTGCTGAATGGGTTGTTTGAAAATGTGATATTTTCGATTCTGGCTGGGATGCCGACGATCGTCTGGATCGTCGCGATGTCGATTCCATCGTTCGAAGCGATTGAAAACTCGCCTCCCACCGAAATTCTTTCGCTTCGATCGCCCGACGATAATGGTGCTTCTCCACGGAGGCCACGATGAACCTGGTGAATAGTGGAGACGGTCAAGTCGGATTGCGCGAAGCGGAGGATCATGGTGATTCGTGTCTCGATGTGCATGTCGTGATCTTGAATAATTACCTTCGAAAGCACCATGTCGCCAGCTATCGAGCCTTGGCAAAACGCGTGCGGAAATTGACTGTGTTGCATTCTGTGCCGATGGAGTCCGATCGTGCATGGGACGCCGACTGGAAAGACTTGGATGTGCACGTCCAAAGAAATTGGATGGTTGATGCAGATGATCAAGCGTCCATCATGGGAGCGATAGAGCGAGCGCTGGCTTATGCCCCGTCAGAGCTGTTGGCGATGGGCGTCGCGGCAAAGCGGTCGGTCCATGAGATCAACGAGAACGCAACTTCGACGCGGTTTTGTGAGGTAATTCAAGCGGTGTTGCCCGCGGTAAACTCAAAGCGACCGCGGTCCAGAACCTATAAACCGTTGACGAACGAAGTTGTCCCCGGCGGGATCGCTGGGCACCTCGCGAGATGATATTCGGTTGACTCGGTCAGCCACGACTATTGAACACAACTATTTTGAACACAACTATTGACACCAAGATTTTCAACATGGCGAACAAAAATACGGCCAGCCTTTCGCTGGACCTAGACAACAAATGGGCCTACCTCAAGATGCATGGCGATAGTGATTGGGAAAATTTCCCTAGCTATTTTGATGTAGTCGTGCCGCGGATGCTTGAGTTTTTCGATCAACATTCGCTCACGGCTACCGTGTTTGTGGTCGGCCAAGACGCGGAGATTGAGCGAAATCGTTCTGCGCTTGCAGCCATTGCCGAACAAGGCCATGAGATCGGCAATCATTCGTTCAACCATGAGCCGTGGCTTCATCTCTACACGCCAACCCAGCTTGATGAGGAGTTTGAAAAAAGCGAATCCGCGATCCGAGCGGCGACAGGCAAGGATCCGGTCGGATTCCGGGGGCCTGGCTTCAGTCTTTCCAATCAAGTCTTGCGCACGTTGGTGAAACGCGGATACGAATATGATTGCTCGACGTTTCCAACCTATTTGGGGCCGATCGCGCGAGCGTATTATTTCTTTAAATCCTCGCTGTCCAAAGCTGAGAAGGAAGACCGCAAAGAACTTTTTGGTAGCTGGAAAGATGGTTTTCAGTCAAATCATCCCTTCGAGTGGGAGTCCGGAAATGACCGTCTGTTGGAGATCCCCGTGACGACGATGCCGATCTTTAAAGTTCCGATTCATGCGAGCTATGTGATGTATCTGGCCACCTATTCCCGGGCGATCGCCAAAGCATATTTTTGGAGTTCGATGCAGATGTGTAAATGGATGGGAGTTCAGCCTTCGCTGCTGCTGCATCCATTGGACTTCATGGGCGTTGAAGACGATAGCGATTTGTCATTCTTTCCTGGAATGAATCAGCCGGCCCATCTCAAAATCAAGTTACTTTCCGATTGCATGAAGATGATGCAAAAGCAGTTTGACGTCGTCACGCTGCGTGAACACGCGTCGCGACTAAAAGGGGCGACTGTTAAGTTCAGGGATGTTGAGTCGGCTCCTGTGGGCGCGGTTTGAAGGTGGAAGGCGTCGTTACGATCAAACATTTCGCGTCTGCACGGACGCCTGCTGGCTAATCGTTAAACGATCTATCGCCTTGGAGGCGGAGGAGTTGTGTTTCGACTATCCCTTGTTCCCGCGGCTTCAGTTCCCGCGGCTTCAACTCGCGAATGGTAGTTCGAACCTGAACGTGGCCCCGGATTTTCCGTCTTGGTTCGCGACGTACTCCAGTCGTCCACCAATCGAGTCGGCCATTCGTCGGCAGAGCGCGAGGCCTAGGCCAACGCCAGCGGCCGTGTTGGCTGCGTCTTGATCGGATTTGCAAAATGGCTGAAACATGCGTTTGCGATATTCAGGCTCGACGCCAGGACCGTGATCCCGAACAGTGAATCGAAGCATGTTCCCTGCTCGCTCGCAGCCTACGATAATTCGGCGATCGGAGCTGGAATGTCCGTATTTGCAGGCGTTGTCGACAAGATTGAAAACGATCTGTTCCACGGTTGAGGGTTGGGTTTGGAGGGGCAGGTTTTCGAGCGAGGGATCAACGTCCAGT
>JBLINZ010000051.1:0-20428 GCA_047639375.1 Mariniblastus sp. | reverse complement strand
AGTTCGGTTGCAAATTCTTTGACGGCCAAGTCGACATTACCCAAGGTGGATAACGCTCGGATTTGAGAGGAAGCGTCTTCCGTTGATTTTGCCTTAACTTTCAGGAGCCATTCGTGAGATTTTGATTTCCGTTCTTTGATTTGAACCGAATGTTTTTTCGTTCCGAAGTGCTCAAGTGCATCCAGGCACAACCAGGTCCGGGTTACGTCGCTCGTTTGAGTCGGAGCCCGATTATTGGTCCCCGTCCAAAATCCGCGCCCTTGGTCACGCTTGAGAATCCACTCAACCATCGCTTCCGTCGTTTCATCTGGCACATGGCCCCCGGTTCGCATGGCCAGTAACGCGTGTCCGGTCGTATCAACGCCGCCCCCGATGTTCTCGTGGTTCAAGTACCGTTGTTCAACGCCTTTTGTTCGGCCTACCGTTTGGGCAAATTGAACCTGCAGCAATTCTTGATTGACTTTCATTCCTCGCCCCGCCATTTCCGTCAGACCGATGATCGCGTGTGCATGATGATGACAGGAAAAACACCGACGATTCTCTCGGTACCCAACCATCGCGAGCTCAATAGGACCAATTGCCCGCTGGATCGCGCTACGAATTTTATCGTCAGCCTGATCTTGGCCGGTCGCCAATTCCTGCGATACCACAGTAGCTGCGTGCGAAGATTGCCAATCGCTCAGGCACAAAATTGCCAACAGACAAAACATCATCTGGATTTTGACGGCCGGGTTTTTCATAGGGACTCCACTTGGGATGGTTGGCAAAGTTTCATAGGTCCTGCCAGATGAGTTTCGATACTATGGCCCGAATATGGTTACTCAAAGCATCAAAGCTCGCGCCGGTTACCCCGGCTGCTTGATCTGCAGCGTTGGTTTCCTGAAAACCGTATCCAGTTTTACACCCAACATGAACCCACGCACTGCAAAGCAGAATATGGCAACGAGCTTTGGTCTGAGTCATGCTAGAAATTCCTCTTCATCACAAATCTGTAGTGGGAAGTTGTTCAGATTATATGCTTGGTTGCACGATTTTGTGGTGCGGGCAGCCAGTTTTGAACCACAAAATTTGGATCTATCGAGTGATTCAGGTCACGTTCCGTCGATGGAGAGGCGCGCCGAACTGGGAAAGACGGATAAACGAATTCAGGCGGAATCATCGCTCAGCCGTTGGGCATGCACTTTCCATCGTCAAAGTGCCAGCCGTCGAGTTTCTCAGGAACGTTTTTTCAATATTAATGACCACGTATCGGGTGTCCCGTTATGCGGTCGGGCGTGTTGAAAAAGTAGTCCGAACACACAAGCCGTTGTGCATGCTAGACAAAAAGGTAACTGCATTTTGTAGTCGTTTGGCCTTTTTCAACACGCCCGGTCGGTTAATGAGTCGTGCCAGGAACGCGTGAGTATTTGACCATGGATCGCGACAGCCTTCGAAAACAATATCATGGAATGGCTAGCGATCGATGGATGGCGGGGCCTAAATCCGTTGTTTGGCAACATGGAAATCTATTGAATGTCGGTTCATTGGGAATGTTCCAGCTCGTTTACTTTCCAAGACGAGTGTTTTCGTTGTAGAACCACTCTGGTGTGCCAAACCAGTCGTGCATCTCCTTCTCGAAAGGAGCCACGACTTCATTGGGTTCCGGAAACACGCCCTGATCCTGTGTTTCAACCATCCAAACGGAAAGTGCGCACCGCATACGAATGAGCGCCTCCCGATGTTCAGGGGCATCTGAAGTCGCCAGATTGTTGATCTCGTGAGGGTCGTTTTCGGTGTCAAACAATTGTTCTTTGGGAACGGTCGGAGACATCAACGCCGCGGGAGCCCCTGACAACTTGCCTTCGATCATCAGTTGACGCATCAGTGGTTTAATCGGGAAGCATTTTTCCTTGTAGCGGTTCAGTGATGCAAAGTGCCGATCGGGAAAGTAGTTGCGAAGATAGTGATACTTTTTTCCGCGAACGCTCCGGATGCGGTTGACGGTCTCGTCAATGCGATCGCGAGCTGAGAATGCGAATTGGCGTTCCGGCCCGCGCTTGTTTCCCATAAAGATTCGACCTTGCATTCCCAGTGGGCGTTTGATCCCAGCGAACCCCAGCGTGGTTGAAGTAATATCAATCAAGCTAATGACTTGGTTGCTGACCAAACCTGCTTTGTAATTCGCCGGAGCAGGGAAATTCTTGGGCCAATGGATGATCATTGGAACGTGCAATCCCGTGTCATAGCACCAGTGAATGCCACGTGGTTCGATTCGCCCGTTGTCACCAAAAAACATGACGACGGTATCGTCTGCTAGGCCATCGTCTTTCAATTGCTTCAGCACGCGTCCAATCGTTTTGTCCATCCCGGAAATCGAATTCAAGTATCTGGCCCATTCCCTTTTGACTAACGGGTGATCGGGGTAATAGGGCGGAGGGTTGACGTTGTCGACTGTCGCGATTTGCTCGTGGGTTCCCTCGCCCTTCCACTCCACGCGTGGCTGCTTCCAAGTCTGCCGATCATAGATGTCGTACTCTGCCTCAAGCGTATTGATTTGAGCAAAGAATGGCTGGTTGCCTTGCAGGTCCTCCCACTTACTGGTGTCGTACAGCTTTCCTTCTTCCACGAAGTTGAGGTCAAGTTTTCCCGACCCAATCTGTTGGTCCCCCATCGTCGCGATGTTGCCTGTGAAATAGCCAACGTCTTTGAGGCGATGGGTAATCGGGCGAACGCCTTCAGGGAGCCGATAGCCGTCGCTGCGATGCGAACGCATGTTGTGCGTATCTGATGTCGTTTGGTACATGCCGACGAAGAAAGCACTGCGACTTGGCGCACACACAGGCGACGTGGAAAATACATGAGTGTATCGGACTCCATTTTTTGCCAGAGCATCCAATGCAGGAGTCTTGACGTTTTCGGCCCCGTAGCAGCCCAGGTCGAGCTTCAGGTTCTCGCCAACGATCCAAAGGATGTTCGGTCTCTTTGTATTTTCGGATTCGTCCGCAATGCAGGTCGAAGCCAGCAGCAAGCTACTCGTAATCAAAAGCAGACGGGAAATGATAATTCGTCGCATAGCGAGGCCTATGTCTGAGTTTGCTGATTCAATCGATTTACTTAAGTTACCGAGGTTTCGGCTCTGAGACTAGCATGCATTGGAAAGTTGCTGAGCGTGTTTCAATCATAAATTCCGGTTCATGTCAGGCCCAATGACTGCTCGAAGATTCTCAGCGATTTGCAATTCGATGTAAGTATGAGTGGGGTTTTTGGTTTGATGCCCGCCCTCCAGCTCTTGATCAAAGAAACCGCTTGGCGTCTGATGCCACCGAAGTCTAGCGATGGCATCGGCAATTCCTTGAAATGAAAGACCGTGTCAGTGACTCAGTCTAGTAGATTGAAATCCAAAACTATGTCTGACCTCCAAGGATTTCGGACTAGCCGGGCTCGTGCAGCATTGTGTATTGATTCTGGGGCGTACTGAGAAGTTTTTTCTCTCCGCTCTATCGCGTTCCCAACGATTGCGCATTGGCTCCAGAATTAAGGTGAACTGGGATCTGTCAACAATGAGCTCTTTGTCCAGTTTAGCCAGAAGTACTCGTGTGATGCGTTGATAAGTGAATGTCAAAAGCTACTATCCTCCGATCCGTTTAGGGATGTATCCATCTGCCCGGCATAGATTTGGAATCAGTGAAAGTCGCAAGTGAGTTGCTGCCACAACGATAAGTCCCATTTTCAGCCCAAAATCCAACCGTACTCAAATATGCTTACGGGGAAGGCTCATCGACGAAAGCTGTCGACTGTTTCGGGATCGATTTCGGTAGCAACCGGATTGACGCGCTACCGCTTATGGAAGAGTCGTCCAGTTATCTACCCTTATTAAATTCCACAAGTGTAGAGATGGTATTCTGCAGTCGACGGGTGCCGTAGGCAAACATGATGCTTCCCAGGAAACTTCCAGCACCAAGAATCATCAACGGAAGCTGGTAAGATTGACTATTTATGGACATCAACAACACGGCCAGCATGGGTAACAAAATTGCGCAACCCATCCAGAACCAGCTGCGCCGCGAAAGATCCATCAGCGCTGCTTGATCACGATGCAGATCGACCCCCGGCTGGCTGCTCAATCTCGGATAAACTCCCCATAAGGCAAACCAACTGATTGCCAGGAAGGGGTAGGCCCCCGCAATCATCCCTGAAAGAACATGTGCACTAACGAAGTGCATGTAGCCCTCGGGCCAAGTCGGGACTTGCCAAAATTGCAGCGCGATCGGGAAAGCAAAACCTGCGATCGTCCAAAAAGCGATGCCAGCCGTTGCAAGAAATGGGCCCAACAATAAGGATTCTCGGCGCATTCGGTCGATCTCTCCCGTTGAGTATTCGTCGTCGACGGACCGCTCCGGTGACTTCGTCGCACGTATTAAGGGAAGCGATCGCCAAACAATCAAATAAAACCCACCCAAGTAGGCGATCACATTGACCAACTTATGAATCGCACTGAATTTGGCTAGAACGATTTCCGGATTAACTTCCCCAGAGCTGATCGCGGGTATCGCGAATTGACCCGTGAAGTAGATATTGAATATAGACGCCAAGATGTTTGGAACGATAACCAAGACGATCATCGTGACCATCGGTTGGGCTTGTATGAATCGAATCCAAAAAGTTCTTTTAGGTCGAAGAATTGCTTTGGCTTCCGGATTGGCACAGAGCCTTAACTCGTGCAACAAGCGCTCACCGGATTGGATTCTCTGTTCCGGATCAAACTCAAGACATTGACACAACGTTTCGTGAAGAGCGCGGGCTTTTGGACCGGTCAATCCGCCGAGATCGATTAGTGTGGGAGGACCGTTTTTGCGCCGTTCAATTAAAGCCTGCAAGGTATCGCTCCAACTACTTTCCAGGTCCAAGGTCGGAAATGGTTTTGCCCCAAAGTAGAGTTCCCAGAGCACGAAGCCCAGCGAATACAAATCGCTGGATGAATTCAGTGATTCTGGCAAAGTCTGGTTGTCCGGATCAATAGCCGCCATCTGTTCAGGGGACATGTAAGCCAGACTTCCACCGAAATAGGCCGATGGGTTGGCGCCATCGAGTTTTGAACAAAAACTAATATTGAAGTCCACTAGCTTCGGACTACATTCAGCCGAAAGCAGAATATTGGCGGGTTTCAAGTCGCGATGCAGCACCCCTTGTTCATGGGCATACTGCAACGCTCCAGCGAGTTGGAGCCCGATGCGACAAACCGTATCTTCCCAACTGGATTGCAGCAGGAATTTCCTGTTGGCCGATTCAACCGGTGCTGACTGCCCCTGTTCGTCGAGGCTGATATCGACTGCCCTGACCAAAGATGCACCATCTAGTTGTTGACGGTCGATGGAATCCACAAACTCGATCGCATGCCTGAGTGTTCCGCCTGCGACATAGTTCATATACAACAGTCGACATCCACTATTTTCAGGAACTCTTTGGTCGTAAACCCTGACAATATGTGGATGATCTAGTTGGGCCAGAGTCTGGGCCTCATCGCCTTGATCGGCCGAAATTTTAAGGGCGACCAAGCGTTGTAACGAACGTTGCCGCGCGAGATAAACTGTTGCAAACGCACCAGAGCCCAGTTCGGTCAACAAGTCGAAATCATCCACTTGATCGCCAACACTAAATTTTGTGCTTCGCTTGGATTTGTACAGCGACATCGAGTGGTCGCTACGCTCGAGCGCAAGAAGACGTGCCAGAGCTTCGGATTGCCCGGGAAACCGTTCCATCATTTTGTCAACGGATATTGAGTCGCTACTGCCTTTCCGTACATGAAATTCTTCATAGATCAAATCGGCTGGCGGTATCCCGTTGGCAAGCAACTTTGGAAACCTCTCGAGATAGTCCTCGACTCTTAATTGCGCAACAGAGCTTGCGCTGCCTGGGGAAACTGCAAAGTCGCCGGGACTCATTGTGACTGCCCGCCAACGATAGTCCATATCCAGCTTCGCCAATTCAACCAACGCTAAGTGTTGCAACTCTGGCGATAAATCGGGGACGAAGCTCGCAAGATCTGGCTCGACTATGCTGCTGTCTTGGTTCAAACCCTCTGCCTTGCCTGAATTGTCTGGACACAAATCAAGAAAGGTATCCCAACACAGAGCGAGGCGCTCGAGGCAATCAGCGACCAATTCCCAAGCGACGAAACTAGCCTCGTCGCCGGATGGTTTTGGGTTTTCGTTCATCATCGCTTACATAATCGCTGGAGTGGCACAGAGCGATTGTATCACCACCAGTCGCCGTATGTTAGAATGCGCCTCGCGAACACCTTAACCAAAAGTGATCCTCCCTTATGACCGACGATGATTCGACTTTGATAGATCAGATTAAGTGTGGAGATGCTGACGCGTTGGCGCAGTTTATCGAGTTACGTCGATCGCAGTTGACCGGCTATATTGAAAAGAATCTCGGTGCGTCGCTGCGAAAAAAGATCGAAGCTGAGGATTTGTTCCAGGAAGTAAGTGCGGATTGTTGCCGCGCCCTGAGTGATGTTGAAATTGGAGATCGCGACCCATTTGGTTGGCTGTGCCAGATGGCGCAGCGGAAGATTGTCGATGCCCATAGATTTTTCTTTGACGCCCAAAAGCGAGACGCTTCCCAAGAAATTGGACTCGACGCCAACAAAACAGGCCAGGCGGGGTTAGTCAATCTTTTAGTCGCCAGTATCACATCGCCCAGTGCGGCGTTTTCCCGCAGTCAGAAGGAAGTTCGAATTCAGGAAGCGATTGGGCAACTTCCCGAAAATCATCGCGAGGTGATTCGACTAAGATACGTCGAGGGTTTGCCGACCAGAGATATCGCTCAGCAACTCGGAAAGACCGACGGCAGTATTCGTGTGATCATTTCGCGGACGCTGAAGAAACTGCAGGACTTACTTGGAGTAGATGGATCAGAAATAAGTTGAAGGATTGATTTCGGTTGTCAATTCCTGGTTGCGGATTGGAATTCTTTTTCCAGCGATTTGAAAACATTGAAGTATCAGGCCTCCCGGAAATTTGGCAGTTCCATTTCAGTGGCATCTTTTGAGTGGTTAAACAAAACAAGGCCCACGGTTGTCCCGGGACCTCGTTTCTTTGAAATACGGTTTTTAGTTAACGACGTTGTCGCGTCCCCCTTCCTATGAAGGTCGGGGTTTGGGCATCGAGTTTCACGACAACTGTGACGGTTTGGCCATTGCGTACGTTTCGCAAGATAAGATTCAGTTGACCGTCTGATTCGGCAACTGCCATGGTCAACGATTTTTGCTGATTCATGGGTTTCTGATTAGCACTTATTACGATGTCACCTGCCTCCAAACCGGAACGTTGAGCAGGAGAACCGGGGACCACTGAATTGATTCGTAGCCCGTAACTGTCGCCCCCGAATCGTTGCTGGTCAAAACCGTGTTGCTGGCCATAACCACTATGTCGATGTCTACTAGGGATTGCAACGAGACTGGTACTAGCGCCTAGGAAGTAATTTAGTTGGTTGGGATTGCCTCCATTTTCTTCTCCAGCATCGCCATCGCCTTCGTCATCGTAATTGCCTTCGTCGCCGTCCATGATATCGCCATCGCCTTCGTAATTGCCTTCGTCGCCGTCCATGGTATCGCCTTCGTCATCGTAATTGCCTTCGTCGCCGTCCATGTTATCGCCTTCGTCTTGGTTGTTGCTTTGCCCGCCGTCCATAACACCTCCGTCAGAAGGAAGAGGTTGGCCAGGAAGAGGGAACCATTGGCCGGGTGGAATCGGAGTGCCAACCAAGTCCCTTGGCACTGCACGGCCAATTTCGGCAATCAAGTACCGGGCTGAGCCCTTCCAGGTACCATCAATCAGATTGTTGGTGGAAGTTCGTTTGGTAATTGCGTCATAGACACCTGTTGAACTGGCGCCTCGTATCGAGACATCAATCAAGGTTCCGTCGCGTCGAAAAACCATTGTGTACGAAACCTTGATCCCTGTATTTGTCAGATACGGATGTACGTGTGTGATCTGTCCATCAACGACGCGTGTTCCGGGCCCCAGTCTTACTTTGGCTTTTTTAACGTTGAATGCTTTTCCAGAAACTTTCAGAGACCTGACCTCTGGTCCCTGATAGGCAGCCTTGACCGCTTTGTTACGAACGGTGGTGTCTGCTGAGGCCAACGTGGTACAAGCAAGGCTCGCAAAAAGTACGCATGCAATAATTGTTTTGTTGAACATCTGAATGTCTCCTTGGTTAAATTGGCAAAAAAGTGTTTCAGGGTTACTCCCCCGACAATCTTTCAAGCGGAAACCAAGAGAGGGTGTTACACATTTCCAGAAATATTATTTTCAAAGCACAGGTTGCCCCACAGCCTTTCATTGCAGCTCTCATTGCCACAACTGTTGACGTCACTTGGAATGAGTAAATGAGGGCTTGCTATTTGCACGGTAAAATAGTGTGCAACCAAAGGCGATTTTCGCAGCTATTCGCGACAGGGAATGCTGAATGGCGGCGTGACGTGGCATGGATTTCGGCGGTGTTGGAGTCAATTGACTCGGCGACGAAGCAGAGAGTTTTGGAATTGCCCAAGCAATGCCGTTCTGACAAACCAAAAAAACCGGAGCTCTTTAGGGAGCCCCGGCTTTTAGTTGACAAACGCAAAGTATGAATGGTCAGTGCTTTAAAATTTCGGAAGCACAACCACGTCGCCTCCTGGTTTGACTGACACGCTCAGGTCGAAATTACCTGTTGAGACACTAATGGCACGGCTAGTGATGTTGCGCTCGATTTGGTTGTTAATCGAATTCTGCAGTTTCGTCCGGTTTGTACCACCGAAGAATCCGTTTACTCCTAATATGGCTTGGTGCAGTTTCGATGCAACGCGGACTTTAAAGTTCAACACCTTCAAGTCAATTGCACCCTTCCGGGCGGTGATCCTGATGTCAAAATCAACGTCAATTGCGGCGTCGGGGAATTTGCTAACGTCCGCCTTAAGATCAAGATCGACATGGATTGTCTGTGCGTCCTTATAGGTCACTTCGACGCCGCGACCACTTAGTTTCCCCCACTGAATCTTTTTATCCGCGTGAATGTAGTGACCGATGATCGACTCAATGCGCTGTTCAAGTTCGGCCTGCTTGATTACCGGTGAAGGGATCGGGCTCTTGAATCGTTTCCATTTGGTGTGCGATCGCAATGCTCGTGAGGGAATCACCAGCTTGCGCTGTTTTCCTGTGGAGTTGTCGAGCCAATGGCCTCCGGAAAACGTTTTCTGGAAAATCACACGATTGTTGACAATCAGTTCCAATGATTGGATACACCAGCCATTACTGCCAGTTTTAGAGATTTCCAATTGCGTAATATTGCGTAGTTTTATTCCCTGATTACCGGAGTTCTGGAGAACGAGGTCGTAAAGATACGAACGGCCCCGCTCGTGATCATCGGCGGCGGTGTCGATCCACGTTCCTTGTGCACCATTGATACGCACCTTGACGGGATCATTCGTCCCTGCGTCCTTGTAATTGGCTGTTTTCACGCGCAACTGAACACGAAAAAGGACGTCGTTTTCCGCAGATGGCCTGATGACCGTACCCATTTTGGATGCTTTTTGTTGAGTGTTCAAAAAGAGTTTCGCATGGCGGGCCGTCTGGGCCCCGGCCATTGGAGTAGCGATGAGAATTGTTATGCAGGTCAGCAACGCACGCACTTGAAAGTTTCGTAGACAAAACATGGAATTTTCCTTCTGAGAAATTGATTCTTGATTGGATCGCGACAATGCGTTCCGCTTCTCATTAGGTAAGCGAAATTGAGAAAAATATGTTACACGCAACATGAGAATGCAATTTTTGAGCGCAAAGCACTGCCATTGCTGTGAGGCATGCTTGGTTGATTTATCCGAGTCCCCCAACGATCGGAAATGGTTCAACGTTGGCTATGCAAATCGTGTAAGAAAACGATTTTTCACAATGGCTATGATGCCGGAAATCTTGGAGGGAAAACTGGCAGGGTTTTAAGCGTCTCAAACTGGGGCAGGAAAGAGTTCTTTCCAAGCGAATTGGTGCAAATGGGGCAGAGCAACAGATGTGCCATCAGATCGTCTTATGAGGCGAAAGGCATGTTTTCGATGAGATGAGATAACTGAGTAAATAGGCTTTGTAACAATATCGATGATATTTCGCTTAGGGGTGTGGAGGGTGTCCGTGGTGACAGCCAATACGAATCTCTTGATTGGAAGGAAACTACGATGTCCACGAAGAATTCATTTGCGATGTTGGTGTTGGCAACTCTAGCCGCGGTCTTTTTGAATACTGCAGTGATGGCGCAGAACCCGAGGGTAACCAAGGCGTTTGATCGAACATGGAATTCTCAACGCGAAACGACGATTCACGATCACAGGAAGGGGACGCCCAAGGGTACGACAGCTTCCGGCAGAACGAGGGTTCCTCCGCCCAGACGGCAGACGCAGAGCGGAACGGTTACTATCACCAGCGATAGGCACAAAGCACGCAGCGAAACGAACACCTCCGGCCAAAACCGGGATCAGCAGGGGCCGAGTCGTGTGAACGCTCACGACCACCGGACACCGACGATGAAATACTCGGATGCGTCGAAGATGTTTTCTCCTTTCAAGCAGTGGGAAATCAGCGGCGGCAAGAGAACGTCGCCGGGGAATATGATTTACTCCTCAAGCAAATACGATGGCAAAAAAATGTTCAAACTTGGGGGATTGGCCAACGGAAAACAACTTTTGTTTTCGCAGCATTCAGGAATTGATTTGGGCTGGGTAAAAGACGGGGCGGCGCAATGGACTTTCTACAAAGAGTCTGGGGTGGAAACAGTCCTTCGTTTTGGCGAACCTTTCGCTCTTCGGCATGAGACGTCTGCGACCGCTTACCTTAGTTACGGCAAGCGAAAGTACGGCATCGATCTCAAGCGGGTAGGATCGCCATCCTACGAATGGGTGATTTTGGGTGGCATGCCTGGAACGGTTGTCCGGAGAGATGCACGGGTCGTCATCTACAATCTCACCCACGAAGAGCCGCTGATCTATTTTGACCGACGTGTGGGAGCAGATATTGGTTGGCGGGGTAGTAGCCGAGCGGGAAACGCAAAAATACGCGACACGCCGCAATATGCCAAGAAATTTAGAGCCGCTACCAGGGCTCTGCTTATGCCTGGCGTAATTTTGGGAGATTTGAGAAGTGATGGTCGGAAGCGATGAGCCCTCCACGGCCCTGCAAAGGGATCTGTAAATTGTTTTGTGTCAGTGTTTTTGTGAGGTTGCTATTTCATTTCTCCTGTCAACATGATGGCGAAGTGGCTGAGTGACGGCGGTCAGTGGGATTGGGCATCATCCGTTTCTTGGATGCCTCTTGGATCGCTTGCTTGCCAGATTGGCGAGACTTACATAATGAAAAGGGTGCTCTAATTGCGGCACCTTTTTTGACGAATACCCGAGTCTCCGTGAATTGAATCAAATCGCTGTCCGATTCAGTTCGGAATTCAATAAACGGTTTAATGCTCGGCGTAAAGTTTGCTGTTGATGAAAAAAAACAATCGTAATAAGAGCCACTTCTGGTCGAGTCGATTTTCGTATGAGGTCTTGCACAACCATCGTTTGCGACGAGCACTAGCGGCAACTTTAGTTGGCTGCGAACCGATCTTTGTTGATGTTTTCTTCAGTAGTTTTGGGGCCGCACCGGCATGATTTTGTCGGTGCCCCGCCGCCACTTTCTGACAGTACTTTGCGATGTTCGCGTTGCGACAGGTGCATTGCTGCCCGTTCACGTCCTTGCCGAGATTTGTTAGAATCTTAGACCAAGAGTCTTAGGTGAGATCAGGGTGAATCAACTTTTTCAGGTAAGGTTTAAGAGGGCCAACCCATGAGTGCAGGCACGACAAAGAACGATTTAAGCGGATTTGAGAAGTATCTCGTGATTTGGATTCCGCTTTGCATGCTGGCGGGGGTGCTTCTGTCTCAATACACCCATATCGGTCAACATATTGAGAGATTTTCAATCCGGGGCATATCTGTCCCCATTGGCATTTGCCTGTTTTTCATGATGTATCCGGCGGTTTTGAATCTTAAAGGATCAGAACTGAAGAAACTAAAACGCAATCCCAAGCCGGTTCTGCTGACGATGGTGGCTAACTGGCTGGTGGCTCCGTTAGTCGGTTTTTGCATGGCGAAGCTTTTTTTGTCTGACCATGACGAATTGTTTGTCGCGGTGATCCTTCTTTCAGCAAGTCCCTGCACCGCCATGGTGCTAGTGTGGGGTGCCATGGCCGACGGAAATCAGGAACAGAATGTGGTCAATACCAGCCTCAATACCCTCACGATTATGATTTTTTATGCCCCCGTGGTCGCACTGTTAACCGGATTGCAAAACATAGAGATCGATCGCTGGGGGCTGGCGATTTCGGTTTTGGTTTTCATCGGACTGCCGATTTCGTTAGGTTTACTGACCCGGAAAATAGTGATTCCGAAAAAGGGTGTCGATTGGTTTGAGCAGGTATATCGACCATTGTTTGGGAAAGTCTCCATCGTAGCGCTACTCGCAACATTGGTTGTTCTTTTCGCGCTCAACGGAGCTACGATTCTTGGAAACCCGGAATTCCTATTATTAATTTCTATACCGCTACTACTGAGCTTCGCCATTGTCGTGGGGTTTAACATCCTCATCACCAAATTGTTTGGCCTCAACTATCGCGAAGCAGTCATCACCGTGATCATCGGTTCATCAAGTCATTTTGAGATTGCCATCGCTACCGCCATCGCTGCTTACGGTGTGGGGTCCGTAGCGGCCCTAGGAACAACGATGGGGCTGTTCTGGGAAATCCCCATCATGCTGGGCCTTGTCTACCTAGCTAGGTACCTAAGAGCGAAAGGCTTCTGGCCGCGCGAGCAGTAAATTCAGAGAGGTTCTCCGGAGCAGCTGTTTGGGGGAGTGCATGGTTTGGCGTGGTCAAAAACCATTGATTGGGTGGGCAAGAGAATGACCATTGCCGCCCTTTCCCCGATCGCGTCAATCAGAAACCTCACACCACTGCGAGAACGGAAAATCAGTCTTAATCTGCATAGCCAACGGACAGACTTGGCAGACTTGGAGGCTTGGAGACTTGGGGGACAGGATGCGATGAGGCGAGATAGGTCCCCTTAGGTGGATTCTAGATATGTTAACGGTGAACTTCTTACAGCGATCCATTGGCCTGTCCCCGGATCTCTTGCTGCAATGTTCACATCCGGTTTTCGTTGATTTAGTCGCCGGAGTCGTTGTCCTGGCATTCTATTTGAGTTGCCTGATCAAGCAGCCAAAGAAGGACGCAACGGTTCGCTTTGGCCTGATGATCTTGGCTTCGATCGCAAAATTGGTGCTAACCCTGCTTCCGAAGCCAATCGCAAGTCGAGCTAAATCAACTCGTTAAGCCTATTAATGAAAATCGGCTTTCTCGCGTCAGCAAACACCCACGCGCCGCCTCGAAACTCACCTTGCTCTGACTGTGGTTCCACTGCTGGGATAAACACTCGACTGTCATCAGGATTACCCCCAATCAAAACCAGCTCGTCGGTCCTGGGTTGTGCCGTGATCGATGGAGTTTTATAGGTCAGGTAATACTGATAGGTTGTGTTGGGTGAGCCCCAAATGAAGGCGATGTAGAACTTGCCAGGTGCGTTGTGCACGTTGGCGCGAAACGTTTCGAAGTTGTCATAACGCATGATGCCGAACCGCGGAAGTCCTGACCCTTGGTCCTTGGAAACGTAGCGGTTGGCAATCCGAACAATGGTTGAGTCGGTGTCCCGAATCAATACCAGGTCATTACCGCCCCCGCCATCCAATACGACGTTACCCTGCACTCGATTAAGCTCAGCTTCTCCGCCATAGGCGTAACCGACGGTAAAGAAGTCATCGCCGCCATAGCCAAACAAAGCAAAACGACTGGTTGAACTCGCAATGGCAATGAAATCAGATGCCGTGTCAGAACCATGCACGATTACATCCGGTTGGTGAGAATCAAAAACAATCATATTGCCCGTGAGGCCACTCAGGAACTTATCTGTAACAAGTGCCTGCGTGCCGTTTCCAGCTTTTGCACCGATGACCAAACGCCCCTGGCTGGCGATCTCAAGATTGACTCGATGTTGAATGTTGTCGGTGTGCCCAAGCGTTGGGTCGAATTCAGACGAAAACTGAATGTATCCTGGGCCGCTTACCTTGAGGTCGTGTGCCGTTGCACGAATAAAAACGAAGTCCTTGGGGCCAGCCACTATTTCACGCATTTGGCCAACGAACTCCATGCGAACTCCCGTCAACACGTCGGAAACGACCGTGCGGTTGCCATAGTGAACCCAGGTCAGGGATTGGTCGCCCATCAGGGAGTCAGCTGTCAGGTTCTCCACTCTCGCGGAGGAGCCTTCGTTGAAGCTGTATCGCTCAATTTGTCTGTCGGTGGGGATAACTGGGCCGGCCAATTCAAAAAACGAATCGCCCAAAATCCGCAGGATCTGGAAGTTCCAATCGTTGCCTGTTGTATATTCGACGATATCAAAACCATCGCCGCCCAAATACCTGTTAGCAACACCTCCATCGTTTCGATAAAAGTCATCGCCATCGCCGCCACTCAATGCTTTGACTTGGCGATTGACGATGAAGATATCATTACCGTCTCGCCCGAGGGCAAAGTCATTGGCAAGGGTTATTTCGCTTTGAAAGATACCCTGATTCTCTTCAATCCCTTCGACGTTGATAGTTTCGTAGAATCTGAAAATATCGTCTCCATCATCACCAATGAGAATAGTCACGTTTTCATATGAAATGTTGTTGTTGATCGTGCCAAAATAGATCGTTCGATTCACTGGAACGATTTCCAATCTGGAGCGAAAAATATTGCGATCGGGTGTACCATCGAAGCCAAAATCAAGAGTCTGGTGGATTTCTAGGGATTGTGCATTTTTGATCTCGATGTTGTGGTCAAGCAATTGACCAAGCTCAACACTCCCGTCAGTGTTGATCAGTAGCCCGTTTTGGAGCTCAGCCAGTGTTGGCTCAAACGTTTCATCACCGACATGAATCGTGAGCGATCCGGTTGCGTTTGAGCTGACTTGAGTTTTGAAATTCGAATACTGACCGTAACCCGTAATGAAGTATGGCGCGTCAGGCTTTGTTCCAACCGCCGCAACCAACGCCTCATAGCTGTTTTGCACGCCAGGTGTAATTCCATTTATGGCTGCCAAGTCATGTGCATACCGCGTAAAAACTCCTGGTTGTCCGTCACTAAAATAACGGGATCTGGTCCCGCCGTACGTCAGCGTCTCCCCATTTGCGTCCGTCCCGGGGAATCTCATTGCATCGTACTCGGCTGCACCGTTGGTTGCCTCGGTCGACTGCAATCCATAGGTATGTCCCACATGTTTCGCAACGTAACGGGCCACCGCCCAACCCATTAGCGGGGCAACCTCGTAGTTTAGCCCAACGTTTGTGCCTGACTCTAACGGCCAAAAATCAAATACCTCTTTGGCAAACACGAATCCGAGATTGTCGACAGTATTGCCGACGTCGATTACCGACGCGCCGAAGTCGACTGACTCAATCGGATTTGCACCCCCCACTAAAATGTAAGCGTCGTTGGTCGATTGTTCGGCGAGCTTGGCAGTAATGTCAGCGAAATCGGATGAATTAACCTGCTGAACCGTCACGTCGAAAACTTCGAAGATCTCGTTGAGGTTCTCCATCACCTGCGCAATAAAAGCGTCGGAATCCGTCTGGTCGAGCGTCAAGTCGAAGTTCAAATCGAGTTCTGAATTTGCAATGGTCGTTTGCAGCGACTCGAGCGTGTGGCCAGCGCCAAAGATCTGGGGACCACCAAGCGACTGGGATTGCGCATCGCTGACGGTCAAATCGCCAGTCCCAACTCCAAAGTCGACATACAGCATGGAAGCCAGCAGGTGTCGGGGTTCGAGATGCTCGTATCGAACGCCATTGGCTTTCGTTCGAGTTCGTAAATTTGACCTAAGTTTACGGACAGAGTTTTTCATTGAATTTCGGAAAAAGATGAACGCTGGTCGGGTAGATGTAAACCTCAGGACTTCGGCGAGTCCACTTTATACATTGTATGAACGTTGTCGCACGAGGCGACTGGGTTGAACGTCAGCTTATCCGAATTGGAAACAAGATGCTGTTTTTTGAAGCTCGGAGGCGGAGATACCAAGGGGCCGATGGGAGAAGCTATGATTTGTGATCAACTTGGTTTCTGTGAAACCTATGCGGCATCAATCGAATTCCGCACTTGGGACAGGAACCGGGACACGATTTGTGCTTGTCATCAAACGTTGGGGACAGAAATCCCTATATGGCCAAGTTGGCGATCGAGTGACCCAGAAACCCGAATCCGACGTTAATGAATACGGTTTGGTGTCCCGCAATTCGGTCGTTTGATGGAACGCCGACCTTCACGCATGCGGCGTCAAAGAATCTGGTCGCCGAAGACTTGGGACAGACTTGGAGGCTGGTGAGACTTGGGGTGTGCAAGACTTGGGGGACAGGCTGCGATAAGGCGAGATAGGTCCCCTTAGGTGGGTTCTAGATATGTTAACGGTGAACTTCTTACAGCGATCCATTGGCCTGTCCCCGGATCTCTCCAAGATTACGGCAGTCCAAGAATGCATCGTGAACTTGTCAGTCAAGGCGTTGAGTGCTCAGAAAACACGGTCGCTAAACTGATGCGAGAGAACCAAATTCAAGCCCGCAGCAAACCGAAATTCAGGATTTCAACCACGGATTCGAACCATGATTTACCCATCGCGCCGAATCGTTTAGGTCAGCAATTTACTGTCTCAAAAATCAATCAGGTGTGGCTCACGGATTTCACTTACATTCCAACTTCGGACGTCTTTAGTTACCTCTGTGCTTTTAAGGATCCTTGTTCGAGGCGGATTGTTGGTTGGGCGATGAGCCGGAAAATAGACGCACAACTTGCCATCAAGGCGCTCAATCAGGCCATCGCTTTAAGAGAGCCGCCAGTCGGTTTGATCGTCCATTCCGATCGCGGGTCGCAGTTCGCCAGCAACGCGTTTCGCAAGCGTCTTGACGACTACAATTTATTGCAAAGCATGAGTCGGAAAGGAAACTGTTACGACAACGCGCCGATGGAAAGCTTCTTCAAAACTTTCAAAGTCGAAGAAGTTTACCATGAAAAATATGAGTCACATGAACAAGCAGCTCGCGCTGCAAACGACTACATCGAACGCTTTTACAATCCAACAAGATTGCACTCGGCGCTTGATTACGTCAGCCCACTGGTGTTTGAACAACGCTTGTTGTTGAAATAAGAGTGGACTAGAAATCTGCCTTCGTCGGAGCCATTCGTCGGTCACTCGCCAGGAACTGGTGACCGACAATGGTGACAGAGAAGGTGGATTTCGATCTGCCTTTGTGGGTGGATTCAGGGAGAACGAGGCGACATTTTTTACCCAATGGTTAACACTGATTCACAGTCAACTTTTCTTGGGGAATTCCACTTACTAGTGAACTGTCGGATTCCAATTTGGTCCCATGCGGATAATGCTGCTTTCCTCCCAAACATCGTTAATGCGGTAAAACTGATTAAAACTGGGTACCCCCTCGGGGAGAATTACCCAAGGTTGCTTGCTTTCAGTATAAATATGTACGCCGGGGGGCAGGTGGTCCGGTTCATCTAGAGTACCGACACGTATAAACCAGCAATCGTCGAAACGACCACTTTTGTATTCGCTCCACACATAGGTAGCACACTCGGGACAGAAAAATGCGGTGTGGTGAGTATCAGGAAAGCGAAATTGTGCAATGTCGCCACAGAGAATCTCTACTTGGATTTTTTCGACCAGCGCGTTCATTACAAAAGCACTTCCTGTTACCCGTTGACATTGGCGACAGTGGCAAGCATGAACGATCAATGGGTTGGTGTTCATCCTATAGCGGAGTTTTCGACATGAGCATCCACCCTCATATACATTTTCGGCAGTCAAGACTTACTCTCCTGGATATGTGTTACGGCATTCATCCTCAAAAATCAAAAGGGTGGTTCCGTTAAAAATTTCCTTAACGCGGATCGAATCTAATGTCTTCCATTTTAAAATATCCGTTGGTAAGTAAAAATCTTACCCACCTAGATTTTATTTCTGCCACATACCGAAGAGCGTTTTATCAATTGTCGTGCTCGCGAAGCGGTACGATTGTTGATAAAACGTTGTTGAACTGAGCCGCGAAGCATGGGGCGGCTAAACCTATTGGGGATTGTATCGACGCTGTACTCTAACGGATGTCATTTGATTCGTCCAATTTGTTTTTTTGGGGGAAGTCAACAAGGCCTTGCTTCAATGTCTTAACAGGGCCTGCGTGAGATTTGCAGATTTGTGTCATTGAATCCGAGGTGACTGCGGCCAGCGCGAACCGGTAGTGTGAAGGCTGATCCAGTTTTTGTTTTTCCGAGATGAGATTCATGTGGGCGGACCTCTCGGACTGGCGTTCGCTTGCGATCGGTCGCGGGATACGCTTGCTGGACGGGAAAGCTGATTGGGAAATGGGCTCTCAATCAACAGGTCACCGCATTTCGGGCAAAGATCAGGATCTATTCCGAGGACTCGCTTCAACCAAGCGTCGGCTGGCTCGGGGGTAAAGTTTTTTTGAGGCTGAGCGCCAATAACAACCCGAATTCGCGTCAACCACTCTTGCTTGAATCGGTTGGCTAAGTATCCGTAGTGCCGGATTCGCATGAAGCGGCTGGGCAACACATGCGTCAGAAACCTTCCAATGAACTGGCCGACCGGAAGCGTCAGCTGTTTGCGTCGGTCGCCATCGCGTCGGTCGCGAAACGAAAAAGTCACCTTGCCGTCTGAACAGTCAATAATTCGCGAGTTGTGGATCGCGACTCGATGTGTATACCGGCTTAAGTAGTCCAGCAACTTCGCCGGTCCGGCAAACGGAGCCTTTGAATAGACAACCCATGGCTTCTTCCACAGTCGTTTGAGCAATTGCCGGCGCGCCGCGATGGAAGTCAAATCTTCGGGCAAGTCCAGCGACTTCTGCTCAAACAACTGCTTCAGCCCAGCGAGAAACTTCCCTCGAAACATCTTACTTAGTGCACGCACTGAAAACAGAAACTGCCGACCTCCAGCAATCCAACGGTCCGCTTTTTCAGCAGCGCTTTCTTGTATTGCACCAGCCGCGATCAGGCAGTGCAGATGATAGTGCGGTCGAAGCTGTTGGTCCCAAGTATGCAACACCAGCGTAAAGCCAACCTTGCCCTTGAACTCGCCACGACCGAACTCCAGTAACGTTTCTGCCGTGGCGTCGAACAGCAGCTTGAGCAGCAATCGTTGATTGATTTCACTTTTGAGAATCAACGGGTTAATCTCATGTGGCAGCGTAAACATGTTGTGGAAATACGGAACCGGAAGCAGTTCAAGTTGCCGCGCTGCTCGCCAAGCTTCTTTGGCCGCCGTCTGACATTTGGGACAATGGCGATTGCGGCAACTGTGGTAACGAAACATCTGAAAACCACACCGCGCGCAGCCCTGGTGATGTCCGCCGAGCACTGCGGTTCGGCAGTTCATGATCTGCTGAATCACTTTGCGGTGACTCAGCGGGAGCCTGTGCGTACGAAGAAAATCCTGGCCGTGCTGGCGAAAGATGTCCGCCAATTCAAGTCGACCCGTTGCCTTGGACGCCGATCGGGAATGGCACAAAGCCGTTACTGAGACGGTTTCGCGTCGGAGGATTGTTCGGGCGGTGTGGGCAGTAAATCCAGCGGACTTCGCACGCCTTGCGTATGCTTTCGGCTGATGTGCAAGTAGCGAGAAGTCGTCGAGAGACTTGGGAGACTTGGTGGGAGACTTGGGGACAGGCCGCGCGAGACTTGGCGCGAGACTTGGGGGACAGGCCGCGCTAAGGCGAAGACTTGGAGACTTGGGGGACAGGCCGCGCTAAGGCGAGGTAGATGCCCTTAGGTGGATTCTTGGTACGTTAACGGTAAACTTCTTACAGCGATCCATTGGCCTGTCCCCGGATCTCCTCGGTTCGATCGATTATTTGCATAGTGAGCTTTCGGTTTCGGGGGCGGCATGTCGTCATTAACTATATCCGCCGTCCATTTCGTGCACCTATGCAATTTCTCAAAAACCGTCAAATGAGGTGCTTGATACCTTGTCTTGGGGACTTCCGGGGCGGGAACGATTTACGCCACAAAAAAGAAGATTGTAAAAAAGTGGAAAGTGCTACCGGCAATGACAAGCATGTGCCAGATCGCATGAAACCGAAAACGCTTGTTATCGCAAACTAGGAATGCGGTTCCAAATGTGTAGCAAAGTCCGCCGAGCAAGACCCCCCAAAGTGCGTTGGCAGGGACAAGCTCAAGCAACGGCTTGGCGGCAATTATCGGCATCCAACCTAGGAGCACGTATGTCCATACGGCAACGCCGTTGAGGCGATGAGGGAAAAAAATT
>JBLINZ010000050.1:0-20459 GCA_047639375.1 Mariniblastus sp. | reverse complement strand
ATCGAGCAATTGAATGCCGGTTGGAAGGCTGCCCTCTAGCGGGCAGCGACACGTGACGAGTCTGACACCAACCACAAGCGTCAATCAAGGACTCGCATCGCGGCACTCGCCGCACTACCTTGGTTCTTAAATTGACTATTTATAACTTCACCATATTTGATTCCCTTATGTCTAGACTTAGTTGTCTGCTCGTGACTGCCATTGGTTGCGCTACGGTCATTTCCACAGCTCACTCGCAAGAAATCGACTTCCAACGTGATATCGCTCCGATCTTGGAGTCCCGTTGCTGGGATTGCCATGGCGAGGACGAAGAAGCCGGCCTGCGTCTAGACCTTCGCGCGAACTCGTTATTGGGAGGCGATTCTGGACTGGCTGCGATCGTCCCCGGCAAGCCGGAAAAGAGCCTCTTGATCGAGGTCATCAACCATGTTGACGAAGATCTTTCGATGCCACCGGACGAAGACAAAATTCCGGCCAAGGAAATTGAACTGCTGACGCGTTGGATTCAAGCAGGCGCGAACTGGCCAGGTCAAATGGATGCCGTGGCCGAAAAAAAGGCGTCGGACCATTGGTCTTTTCAGCCTGTTGTGCGTCCCGAGATCCCCCGTTCAAATCAAGAATCATCCAATCCCATTGACGCATTCCTAGCCCGTAAACTACGTAGCCAAGGCCTGAAGTTTTCTAAGGCGGCCGATCCCACGACATTAATTCGCCGCGTCTCAATTGTTTTGACTGGAATCGCACCAACCATCGATCAAACCGATCGCTTTCTTGAACAATACGAACAGGATGCAAGCGGCGGAGTGGTTGCCTATGAACAACTGGTCGATCGCCTGCTCGAGTCGCCCCATTTTGGTGAACGCTGGGCCCAACATTGGCTCGATGTGATTCGGTGGGCCGAAACCAACGGCAGCGAAAGTAATATGTATCGCAAAAACGCCTGGGTTTATCGCGACTATGTGATTGGGGCGTTCAACCAAGACAAACCGTATGACCAGTTTCTGATTGAACAGATCGCAGGCGATTCGGTCGGTCAAGGCGAAGCCACCGGCTATCTCGTATCCGGCTCGCACGTGCCAGCCGCGACAGTGGGCAGCGAGCCTTCAGCTCAACGCCAAGCCCGCGCCGATCGCATGGACGAAATCTTGCAAACGATTGGAGCCTCGGCTTTGGGCGTCACTGTCGGTTGCGCTCGCTGCCACAACCATAAGTTCGATCCGATTTCGATCAGCGACTATTACGCCATGTCCGCTGTTTTTCAGGATGTAGAGTTTGGCAGCCGATTTCCTGAGCTGGCCGAAGACCATCCACGGTCAAAGCGGGCTGACGCGTTGATTCAGAAGAAATCGCAAATTGAAAAGCAACTAGCGACTCATGGCCCCTGGATTGAAAACTGGCATGGCTTTCAAGAATTGCGACTGCCCGTTGTGAAGACTAAGAAAATCCGCTTCATGTTTGAAAAGCAGTTCATTCGCCTAGACGAAATCGAAATTTTTGGACCGGAAACGGCTGATAAAAACCTGGCCTTGGCGACTCACGGGACGACAGCATTCACGCCCCCAGAAATGGAATTGCCGAACGGCAGTGCCGACAAAGTCAACGACGGCGAACGCGGCGTCAAAGGCTTCAAAGCCAGGTCAAACAAGGGCAGCTCAGAAAAACCGCGGGTTGAACTGACGTTTACCCACGAGGTCCAAATCGACCGGATCAAATTAAGTACCAACCTCGAAGACTACTACGAAACCGACTACCTCACGGAAACCAACCAGACGGAGCTTGGCATTTACCGAGTCGATGCACAGGACGCCGAGGGTGAGTGGCAAGAAATCGTTTCGGTTGCCAAGCTGCGGAACTCATTGAAGCGGAATCGAGAACAAGCGAAACTAAACCAAGAGCTTAAGGTGGTGATTGGCCAATTGGCCGCTGAGGGGCCACAACCCGCATTCGTCGGAAAATTCATTGAGCCAACCAAAACCCATATCATGGGACGTGGCAGTCCTGAAAATTTGCGAGACGAAGTGTTCCCAGCGGGTCTCGAACAACTTGATGGGGATTTGCAGATCGATCCTTACGCCCCTGGCCATGTCCGACGAAAAGCATTTGCCGATTGGATCGTTCGTCCCTCGCACCCGCTGACGGCGAGAGTGGCTGTCAATCGATTTTGGCATCATGTGTTTGGAAGTGGCCTCGTCGTCACGACCAGCGACTTCGGGGCCGCCGGCACTCTGCCATCGCACCCGGAACTGCTTGATTGGCTGGCCGCTGAACTGATCGAACCCACCTCTCAAACCGCCGCTTTAACCCCGTCCGAAACACACGGTTGGTCGATGAAACATATCATCAAACTACTTGTGATGTCGGAGGCGTTTCGGCAATCCAGCCTTCCGAACGAACATGCGTTGAAGGTCGACGCGAGCGCAGCAACTCTGTGGCGATTCCCGCCCAAACGAGTCGAGGCAGAAGTCATTCGAGACTCGATTCTCCAAGCGTCTGGCGAGTTGGACCGGTCCATTGGCGGGACCGGCTTTAGAATTCACAACGTCAAGAAACGGTACGCTCAATGGCAAGTCGTCGACAATCACGGCGAAAACACTTGGCGTCGCATGATCTACCAAGAACGAATGCGGCGAGTTGACGACCACCTGTTTACGGCGTTTGATTTCCCCGATTGCGGACAAGTGCGAGCCAAACGACCGATTTCAACGACTCCGCTTCAAGCGTTGAATTTGATGAACAGCGATTTCGTCATCGAGCAGTCAAAACTGATCGCCAAACGCGCCCAACGAGAATCAAACGCCGACGTCGCGACGTCGGTCGATCGATGCTTCCAATTGCTGCTGGGACGAGCGCCCGCGGAAGACGAACGGACCGCCTGCGTCGCGATGGCCAACCAGAACAACCTCTCATTGGTTTGCCGCGTGTTGATCAACTCGAACGAGTTTGCGTTTTTGCCTTAACCAGCTGCCAAACCGACCCTCGCGAACGACGACTCACAAGCTTGCACGAAGAATTTACCTCGCAACGAAACTGACATCCTATTGTTTTTGATCTCGCGAAGCGGGAACTGGAAACCCGACGCGTAAAAAGCTTGTTGATTTAATGACCGGTTAAGTTCGGGCAATCATAGCCCGAATGCGGTTAGCGAGGCAGCGTCCACGTTAGTGGCCCGCCTTCGATCGCAACGCTTCCTCGCTTAAGCGTCGGGCTACCATTTTCGCCTTCGGCTCACTAAATCAGAAAGCCCTAACGCGTCCAGTTCCCAAAATAATGTCAGCCTCAGCACCACAATCCAATGCCCCCGCAGGGTCGAATCCAATTACAGGAGTATTTAACATGGCCAACCCAGAAAAACTCTCGGCCCAAGGCCGCAGTCTGCTCAATCGACGTGGGTTCTTGGGCACCGCGGGACTTTCAACGGCGGGTCTTGCCTTGGCGAGCATGCTCGATGCCGACGGCTTGCTGGCCGATGATAAAACCAGAACGGTCAGCGGCAAGACTCCGATTCGGCCCGTCATCGATGCGAACAATCCCTACGCCATTCGTCAGCCACATTACGAGGTCGCTGCCAAACAGGTGTTGGTGATCTACTGCCCTGGCGCGGTAAGCCACCTCGACACGTTTGACTACAAGCCGGCGCTCACGAAACTTCATGGTCAGAAACCGCCCGGGATGCCCGCGGTGACTTTTGAAGGCCCAACCGGAAACATTGCGAAGCCGTTTTGGGATTTCAAGGCGCAGGGAGAGACGGGGAAAATGGTCTCCGGACTCCTGCCCGAACTTGGAAAACAGGTCGATGATTTTTGTTTTTTCCATGCGATGACGACCGAGACGAGTGCCCATCCACAGGGCGAGAACTTCATGAACACCGGATTCACGATGGAAGGCTTTCCGTCGCTGGGAGCCTGGGTCACGTATGCCCTAGGAACCGAGAATCAGGAGCTCCCGGCGTTTGTCGCGATCAACGACCCACGCGGACTGGCGCGAAGTGGAAAAAACAATTTCGGCAATGGCTTTTTACCCGCTGCGTTTCAAGGAACAGATTTCAATGCCAAAAATCCTCCCAACAACCTCAGGCGACCCAAAAACATCTCGGAAAAATTTGACCTCGGAACCAACGATTTGCTGCAACGACTAAATGCCAAGCACCTTGAAAAGTACCCCGGCGATGCCAATCTCGCAGGGCGAATCGCAAGTTATGAACTAGCGGGACGCATGCAAACGTCAGTCCCCGATGTCATGGACCTCACCGGTGAAACAGCCGCGACTCTCAACAGCTATGGCGTCGAAGGCGGTTCGGAGCTCAAAGGGCACTACGCAAGGAACTGCATCCTGGCCCGCCGATTGCTAGAAAAAGGTGTCCGAGTTGTCCAGTTGTTTAACGGAAGTGATCCCTCAGGCGGAAATGGAATCACGAACTGGGACTCCCATTCCAACATCGCCAAAACCCATGCCATGCAGGCCGAGATCATGGATCAACCCACCGCGGCATTGATCGCCGATATGAAACAACGCGGCATGCTCGAGAATACGCTCGTCGTGTGGGCTACAGAGTTTGGCCGGATGCCTTTCTTGCAAGCCAATGGAACCGGCCGGGACCACAATCCGAGCGCATTCACTTGCTTCCTGGCCGGGGCAGGCGTCAAATCAGGATTCAGCCATGGTGAGAGCGACGAATTTGGCTTCAAAGCCGCCGTCGACAAAACCACCGTCTACGATTTCAATGCAACGCTGCTGCACCTCATGGGCCTCGACCACGAACGCTTGACGTTCTACCACAACGGCCTGGAGCGAAGACTGACGAATGTTCACGGCCAAGTCGTCAAGCAAGTCTTGGCGTAGTGTCGCGCGGCCCTGTATACAGAGATTGCTCGGGACCAACGGACTGATGATGGGTGAGCCGTTTTGGCGCTAGCTGCGGTTATCTAACATTCAACCGTAACTGGCACTAAAACGGCCCACATGATTTAACAATCTACAGGTCTAGCAATCCATAGGTCAGTGCCAGTCAATCAACTAGCCCGAACCAGGATGGGCGTTACTTAAGCGTTGACTCAACGGCTTTGGCTTGACGAGTTTCCGTCTCATTCAAGACGTCAGCTCCGGCCAAGCTTTGAAGCCTTGCGACGTCGAATGAATTCTCAAGACTCAAGAGATCCTTCGCACTGCCTTCGCCGAGCTGAAGCATAACGCCGGAAATCCGAAAACCGGTGGACAGCTTGTGCAGTTGCCACGTGACTTCCATCTCATATGTCTCGCCGTTCTCGTCGGTTTCTGAAATAAAACAATCGACTTGGGCAAGTTTTTTGCGACTCGTCGCGTAACGGGCATCCGCCACGCGATACGTCGACGTCGGTCCACCCATGGGTTCAAGTTTGAGACCCGCTTTGGTGGTCGTTGTCAACGCGGTTCGCGTGAACAAGTTCTCTGCACCGGTGCGATTGCCCGATTGCAGCAGCTTCATAAAGCGCTCGCAAACGAATTCGGGAGTCGCCTCTGGACCGGGCAACGCATTGCCTTCGACGGCTGGCGAAGTCACATTCGATGTATGGGTGGCGGCGACCGAATTCATGTTTGAGTCGTCAACCGAAGCCGATTCAGTATCCTTGGCATCAGATTGGGTCTCAGTCTTGGCAGGGCCACAACCTGAAAATGTGAAAATACTGCAGACACTGCAAACCAAAACGAATATTGTAAAACTACAAGCGGAATGCTTGAACCGTTGCGACATTTGAAATCCTTCCATGGATATAAATCAGCACCGATGACTGTGCTGGATTAACGCTAACTTGACGGATTCTCCAAGATTCAGGGTTTGGGTCAACCCGAATCACTTGTGATTCACGCCCCGTTTATGCTAGCGTTGCAATTCAGGCGATTCGTTTCGCCTGCTTTATTGGCTCGACCTGAAAGGCTCCTGAGATGCGACAGAACAACAATGGAACTCCCCTCAGCCGCCGGGCTTTCGTGCAAGGCGGATCGCTGCTCCTCTTGGCTGCGGGGCAATCGATCGTGACGGCTTCCGAACTGACGTCTGCCGACTCAGAGATTCAATTGCGATTCGGCGTCATCACCGATCTTCACTTTGCCGACAAAGCCCCGGCAGGTTCGCGGAACTATCGCGAATCCCTGCAAAAACTCGAACAAGCCAAAAACCAGTTTGAACGAGACCAACCAAAATTTGTCGTCGAATTGGGCGATTTGATTGACGCCTCTAAATCGTTGGAAATTGAAAAAGGCTACCTCGCCACAATCAACAACTTGTTTAAAACGTTGCCTGGCGAAAAACACTATGTATTGGGGAACCACTGCGTTTTCACATTGACAAAGGAAGAGTTCCTAGAAGGTGTCGACCGCAAATCGTCCTACTATTCGTTTGATCAAGACGGTGTGCACTTCGTTGTCCTTGACGCTTGCTTTCGCGAAGACGGCGTAGCCTACGGCAGAAACAACTTTACGTGGACCGACGCAAATATCCCGACGGAACAACTCGATTGGTTGGCCGCCGACTTGAAGTCTACGTCGCTCAATACGATCGTGTTCGCCCACCAACGACTTGACGAAACCAAACATCACAGCGTTCGCAATGCGGCTGACGTGAGAAAAGTGCTTGAGAAATCAGGTAAAGTGAAGGCGGTCTTTCAAGGCCACAGTCATTCAAACAGCCATCAAGAAATCAAGGGCATTCATTATTGTGTTGTGGCCGCCATGGTTGAAGGCAGTGGACCAACCAACAGTGGCCACGCCACGGTAGATGTGTTTAAAGATGGCAGTCTGGCCGTCACCGGTTTCCGCAAACAAAAGAATTACCAATGGGACATGGCAGAAGAACAACAACTGAATCAAAGATGAGCCGGCAGACGACGGTAGCGACCTTCCATGCTCGCGACTCAGTTTTCGTCGTCGACAGCGGTAGTTGGCGCAATCGGCATTTCCATCGTTGTGCTCATCTCTAGATCCTGTGTAGCTCCGATGCTGGCGTTAGCGGCTTGATCACCTGCGGTCGCGGTGGCTTCGGAAGTCTCTGATACTGACGCAGCTTGCTCGGTGTGCTGGAGTTCATTGACCTCGCGTTTGAGAGGCTCATTTGCGGCGGAGAACCAAAATGCCACCCCCACGATGGCGGCCACAGCCAAACAACAGCCTCCCAAAAACAAAAACAATAAGATTCCACGCAGTAAGGCATTGCTGTCTTGGTCAAACGGGTTGCTCGCGCCAGTTCTGTTCTTGAGTGGAGGCATTGGGAAAGCACCTGGATTTCGAGTTGATTCGATGATCCCCTGAACGCAATGCGTCAAATGCTGGGCTTCGGGGCGATCGCGTTTCTTCAGGTAAACTCGAAACTTACCTTGCTTGCTGTTGGGAAGATCTTTGACTGCCTCAAATTCATCGGCTTGAATTTCAATGTGCGTGTAAAACAAACCTTGGTAGAGTTTGATCCAGGAAATGCGCTCCAACGGAATCCGTGTTTTGGACGATGCCCATTTGTGCGAAACAACGGCGTCACGAATTTCGTACTCTAATTCCAAGTGCGTTTCAAATCCACGCAGGAACCCATAACCACTGGCAAGACTGGCGTAAATGTCTTCCAGCGTAACGGGAAATGGAGTGCAAATCGGATCGCCATCGAAACCTGGTTCAGTCGCCCGGCTTGAGCCGCTGCCATTTGCCGGCTGAGCGTTGAACTCCCTCTCAGAAGCTTGCGGCGAATCAAGGGACTCACAAGCCGTCTTGATTTGGCTGGCTTGCTGGTACCGCCGCCCGGGATCTTTTTCCAGCGTTCGCATGACCACATCGTCCAATCGGGCCGAGCAAGTTTTGGATTTCTCGCTGGGCAACGCAAATCGCCCCAATGGCAACTCACCCGTCAACAGCTCGTAGAACACGACGCCCAATGAGTAGAGATCCGCCCGATGATCAACGGCTTCTGGGTTCTCAATCTGTTCGGGCGCCATGTAGTTCCGCGTACCCAAGACCTGACGAGTTCCAGTCAAAGTGAATTGCTCAGGTGAAGGTTGGAGCAGTTTCGCCAATCCAAAATCCGCGATTTTAACATTGCCATTTTTAGCGATCAGAATATTTTCAGGCTTGATGTCGCGATGAACAACGCCGTTGTCGTGCGCGTATTGCAACGCATCACAAATCTTGGGCACGATCGCCAAGGCTTGATCCGGTGCCAGTGAATTAGCGGAAATCGTATCACGGAGATTGACACCATCGACAAACTCCATCGTCAAGAAGTAAAAATCACCTGCTTTTCCAAAATCGAAGACCATCACGATATTCGGATGCGAAAGCTTCGCCAACGTGCGAGCCTCTCGCAAAAATCGTTCGGCAAACGCCGGGTCGCCGCTTAACCGCGGCGATAAAATTTTCAAAGCCACGTTCCGGTCGAGATTGATCTGACGCGCTTGATAGACGGCCCCCATGCCACCCTGCCCAATTAGGTGTTGAATTTCCAGATCGGGAAACACAGACACCAGTTTTTCAACGGAAGGTGAATGCTCTTGATCGAACGGATTGTTCGGATGCCCCGTCGTCGGTGACTGAGGGGAATGATTGAACGCCAACGCCATCAAGCAGTGCGGACACTCGCCGCCGGGCAGCTTCGATTGAATCGGTTTTCCGCAACGTGGGCAATCGTGAGTTTGCATGGCATTTCAAAGTAAAAAGGCTTCAGATTGCAAAACGCAATCTCGTTCTACCCTTATATAAACGGCCCACCGAGATAGGTTACCGCGATTTTTTAATAATACCACGAAATTTGTTTTTAGAACCAGACGCGTGAGTTCTAAAGCTGCCCCGGCTCCCTGCCGGCTAGTCGTAAAACGACCTATCGTCTCGCATCTTAAATCAACCAGCCCGTCAATGAGGAAGTGCCCACATTAATGGCGAGGCACCAACGAGGGCTTTCCCTCGCTTACGCGTGCGGGCCACCTTTGCTGCCAATAAATCCACTGTCCCGAAAGCCATCGTCTGGGCACATTTGCCTGAGCGATCCGGCACGGATGACGGGCAACGGGCCCATCCTGCGGCTTCACCTGCCACATGATGATGGCCGTGCAACTTCGAAAAAATTCAACTCAACGCCTGAAACAAGGCAGCTAGTTCCTCGTCAACCGTCGCCGGCGAATCAACCGTTTTAGCGATTTGCAGCCTCAATTGTTGACCGTACCGTTGCCTGAGCCGATGAACTGCAACTTTCAAAGCCCCTTCACGCATGCCAGTCGATTCCGAAAGCTCTGAATAGGCAACCTCGTCGTCTCCACTCAGGAAGCACTTCAAAGTACCAAACAGCTCAGACTTGCCCGAATCTTGATACTGCTGCTCGACCGACGCTAACGTCTGTTCCAATATCGAGAGCGCCCAATTGCGTTCGAAGATTTTCTCGGGCGTCATTGGATCAGCTGGTTGGTCGGCATACTTGATGTCCGCCTGCCCATAGTCGATCGACAAAATGTTTTGGCCGCCACCACGTTTCTGTGCCTTCTCTGATCGCCAATGATTCGAAATAAAATTCGTCAACGAGGCGAGCAGAAACGTTCGAAAACTCCCACGTGAAGGCTCGGCAAACTGGATTCGCTTTTTGGCCAAGAGCTCCGCGAAAAAAGCTTGAGTGAGATCCTCAGCTTGACTTCGGTCAAATCCCTTCACCCGCACGAATGCGTAGAGCGGAAACCAATATCGCTGACATAAATCGGAAAGTGCTTCCGTCGCGCAAGCTCCCTCGTCGCCCGAAGCTTCCAGGATCATGCTCCAAGAAGTCGTGGCGAATGCGGGCGACGCTGAGGACGAATTGCGGTTGGTGTTTCCCATCAAACTCCAATTGAATACAACGGGCTGGGAATTTCAACAGCGCTCCTTGCATTAACTTGAAACTAACTCAAGTGGCTTACCGGGGCAAAGACCAAGGCCCACGAGCCCACAAAACATTGGAAACGCGAGACGACAGGAACTGCCCCCACCCGTCGAACGCCAATCGGCTCATCCAGAGGCGGAGGGCGTACCCCGCGTCAGGACGGTTGCCAGCTCCAACAGTTTTCCTCGAGGGTGTTCGTAGACGACCGGCGGGCTTTCCGGCCATTCCCAAACCGGCTCTGGAAATAGGTTCTTCATATCGGCAACTTCGCAATGAAATGGCGGCCCCTCCGCTTCCGATGCCTGCATCATCAACAAGAACAATTTGCCGCCAGGCTTGAGCCACTGCGATACTTTCTCTGCGTACTTCGTCCGCAGTTCCGGTGCGATCGCACACAGACAAGTTTGTTCATAGACTGCGTCAAGTTGATTGGAAAATTCAACGTCAAACAGATCGGCTTGGATCAATTCTGCCGTCTGGCCTTCTGCTTCCAATTTCGAGCGAAGATAGTCGATGGGCGCTTGAGCATAGTCGATGGCTGTGACCTCGAACCCAAGCTGACATAGATGCAAGACTTCGTACCCACGGCCACAGCCCGGGACGACCATCCGACAGGGGGACAGTTCTTTCGCGTCGATCCACTGCCGCAGTGCGGGATGCGATTCACCACGATCCCAGCCGGTGTTCCCATCGGTGTAGCACGTTTCCCAAAACGTTTTGAGTGATTCTGGCAACGGCATGCGTATCCTTTTTCGTTTGAATTTTCGTTTGAATTTTCGTTTGCGCTAAAGCAAATCAACTGAACTAGCTGACGCCAGCCGGCTAAGATTGCTCAGCCATAACGGGCAGGCCTTTTCCTCCCGGGCGACTATCCCGCCTTCGAGATTTGCAACACACATTTCCCACGTCTTGGTTGTAGCCCCGTCAACGGAGTTTTTTAAACCATAAACTTCTTCCCGATGCAACTCAAGATATCCTCTATCAGAGGCTCGGAAATCGTGTAGTAAACCGATCGGCCCTTTTTCTCACTGTCCAGAAATCTACAACGCTGCATCAACCGCAAGTGATCGGAGGTCACGAGCTAGGACGTCCCACAAGCCCCCGCTAATTGATTGACCGAATACTGCTTGTGGGTCAATAGTAACTGCACGATTCGCAAACGATTTGGATGTGCCAAGGTACTAAGACGCTCAGCCGCTTCGACGAGAGCGCCTTGCTGCTTTTTGCTAGTTCGTTGAGGCTTGTTCAAAATCGCCAATCTCCACTCCACTCATGATTGTCATCAATAAAGACATCGAAATATCGCTATGTTTTAATGAGTGCAATGACGAACACTGTCCGACGTCCGAGTATTCACATCGTGATATCAAACGTGGCGCCCGAGACAGCTTGTCAACGCTCGACTTAGAAGTCGGGCGTTCCGGCAAATATCCCTCGCCAATATCCCAGTCGTTGGGGTGGCTGCTTGCCAAGTTGAGTGGCGTTTGAATTCGACGTATCGGCAGGACTCGTCTCTGCCGCACCCAGCCGCGAGTGCTTGCCCGGCTGACGTTCGAGCTGCTCATGAGCGTCGGACTTGCCTGCTGACTTTGGTGATGCGGCCGGGCGGGAATTACCAGAACCAGATTGACTACGTTGAAGCGCGCGTTTCGTATTCATGATTAGCTCCCAAAAGTAGATAACGAGGGCAATTGACGCAAACGATGTACCATTGGCTATCCAAACGTCACTCGACTTTGTGACAGATTCTTGAGACGAAAAACCACGCCTGCTGTCGCCGAAGAACTCGCTGTCCTGAAGCCGCCGGAATGCTTTCTAGTCTACGACGGTTGCAAGAATCTAAACTGCGTGTTTGGCTATCCGCTCCATAAATTCTAGTAGCAAACATCTCTCAATGCGCGCGAAAACGCTCAAATCGGGCCCTTGGCCATGCGTAATCAACGCAGGCATGGCGAGCTTGGACTCTGGCTGGCAAGCTGAACCATTGACAACATCCCATTCTCGGGTGATTCCCAACAAAAGCTCCTGCCTTGCCGCCATGAACAGCTGGTTTGGCATGCCGCGTGCAGTAAGTTGAACTTGCAAAAGGAGAGCAATAACATGTCAAAAACAGAACTTTTAATCCGTCTTCGGGACCTTCACGAAGATCTTTCCGGAATCAATATTGATCTGGACTCCAAAGAACAGATCGATGAAGACACCATTGACGCACTTGGCCAACTGGCCACCGACGTGGGCGGGCTAATCGATCAAGCCAAAGACTTGGTCGAAAACGACTCGTCAGACGAAGCCCATCAAGATCTATTAGATCGAGTCGCAAGCTTCGACACCCAGCACCCCAAAGTCACCAGGTTTCTGTCGCAAATGACTGACTTGCTCGGGCTGATTGGAATCTAAAGATCCGATGACTCCGTAAATGAACTCATCTGGCTATAGTGCCACAAATCAATGTCAACTGCCATCAAAGAAAGACAATGGGGAGACCGTTTAGGCCTCCCATTGTTAGATTGCCTATTCGCCGCTGTTTGCAATCGAGCTCAGCGAACCACCTGCAGCTTTTTCGACCATCCTAGCGGGCAAGAACCCGACACATGAAACCTTGGGCAAATACTCACGCCCCAAGGCCCAGCGAACCAACAGACTCAGATGGTTAGCCGGTTAGACAGACTCAGGATCTGCTTCCACGACATTGTTATTCAATCGCAAGTCATACTCAGTTGAAGTCATCGCAGGACAGACCTCATGCTGTTTGCAACTCGAGCAAACGACTCTCAAAAGATCCGACCGCCCTACTGGAAGCGACTGGAGATTGTTTAGCGTAGTGAGCGTGTGACAAATCATGGCCCGATCCTTTGATGAGAGAAGTGTTTCCGTACTCTACGCAAATGGCGTACCGGCAAGTCCCCAAGTTCAAACCTTGGAGTTTCTAAGCCACACACCTGGTCAATGCATCGCACTCGCGTGCATTTCGGCCCAACTCGTGCGACAACGCCCGCCGCAGATATCAACTTAAGCGGACGAACTGGAAGATCCACGGAGAACCAAAACGGGACAGGGCGCCATCCGCACGACTCGTTCAGCGACGGATCCGAGCAGAAGCCGCGAGAGACCGGTGTGTCCATGCGACGAAATCACGATCAAACTAACGCCCTGCTCTTCTGCGTAGCTGCTGATTCGGCTGCCGGGGTCTCCAAAAAGGGCAGCGAACTTCAAGTCCGGCAATCCACACTTGGCCGCGTGCGCGTGGAAACTATTGCTCATCGTTTCCAAAACGCTGCTCTCGGCAAATCCTCCCCACATCACGCCATACTCCGCCGAGGCGGGAAAGGGCGTCACGTGAATGACTTCAATTTTGTCCGGAGACGCCACCATTTCGAGTGCCGTCTTGAGGGCTGCCTCGGACATCTCAGAGAAATCCCAAGGGACTAAGACTGTGTCAATTTTAAACTTTTTCACGAACGACTCCGAGCTTGTTTAGAATAAGAAATAATCGCCTGAAACCCATGACCCGAGCCACGCCAATTCAGCGGACCCTCGATTCCACGATCATCCAACGACTTGATTTTTCCCAGGCGTGGCCACGTCTCGGCTATCGATAATTCCGACAGCGCCCCCCCGATCATCAAGCACCACTAGGTGGTGAATCTTCGGGTGGGCTTCAAACAGAGAACTGGCGTCATTAACGAGCTTGTCAATCTGAATCGAGACCAACTCAGTGGTCATGTGACGGCATACTTGATCAAAATTGGTGTTGGTAGGTTTTCGCTGGCCGTACTTGTCGACTTCGAACATTTCGTCGATCACGGTTTCATCTTTTTGCTGAAACCGCTGAACCAAAGAGCGATACTTTTCAATATCAGTGGTCGTCAAAATTCCAATGCACTTTCCCACGTCATTCATGACCGGGGCTGCAGATTCCTTAGACTTATTCAGCTTATCAAGGACATCATCCATTTTGTCAAATGAATGAACGGGGGATACCTGGTGCATCACGTCTGAGACAAATCGCGATCTTGTGGGCGTGGCTTGATCCGCCGACTCGCTTACCTTGACGCCCTTGACGAGGAACACGGGACATTTTGCATTGCGAAAAACATACTGCGCGACACTCCCCATCAACAACCGCATGAGTCCTCCACGACCGTGCGTGCCCATCACCACCATATCCGCAGACTCAGTCGCAGTCACGATCGCTGGCGCCGGATTCCCCGAAAGATAGAGATGCTCATAAGCGACGTCGTCGACCGTTGGCCTGATCTGTTCGAATTGTTTTTTTTCATCCTCCACCAGATCGAGAATATAGTCGGCGCCATACAGATCTTGTTCCGGCAACCATTGTGGGGCCACAAACAAAAATGCAATTTTAGCGCTGTCTCGCACGGCCAAAGTCGTTGCCAACTCAATCGCAGCATTACTGGTTTCTGACAAATCAACGGGACAGAGTATTCGTTTGAATTGAGTCATGGAATTCTTTCTTTAATAACTGACAGCCGATTTCAACTTAAGATACTCTCAGGTAGGCGTGTTCCCACAACCTGAGTTCTGGCTCGAACGATCAACCATGAGATCAAATGACGGAGAACACTCCAAAGCCTCAACCCACGACTCATCGCTCTGTATGTAGCTCTCGCAAGCGTCGTGCCAAATCGGGCAATCACAGCAGAATGCAACAAACGAGGTCAGCAGCGAAAACTTGGGCTTGGCAAACCATCCGCCCGCCCGTTTCGGCGCGCGAATTCGCCCGATTCGGCACGTATCTGCGCGCCCCATTTGCTTGACGGCCAGCGTCCTCGAGAAAGTGAATCATTTCCAGTGGGAATTTCACAAATCCACAAACGGCACACATTTTGCAATGAGCAGAATCAACATATATATTTTTGAACAGAAAGATCCTATGAAAAAGAACGAGCCGATTTCCAAAGTCATGACCACAGAACTGACAACTGTTCACGATGGCCAACCGGTCTCTGTGCTCCGCAAAATATTTGAGAGCGATTCGATTCATCACATTCCCGTTGTGAGCGGTGAAAACCTCGTAGGAATCGTGACCTCGACCGACTTCATGAGAATCTCGTTCGGCGAGTTCGGCAATCAAGATGGCAAAGGCATCGATAGCATTTTGGACCACACCTACAAAATGCAGGACGTGATGCACAAGAACCCAACTACCATTCCGACCTCCGCAACCGTTCGTGATGCGGCTCGAACACTAGGTTCACATTCGTTTCACGCACTGCCCGTCGTCGACGGCGACAAACTCGTTGGGCTCGTTACGTCGACTGACTTGATGAATTTCCTAGCGGACTTGTAACAGCCTCTCGAACTCGCGCCAGACGCTAAACGCAAGTCTGGGCACCAAGTTCTGGTTCATTTTCAAGAGTCGAATCAATCAATTCGGATCATCTCAATGGGATATCCGTAAGAGCTATGTTTATGCCACGTCACGACAGGTCATCAGGAGAATTCAATGCATGTATCTAATCATTTTAAAGCGTGCATGTGGAGCATTGTCGGTGCCCTCCTAATGACCACAATGACGTGGCAACTTTCTTCAATCCCAGTTCGCTCCCATTTCCAGCAACCCGACAAACCCAAGCCGGTGGACGACACTCAGTTGTTCATGCAGGCAAAACTTTCCAACTGCCAATCAGTTCTCCGCGGTCTTGTGACCGAAGATTTCAAATTGATTGCAACGGGTGCTCAGCAAATGAAAAAAATCTCGGAGGCAGCACATTGGCCCTCGGCCGCAGACGATGTCTACCTTCACCTAGGAAAAGAATTTCAACGGCAATGCGACAAGCTGAAATCACAAGCTGAAGCAGAAGACCTGCAGGCCGCACATTACACCTACCTCCACCTCTCGACGACTTGTATCGATTGCCATAACTACGTCCGGGGACGATTTCGTGTTGAGCGAAAGCCACAGGGACCGGTTCGGTTGATCCCAACAGAATGGCTCCCTCAAGATCTTCCCGAGCGACTCCCCAAGCGGATTCCAAAAGACCAACCGACCAACGACAAAGACGCTTGAGATTGACTGATGCAACCTGGCAATCCAATGTCCGCCACTGCGATGTGTTGACCCGTTCGGTTTTGTTTTCTGAACTCATTCAAGAATCGAAGCGGCAAACATCTTGCCCCTCTCAGCGGGCAAACTCTATCGAAACTCAAGGAAAAGCCCTGATCCGGGATTGGGCAATCAAAGGCACCGTCTGCTACCTCACGTCAACTTGACATGTTTTCGATAAAATGTTCGAAAACCACAGGCCTCAGCTGATTTGACTAGGGGAAACCAAAAATCAGGCCCTAGCGTCGCGTTGCGCATTTTTATCACAAGTGCGTTTAACGCTCTCGTTCCCCTAATGGAAGCATCAAAGGGTGGCGTTAACCCGCAAAATGAGGTTTGCCCAATACGGCGTTCACAATCGCGATGTATATTTCGATCGGGTCAAGTCTTGTTTTGATACTTGTAACAGTCGGTCATGATTGCTCCAACTTGGCCCTCCACTGGCCCCCCCATTGCTTCATAAACTTACACACCAATCTTTTTGGGAACTCATACCGCACAAATCCCATGCTTTACCATGAACTAAACACGCAGAAGCCAGATCCGGAAATGATCATGATTCCAACAAAACATCGGATTCTGATCGTCGATGATAATCCTGCAATCCATGGAGATTTCCGGAAAATTCTGGGAAAAAAAACCGAAAGTGAGTTGGACTCCGCCGCGGCAGAGTTTTTTGGAGACACGGAAACTGAATCCAACAAATTCGTGGCTCAAGAAGCGGAATGGGAATTGAGTTTCGCCGATCAAGGGCTCAAAGCCATCAAGATGATCGAGGACAGTATCCGGGAAAACAATCCATTCAGCATGGCGTTCATTGATATCCGCATGCCGCCCGGTATCGACGGTATCGAAACCACCAAAGCGATTTGGAAAATCGACCCGGGACTCCAAGTCGTGATCTGCACAGCGTATTCAGACTACCGCTGGGAAGACATGATTGCTGCCATCGGTGGCAACGACCAACTGCTAATTCTCAAAAAGCCATTTGACAACATCGAGGTCCTTCAACTTGTCACCGCCTTGACGCGGAAAAGGTACTTGGCAGCCCTCGCCCACTCAAAAATGACGGATTTGGAGATCCTCGCCGCACGCCGCACCGAAAAGCTCAAAGAGCTTGCGGAAATGGACGCGTTGACCCGTCTCCCCAACAGGAACCGTCTGATTGACACCCTCAATTCTCGTGTGGCGTGCAATTCTGCCGAGCGAGTTTGCCAACGAGACGCCTTACTATTTATCGATGTCGACAATTTCAAAAACATCAACGACAGTTTCGGACATTCATTCGGCGACGAGTTACTCAAAGTAATTGCAGCTCGACTCCAATCAGCATGTGACCATTTCCAAAAGGGATCAGGCACCGTTCTACCAGCCAGAATTGGTGGCGATGAATTTGCTGTGTTCGCGCAAGATGTTAGTTCAGAACAAGCCCAGAATTTCGCCAATAGTTTGGTTGAGGAATTGCGAATGCCGGTCGCAATTGAAAACGCGGCGAGATCCATCACCGTTTCTTGTAGCGTTGGTTTGGCGTTTATCGACCAAGACACACAAACCGCCGAAGAGATATTAATGAAATCTGACACCGCGATGTATGCGGCGAAATCGAAAGGCAAAAACAGACATTGTCTGTTCCACCAATCAATGCATGACGATGTCGTGCATCGCACAAAAGTAGAACAGGACCTCCGAGACGCGCTTCGATGCAATGAATTCATCCTGTATGCACAACCCATCGTCTCATTGGCCGACTTGAGTTGCAGCCATGTCGAAACACTGATTCGGTGGGTCGATCGCAGCGGACAAATGCGCATGCCCAATGAGTTCATCGGAATCGCAGAACAAACGGGCTTGATCGGCCCGATCGGTGATTGGGTTCTCGAAAGCGTTTGCCGGTTCGTTGGCGAACGTAAAAGTCAATTCAAAGCCCGTAACGCCACAATTGGATTCAATGTATCTTGCCATCAACTCAATGATCCGGAATTCGCTGACAAGCTAATTTTCCAGTTGGAGAAAAATTCGATTCAGGGAAAATCAATCAATATCGAAATCACAGAATCTGTCTTTGACGAAATGCCCAATCGCGTCATCGAAAACTTAACCACCATTCGAAGAGCCGGTTGCAAAATCTACTTGGATGACTTTGGGACAGGCTACTCCTCGCTAAGCAACCTTCATCGTTATCCAATTGATACGATCAAGATTGACCGCTCATTCGTCTCCGGCGAATATGAAAATCGTTTTGCGATCGTGGAAGCAATCATCGCGATTGCTGATGCGTTCGGGATGGACGTTGTCGCGGAGGGAATCGAGACGGCGGATCAATTGGTCCATTTACAAAAGCTCGGCTGTCGATTTGGACAAGGCTTTTTCTTTGACAAACCGATGCCAATCGAATCCGCAATCAAGCGAATGGGCGAGAAATACTCGCTCCAACGGCCAGCAACATTTGCCAATAGTGCTCTCGGACGACCGCTCACCAGCAACGCCATCGTCGCACGACCTTAGGTTGCCCAGGTCCCATTTGGCTAGGCAATTAGATCCTTGACCACATTGCCATGCACGTCGGTCAAACGATAATCTCGACCTTGAAAACGATGCGTCAATTTCGTGTGATCCATCCCCAAAAGATGCAAAAACGTCGCTTGGAAATCGTGCACATGAACTCCGTTTTCCGCGACCGAGAATCCGAGCTCATCGGTCTCGCCGTAAGTAAAACCGGCTTTTGCGCCTCCGCCTGCCATGAACATCGTGTAGCAATCAGGGTAGTGGTCTCGACCAAGCAACTTACCCTTCGAGGTTCGTCCTTCGCGGAAAGGCGTCCGTCCAAACTCGCCACCCCAGACCACCAGCGTATCTTCCAACAACCCCCGTTGCTTCAAATCTTGAATCAAGGCTGTGACTGGTTTGTCCATTGAAGCGCATTTCGTTGTCAGGCCATCTCGGAGCCCTTCTGATCCATTGGTACCATGAAAATCCCACCCCCAGTCGAACAGTTGTACAAATCGCGTCCCCTGCTCCACTAACCGACGAGCTAACAGACAGTTGTTTGCAAAACTGGCAACGCCCGGTTGGGCCCCGTAGGCCCCATGCGTCTCAGTCGACTCACGCTTGATGTCCATGACTTCAGGCACGGAGGCTTGCATGCGGTAAGCCAACTCGTACTGTGCGATTCGAGTCAGCGTCTCGGACCCTCCTAATTCGTCAGCCTGCATTTGATTAAGCTTGTTGATTGAATCCAGCGTCTTGCGTCTTAGTTCGCGCGTCATTCCCTGAGGATTGCTGACGTAAAGAACAGGATCGCCTTTCGATCGACATTGGACGCCTTGGAAGACCGAAGGCAAGAAACCGCTACCCCAGGCACTTTTCCCTGCGCTGGGCTGGCTTCCGCCAGAATTCAAAACAACAAACCCAGGAAGATCCTGGTTCTCACTACCGAGTCCGTACGAGACCCAGGAGCCGACCGAAGGACGACCTTGCCGCGGCGAGCCCGTCAGTAACATTAGCTGGGCAGGAGCGTGATTGAATTGGTCGGTGAACATGGATTTTACAACGCATAATTCGTCGGCGACCTTCGGAAGATTGGTCAACGCATCCGACATCCAAATGCCCGACTTGCCGTGCTGCGAAAACTTCCGCGGCGTGCCGAGTAATTTTGGTACGCCTTTGGTGAACGCAAACTTTTTGCCCTTCAGAAATTGATCAGGACAGTCTTCACCGGTGCGTTTCACCAATTCTGGTTTGTAGTCGAACAGATCCAATGTTGGAGGGGAGCCGGCTAAGTGAATGTAAATTACGTTCTTGGCGCGGGCTGGGAAATGCGGCTTGCGAGGGGCCATCGGGTTGGCTTGCGCTACCAAGTCATCTACGGTCCCTGCTGCCGAACTCTGGCTGGGCAATTGGGAAGCCATGTAAACCGATCCCAATCCCATCGAGCATTTTTGCATAAAATGTCGTCGAGTTTGGTGCTGGAGATTCCTCTGTTCGAGCGTGAAATTATCGTTTTGCATGAAAAGCTCTCAGTCGGTATCGCCGACGCGTGCCCAAGAACGCATCGCAGGGAGTTGTAAACAAGTTTGGCTTGATTGGCTCAACAAAAATTGATAGGCACGACGGCTATCGCTTCAAAAACACTTCATCCAGATTCAACAGAACATTGGCAACGGTGGTCCAGCTGGCCAAGGCCACAATGTCGGTACCGTCGGCGACTGGATTCAATGCATCAATCGCAAACGTCGCGGCGTCTTCGGGGGATTCAGAAAAATGAGACTTGGTTTGTTTGTACAAATGTACAAGTTCGTCGATTTCCGCCTCGGTCGGTTTGCGTATAAGCACATGCCTAAAGCCGGCCGTCGCAATTTCACGAACGTCGATTTCCTCTGCCATCATCCGTCGAGCAAGTGCTTGGGCCGCTTCGACATAGACTTCGTCGTTGAGCGTCACGAGCGCTTGCAACGGTGTGTTGGTTGAAATCCGACGCAAGTCACACACCTCCCGATTAGAAACATCGAACGTTTCCATTGAGGGATAGGGAGACGA
>JBLINZ010000049.1:0-20608 GCA_047639375.1 Mariniblastus sp. | reverse complement strand
CACCCGACTCTTGAATGATTCGTTTTATCGACCATGGACCAGTATCTGTTCCTACTGTCACCGAGCTAACTTTAACCGGGCATGTTTCCAATCGATTAACTTGGGTTGGCCAGCCAATCCATTTGCATATGACTTTACGCAAAAACATTGCAATTTTAGGTTCGACAGGCAGCATTGGAAAAAGTGCGCTGGAGGTGATTCGCGCACTGCCGGAACTTAACGTCGTCGCCCTCTCTGGTTTTTCAAATCTCGATCTACTGATGGAACAAGCTCGAGAATTTTCACCCCAATATGTGGTCGCCGCAGATCGAGCAATCGCGGAATCCTATGAGTTCCCCGAGCTTCCCGGAACGGAAATCCTGATCGGGCCCAGCGAACTCGAACGCATTGCAAGTCTCCCCGAAGTCGACACCGTGTTGGCCGCAATCGTGGGCGTCGCAGGCTTGTCGTCAGCCTGGACCGCGATTGAACACGGCAAGACGATCGCGTTGGCCAACAAAGAGACTTTGGTGGTCGCTGGACATCTGATGACAAAACTTGCTGAGGAAACGGGCGCTACGATCCTCCCCGTCGACAGCGAACACAGTGCCATTTTTCAAGCCTTGAAATCTGGCAAATCCACTGAGGTCAGGCGAGTCGTGCTGACAGCCAGCGGCGGGCCATTTTGGAACTATGCTGCTGAGCAAATGCGTGGCGTGACCGTGGAGCAAGCCTTGGCACATCCGACCTGGGAGATGGGCCAAAAAGTCTCAATCGATTCCGCGACGATGATGAACAAATCACTCGAAGTCGTCGAAGCCAAATGGCTGTTCGGCTTGCGTCCGGATCAAATTGAAGTCGTAGTGCACCCTCAATCGATCGTCCATTCCTTGGTAGAATTTGTTGATGGATCAACGATCGCACAAATGGGACCGCCGGACATGATGCTGCCGATCCAATACGCGTTTACGTATCCAGATCGAGTGGCGGGCCCTTCGCCAAAACTAGACCTCGCGACGCCGATGAGCTTGGATTTTTTCCCGCCCGACTCGGAGCGGTTTCCCGCGCTGGAGTTGGGGTTTGAAGTCGCTCGGTTTGGCGGTTCTGCGGGCGCCGTGCTGAACGCTGCGAACGAAGCAGCAGTGGCAGCGTTTTTGAGACAAGAGATTTCTTTTACCGATATCGCGACGGCCTGTCGCGAGATTTTAGACTCACATAATTTTGAACCTCACCCGAATCTGGCGCAACTGATTGCAGCCGATGAGTGGGCGAGGCAGGAGATGTCCAAGTGGATGATTTCGTAATATTGGCTGCAACCAAGAGCTTCTGGCTTCAGCCAGCAAATTGGTGGGCGATTTTGCAAGTCTTGATCGGTTTGGGCGCTGTGATTTTCGTTCACGAGCTTGGACATTTCTTACTTGCCAAAGCCTGCGGCGTTAAATGCGACAAATTTTATGTCGGGTTCGATGTCCCAATCCGTCTGTTTGGGCGGACGATCATTCCGGGCAAACTCGTTTCTTGGAAGTGGGGTGAAACCGAATACGGAATTGGCTCCATTCCCCTTGGAGGCTACGTCAAAATGCTGGGGCAGGACGATAACCCCGGCAACCTGGAGGAAAATGTCAAAGAATCGTTGGCCCAGGGAGCAGAAGCCGACGCGGCGATTCTCGCTTCAGGCTTGGTGGATCGCTCAAAACTAGATCCCCGTAGCTTCCTCGCGAAAACCGTACTGCAGCGAATGCTGATCATTTCCGCAGGCGTAATTTTCAATTTGATTTTCGGGGTCTTCTTTGCGGCTTGGGCCTTCAAGACGGGAGTCGATTACGAACCGCCCGTCATTGGGAATGTGATTGGCGGCGGACCGGCTTGGGAAAATGACTTGACGGGTGCAGAGATCATGAGCATCAACGGCAAGAAAATCGAAGGGTATTTCACCCGCGCTGATTTGTTCCAAGAAATCGTTTTCAATGGCGATGAGAAAAAACTTATTTTAGAAGTCAAACGCTACGGCGAGGCCACTACGACCTTCGCAGAAATGACGCCACGCACTGGATTCCTTCGCCTGAATCCAGATTTGCCGTTGATCGGCGTTTCGCCTAGATCGAAACCGGTGATTGGCGATCTGGGAGCCATCGAAGGCAGTGCAGCAGCGCAAGCCGATCCGCCGTTCATGGCAGGTGATCGAGTTCTCAAGGTAGATAATCTGACGATCGAGACAGATATCGACCTCCGCCGCGCGCTCGAGATCTACGCTGACAAAGACGTCACGTTTGTGTTGGAACGAAAAAAGAAAAACGAAGACGACCCGACGAAAACCGTGACCACCACCGTCCCCAAGAACCCCATGCGAATCTTCGGATTCTCCGTGGAATGGCTACCCGTTGCCTCCATCAAGATGGGCTCGCCGGCTGCAAAAGCTTCGCTCCAAATCGGCGACGATATTCTCACGATCAATGGAACACCACGCGGTGATTTAATGACGGTCGACCGACGGATGATCCAAGCCGTCAACCAAAATCAGTCGGTAACGCTAGGCATCAAGCGAGACGGCCAAACGCTCGAGATCGAAATCACACCCGAGGTCCCGAAACTGATCTCAGACATAGGCCCGAATCTGCCCATTGCGATCGATTCACTGGGAGTCACCATTCCTACAAATCTCGTCGTTGAAAGCGTTGAGCCAGGCAGTCCCGCCGAACAAGCAGGCCTCAAGAACGGCGATAGCCTCAAGTCGGTCGAATACGTTTTGTCGGAATCTCAAAAAGAAGATGACGCCTACGCTGGATTCATTCGTCGCCCGACTGTCAATTTTGACTCCGACACGACTTCTTGGCCCGAAGTTTCTGATCTGATGCAAGGTTTCGAAGTTGGCACCAAGCTCAAGTTCACCATCGATCGAGATTCCGTTGAACAAACGGTCGAGGTCACTTCTGTCGCCTCGAGTCAATACTTCCAAGGCAAACGTGGAATCACGTTGACTTTCATGCAAAAGCACTACAAGTCAGAAACCTGGAGCGAGGCATTGCTCTACGGACGACGACAAGTTTGGAATGATGGCCAGCGTGTGATCAAGACTCTCGCGAAATTAATCAAAGGAAAGATCTCGCCCAAGAACTTGGGCGGTCCAGGAACCATCGCCATGGCGGCCACTTCGGAAGCCACACGAAGTACTTCCCGGCTGCTGTTATTCCTGACATTCCTCAGTGCAAACTTGGCCGTGGTCAATTTCTTACCGATTCCGATTCTCGATGGCGGCCATATGGTATTCTTGGCCTATGAAGGAATCTTCCGTCGGCCCGTCAGCGAACGCGTGCAAATCGTTTTGACTTATGGCGGTTTGTTCATGATCCTGGCGTTGATGCTATTCGTGATCTTCCTCGATATCGGCAGAATCGCCTCATTGTAAACTGTTTTCTTGTCAAGCTCGGCAAGGTCTACTGAGCCGACCCGAGCGAAAGTGTCCTGTTCGCGGGGGCCGCCGCTACTCCCAGCGGACAAACTTCGGTATGATTGGGACACGACGCAAACGACCGTTTGCGTCCTGTCCGAACGAGTAATGTTGCAGAGTCAAATAAGATGAGTGAAGCAAAAATTCGTGGCGTGGTCCATGTCGTCGAAGAAACGAAAACCTACGGACAAAAGGGTTTTCAGAAACGACTGGTCGTCCTTGAGCAAAATGATGGTCGATTTTCGAGTCATATCCCGATCGAATTTGTGCGCGATAGTTGTGCCACTGCCGATGACATGAATGTCGGGGACGAAGTTGAAATCAGCTACAAGCTGTCCGGCCGCAAATGGCAAAAAGACCCCAGCAGCGAGGTCAAATACTTCCTCAGTGCCGAGGCTTTGAGCTTCAAAGTCCTGACCGGTGGCGAAACCGCTTCGGCCGACCCAGGTTCTGCTAACGACGCGTTCTCTGAATCCTATGACGAAAACGACATTCCGTTTTAGTGATTATTTGTCGCCCAGCATTCGGTGCCCGCGCGAAATGACTCGCCGGGTACGTTTTTACCAAATTCCGAATTGCTCGGATGAGCTGCAATCCGCCGGGCAACGCTCGGGGCCCAACCGAGTCAAGCGATGACTTGGTTTTGATTGGTTTGAAAGGCGAGTGATGCCACGGATTTCCAGACAAGTTATCTCCCTCCTCGTCGCCTTGACCATTTTGTCGACTCCCTTTGACAAAGCGACCGCCACGACGCCTGCCCAGTCGGCGTCATCTTCCGGGGAAGAGCTTTCCAGTCGACGAGCCGATCGAGTTTCTGATCTTCAAATCGATCCGCTGGCGACGAAGGCCGCCGCGAAGCCGCGTCCCAATCTTATTCTGATCAATCTCGACGATGCCGATGTCGACCTGTTTGCCGACGACATTCTGGATGAGTTCTTACCCAGCATCCAGCAGTTGGCCTCGGAAGGATTAAAGCTTTCCAATTGTCATGTCGTAACCCCTCTGTGTGGCCCTTCGCGAACTTGCCTCTTGCGCGGACAGTACGCCCATCGTACGGGCGTGAAAACGAATGTCGCGGATGGCCCGCTGAACAATGGATTCACGGGCGCCTATTCAGTGTTTCGGGAACTTGGCTATGAGCAAGAGCATCTCGGTGTCTGGATGCAGCGAGCCGGCTATCGCACGATGATGATTGGAAAATACTTGCACGGCCGAGTAAATCCCGTGGGAATTCCCGGCTGGAATGATCTGCATATTTCATTTGGTGGCAACTACTACGCGACGTCGAGTTATTCCTCTCGCTTGCCAGTGGATCAGCGGCGGCGGCTGACGGGTAAAAACGAATACCGAACGGTGGTCGAAGCCGACGAGGCGGTGGGTATGATCCAGCGACATGCAAAGATGAATGCTCAGCCAAATGCCTCGGATCCAGCTCAGCCGTTCTTCCTCTACGTGGCCCCCTTGGCTCCCCATAAACCGGCGGGCAAAACGGCGATGCTACAAAAAGAGTATGAGCAACTAGGGAGATCGCCGGGCAAAGCAATTCGAATTCGCCCCACGCCAGACCTTAACGAGCCTGATGTTTCCGACAAACCGGCTCACCTCCAAATCCCAATGCATGCCCATGACGTGATGGAATCCTTACACGAAGAGCATCGCAAACGCGTGGTCTCGATGAAGTCGGTGGACGATATGCTGGGGCGGATTCGGCAAGCGGTTCGCGAAGCCGGCGTGGCAGACAACACCTACATCTTTCTGACCTCAGACCATGGATACCAGCTTGGTCATAATCGGATGATCGCGAAAAAGATGCCCTATCACCGTAACACTTTGGTTCCGATGTACGTCGCAGGCCCTGGGGTGCACCATGGCGAATCTTCTCATTTACTCGCCCAAATCGATCTTGTGCCAACGTTTCTGGAACTCGCCGGTGGCTCCGCTCCAGTCGCGCTGGACGGAAAATCTTGGTTGCCATTGTTGTCCGACCCCAGCGCTACGAGTCTTGGCGATTTCCGAAACGAGTTGCTGATTCAAAACTGGGAAGAAAAAAGCCAAGCCGGAAATTTGATTCCGGCGAGCTACGCCTCGCTCCGAAAACCGAATCAGATTTACACGGAGTGGTCGACCGGCGATCGAGAATACTACGACCTCAACCAAGATCCATATCAACTGCAGAACGAATTCAGTTCACTTTCAACGCCCCAACAGGACGCGTTGTCCCACCAGCTGCATCAACTCAAACAAGGCGTCGACCAGCCACTCGTCACATTCGCTTGCCCTGATTTGATTTCGAAAAACACAATCATCGAGGGCTTGGCAGAAGACGATCAAGCCGTCACCCAAGTTGAACTTTTGATTTTCGACCCCGCAACAGAGCGCTACTGGAATGGCAGTCAATGGGCTCCGGAGAAATCCACGACCCAGGCCAAGCTCGCGTTCGTGGGCGGGTTGATTACCGATTGGGCGATCCAAGTCGATTTATCTTCGATTGAGCACGAAGGCCAAATCACAGTATCGGCGACGGCGATTGATGACGCAGGCGGTCGCTCGGTTGCCCAAACGATGGAACTGAAGGTTGACGCGATTGAACCCGAGGCGCTCCTGAAGCTACCTTCAGCGGGGACAACCGTTGCCTCTCCCATCACACTTTTTGGGACCTGCTCCGACAACGACCGAATGCGAGGGATCGAGCTGATGCTCGAGCGGGTTGAAACGAATCAGTATTGGGACGGCCTTCAATGGACCGATGCAAAAACGACATTTTTCAAACGCGTCACCCGGGACCGCTGGCATGTGACACTTGAGATCCCCGTGGGGAAATATCGCGCTAGTGCAACGGCTTATGATTTCGCTGGCAATCGCGACGAAACGCCTTCCCTGACCGAGTTCACGGTGGAATAACATCTATGCCCAATGAACAACCGGAACACCTGAGGCACAAGCCATTTTCGCCCCTCACTCAACCACGTGAATTGGTGCTGGCGTGCCCGCCGTTCAAGAGCAGCGTCAACTTGTCACGAATTGTTCGGCTGGCTGGTTGCGCCGCAGTCGAAAAGGTGATCGCCTGCGGCTCAGGCAAGATCGATCCGACGATTGCCCGGGATGGTTGTGAGCACGTCAAGATTGAACGGCGTCGGTCACTTGTTCCGGTGCTCAAAAAACTCCGGCAAGAAAACTATCGGCTGGTAGGGCTCGAGCAGACCGACCGCTCACACTTGATTTACGAATATCAGTATCCACGTCGCACCGCACTGGTGATTGGCCATGAGCGTCACGGCATGACCGATGAAGAGCTGGCGTTGATGGATGACTTGATCGAGATCCCCGTTTATGGTTTGCCGTATAGTTACAACGTGGTGACGGCAACCACGATGGCAGTCTACGAATATCTCCGTCAGTATCCGACAGGGTAATATTCGACGGGATAGAGCAGGGGACTTTCAGATTTCGAGAGGCCTGATGTTTAAGCGACAATGTTTACCAAAGAATACGTTTTTCGCGGCGTTTCCAGTCTAAAAAGACCGATTCTTGTTTTATAAGTCGGTCAATCCGGCTTAAGATAGAAGTCGAAAGACGTTGAGTGCCGCCAACATTTAGGTTCACTCAGTCATCTACTCCCTCCTCCCCTTCAGGACAATCTGGTGGAAAACACACGTGTGGGCCCATTCCTGATCGTCAAGAAACTTGGTAGCCGTCGGCAAAACGTTTATCACGCCCGACAGACCGAGCAGAATCGCGACGTCGCTCTTAAGTTCATCAAGATTCCACCATCGATCGATTGGCCGAAAGCTCTCGAAAAGATCGAACGCGAGGTCAAAGAGCTTCAGAAGCTTCAGCACCCGAACTTGGTTAAAGTTTACGGGGCGGGGGTTCATGAAGAGAAAGTGTTTTTCGCCAATGAGTTAATCAAAGGCGAATCGCTGTCGTCTATTCTCTCACGACGAGGTAAGCTTACACCCGATTTGGTCGTCGAGTATGGCCGCCAGATCGCTGAGCTCTTGCGTTATTTGCACGCTCAAGATCTGATTCACTCAAAATTGACGCCAGAAAAAATCCTCGTTACCGAAGATCACCGTATTAAAGTCGCCGACCTGCGACTCAACCGATCCAAACGACGTCGCTGGGATTCGACGCGTCGACGAGAGCTGGACATCGCGGCCTACATGGCCCCAGAACAGTTCAAAGAAGGCGCCACACAAAAATCAGACTTCTATTCCCTCGGCGTGATCCTTTACGAAATGCTGACTGGAAAACTGCCTTACCCGCCCGACACGATGGGGCGGATGACGCAAATGAAGATGAACTCCCCGGTACCTTCGGTGGCAGAACAAATGATGAATTGTCCGATCTGGCTAGACAAAATCGTCTCCCAAATGCTTTCTCCCAATCCCAAAAAGCGCCCGCACTCAGCCCGAGCAATTTCGCTGGTCTTTGAAGAGATCAAGAATATCGATGCCACTCAGAAATCGGCGGCGTCGCAAATGGTGGGTGGGTTCAACGCGCTAAACGCGGGACAGGACAAATCGGAGGCCCGGCGATTGTTGGGGATCAAGAAAAAGAAAAAAAATCGCAGTTCAGACACGCCGTTCTTCCAACAGATCTGGTTTCAGATTCTTGTTCTGGTGCTGATCGTAGCCACGACCGTGTACAAACTCACCCCAGTCAGCGACTCCAAAATGATGGAACAAGCACGAGCCGAGGTTCATGCGGTTGATTCCTCGCAGTGGAGCAAAGGCCGTTCGAAACTGCAGCCAATCATGAATGGTAATGGGGAGTTCGCCGAAGAAGCTGAAGAGTTGTACTACGAGTCTCGTCGCAAAGCGCTGGTTATGAACGCTGAGGCGGGAATCAGAAATGGGTTTCAAAATGAAGACATTCAATCGTTCGGTAAGGCCGTTCGATTTCAACAAGACGAACGCTATGACGACGCCCTGAGTGTCTTCATGACCCTGGTTCAATCCGTGGATCCCGACGGGACGGACCGGCACATCCATGCCGAATCAAAGGCCCGGCTCGAAGCGCTCACAGCCAAGGAACGGCTTCCCCAAACCCTGGGCGAGCTCACAGATTTGATCGCCAAGGCCAAAAAAGCTTCGACCTCAGGCCAACGGTTGGCCGCCCATGAATTACTGGCGCGAATTGTCTACGAATTATCTGGCAAAGAAGAATATCAGAATGTCGTCAAAATCGCGAACGAACAACTCTTGATCGTTAAAAAACAGATCGCCAATCAGGCAAAAGCCAAACAAGAAGACAACCCAGATGGCGAGAATCTTGATGCCGGTTCGTAAACACTGCTTCACGACCTTGTTAAATTCATCTGTTTTCCCAAAACTGGCAACGGCTCAGCGGCACCCATCACAAAGAGGAAACGAATGCGTCCATTCTCGATTGGATTGAAGTTGGCCGTTTTGATTGCCTGGCTGCTTGGCAGCCTCAACCAAGCCAGCGGCGACGATCCGCCATCGGTTAAGGTCCATCGCAATCTCGTTTATGCCAACGTTGATGCCCAAGTGTTGAAGTTGGATTTGTATTTGCCAACGAAGGACGACCAATCAAAACAGCCGCCGCTAGTCGTGTGGATTCATGGTGGGGGTTGGCGTGCTGGGTCAAAGAACAAACCGCCGATCTTGAAGATCACGCAACAGGGGTACGCCCTCGCCAGCATCAGTTACCGATTTTCGGACAAAGCGATTTTCCCCGCCCAGATCCACGATTGCAAAGCCGCCATTCGTTGGCTGCGTGCCAATGCCGAGCGATTTGGCTACGACTCGCAGTCCATTGCGGTTGCGGGAAGTTCCGCAGGCGGGCATTTGGCGCTGTTGTTGGGGACATCGGGCGACGTAGCCGAATTAGAAGGCGCCGTGGGTGACAACCTAAATCAATCGTCACGCGTGCAGGCCGTTATTGACTATTTCGGTCCCTCGGATTTTGTCTTGCGCGGCAAGACGCAACCGGAGCGAGCCTACACCAATAAGTCCGGCAGCTTCGCCATGCTCGGTGGCGTGGCCGGCAATCATTTGGATTTGAAAACCGAACAGTTTGCCAGCCCCGCCTACTACGTTTCGGCCGATGACCCACCTTTGCTGGTGTTCCATGGCAAGATCGACAAGACAGTCCTGTTGGACCAAAGCCAGCACATTATCCAGCGCTACGATTCGGAAGGGCTGGGCGCCAAACTAGTCGTCCTGGAAACCGCCGGCCATGGCGGCAAGCAATTCTTCCAAGACGAGCATCTCTCCCGAGCGATCACGTTCCTTGATGAGACGTTCGCCGTAGCAAACGCATCAAAAAAATAACGTCACGCAGCTTAGCAGTGATTGATGACCGCCAATCCAACGTGAGGTTTTCACTTTCCGCCGGCGGGGAGGTGATTGAGAAAGTAATTTGTCATTAGTTTTCGCAAATGCACAGACGTGTTGGGACCTTCGTTGATTGAGTGGGAACGATTCGGATAGGCCATGAGGGAAAACTGCTTATCCTGGGCGACCAGCTCATTGATCAACAACTCGATCGTCTGGTAGTGGCAATTATCATCACCGGTCCCATGGATTACCATCAAGTTCCCCTTCAGGTTTTTGGCGAAGTGGATCGGCGAACCGTTGCGATAGCCCTCGGGGTTTTTGGCGGGGGTGCCCATGTAGCGTTCTTGATAAATCGAATCGTAGTACCTCATGTCGGGGACAGGGGCGACCGAAACACCGGTATGGTAAAGGTCGGGATGCTTGAACATGGCGTTGAGCGTCATTGAGCCGCCGCCGCTCCAGCCCCAAACTCCCACGCGACCGGCATCGAGCCAATCATAGCGATCGAGCATGGCCCGAACACCAACGGCTTGGTCGCGTGTGGGGAGAATCCCGACCCGACCATAAACTGTTTTACGAAATTCTCGTCCGCGCGGGACATTGGTCCCACGATTATCAATACTGCAAACCGCGTATCCACGCTCGGCCAGCAACCGATGCCAGAGGTAATTGTCGCCACCCCATTTGTTCGTCACCGTCGTTCCCCAAGGTTCACCATAGACGTGCACAATCAGCGGATACTTTTTCGAAGCATCGAAATTCGCAGGCTTCATAATCCAAGCGTCCAGCGTCGTGTCTTCGCCAACGTCAACTCGTAAGAACTCGGATTCGACCTGGACAAGTTCACCCAACGCTTGAGTTGCAGGTTGATTGGAGATCACACGACGAATGATTTTATGGGAAGGTAACTCGATCAAATCGGCCACTGGTAGTTGTCCGAATTTCGAATACGTATGCAAGGCCACGGTGCCGTCCGGGGAAATATCGTACGAGTTCCAACCCGCGCAGTCCGTCGGTGTGACCCGCGTCGCTTCCCCCCCCGTCAACGGCGTCCGGTAGAGATACCGATCCGTTGGTTTTTCGGGAGAGGCAATGAAGTAAACAAACTCTTTTGTTGCACGCAAAAACTCAAAAGCGTCGAACTCGCACCGGGTGACCAGTTTCATCTCGCCAGTACTTGAATCGACCAGGAACACATGACGCCAGCCGTCTCGTTCGCTGATCCAAATGAATCGCTTGCCGCCATCAACGTCAATTTCATAGTCACAGGTCTCGACCCAAGCGTCATCGGAGTCTTGAAACAGGAGTTTCGTGTCACCGGTATTGGCATCAGCCAGCCAGACGGAGTTTTGGTTTTGGTCACGATTGAGCTGTTGCAGCATCAGCTGAGAATCGCCTGTCCATCTTGCCCGCGGAAGATAATTATTGCGTGGGTCACCGGGAACGTGGAGCCATGTTGTCGCCCCTGAACTCAGCTGGACCACATTCAGACTCACCGCGGAGTTTTTTTGCCCAGGTTTCGTGTGCTTGAACTTCTTGACCGTCGGGTACAGGGAATCGGTGTTGTTGATCATCGTAAATTCACCGACCTCAGACGTGTCGAATTCCCAGAAAGCAATTTTCTGGCTGTCGGGGCTCCAGCGAAAGCAGTCCTTGAGGTCAAATTCCTCTTCGTAGACCCAGTCGGAGGTCCCATTAACAATTTCCGGCGTTCGTTTCTCCGTGATCTTGGTGACTCCACCCGACTCCACATTCTCAACGTAAACCTCACCCTCTGAGACGTAGGCGACGCTTTGGCCATTGGGAGAAAGTTTCGCAAACATTAGAGAAGTGGCCGGTCGATCCAATCCGATTTGTCGCAGCGTATTGGCATCACGATTCATCAACCAATAGTCGCCCCGAGAATGGTGCCGCCAGACTTTGCGGGTGTTGGTAAATATCAAAGCCAGATTTCGGTCGGCCGACCACTGGTGATTCGCAATGGTAAGCGGCTTGGTCTTGCCCTGAGGAACCAATCGGCTGGCCGGAATCAAAATCGTTTCCTGCTGGGTCTTGGCGTTGACCGCTACCAAATCGGTGGCATCGGCAATCGTAGGCGAGGGTTTATTGCGAACGAAGTTTGAACCTTCCAATTCCCAGTTGAGCGAGAACGACTCCGTTTCAAATCGACCGGATCCAAAAATCGACTCTATCGACAATGACTCGGTCGCTGGCTGGACTTGTTGCCCACAGCTATCGGTCGAAAACGTGATTGCCAAGAAACAAGCGACGACAGCGAGAAGAGTTTTCATGAGAACTGGTTGGGTGAAAATTGGATTCGAAGAGACGGAACAGCTTAACCTAGATCTGACCGTTGAACAGATTGCGACGACTCTGCGACTTTCTTGGAAACCTGACGCGTAAGCGAAGAAGAGGCCTTCTTGGTTACTTGCCCCGATTGGTTATTCACCCTCGCCTGCAAGCACCCCGCGTCAGTCACCGATACTTGCCAGCAAATCGTTTTGCCAGCAAATCGTTAAACGATCTAGGGTTTCGCATCTTAAATCAACACGCCCCTAATCATCTGGCTACCATTCTCGCCTTTGGCTCGGAGAGTTCAAAAAAGTCACAACCTCGTCCTGTTGGATCGGCGGCATTTGGGTAATTAGATCTCGTTTAACCGCAGTTTTCCAGCGTTCCAGCAGGTTTCTGCCTTTTTCTCGAATGGGCTGTCACAGGACGGGGCCTGAGCGGTATTAAAGCCAACTCCAACTACAAAATTTAACTGTTCAAAGGAATAGACAGCGCCAGCAACTCTTCTTTGAGTTCTTCTAGCGAGGGAGATTCCAGACCGTCCGCAACTTTTGCGACCATGAGCCGAAGGCTGGTCGTTCATCCCCCCCCGACATCCACTAACATCTCAGAATCATTTTGGTAACGTAGCGCCGGCTCCTTCTCCAACGCTTTCATCACAATACTGCAGATCGCTTCGCGGATCCCTGCTCGGATGAGTGTCAATGGTCTTGGCCGCTCGACGCGGTGCATCTCCGCAAATTCGATTGCCTCGGTTGACTTGAACGGAGTGTGACCAGCGAGCATTTGATACAACTTCACGCCGACGTCGCTAACTAAAACGCTCCGCCATCGCCGGTCGTCTGGTCAAAAAGCGAAGGCGATCGGGGCGTCGCGGGACGGGCTTGGGTCGTCTGATCCCAGTCCACAGGTTCCGCTGGTTGATCATCATCCTCTTGAGTTGATTCGTTTGATGACATCAATCGGAGTCCGCGTTAAGTCGAAACGTTCTTTATATACGATCCAAATACTGGGACGACGGTTTGCGTTCATCTTGCGTGCTGGAAAGCCAGAATTTAACAAGGGACCCAAGAGGTCACTTGGCAGGTTTACCCTATACTAGGCGAGCCAAACGACTGTTAGGTCAAAAACAAGCAAGCCTCAACGCGATCACTCAAGAGCATCATAGCTGTGAACAGATACCTTCAAAGCAACCTAAAACTTAATTCTCTCGTCGTTGTCTCGATGGGCATCTTGTGCGTTGCCAATGGGGCGACCTCACACGCTCAGGAAAAATCTAAACCGAACGTGTTGATGATCTCGCTGGACGATCTCAATGACTGGATTGAGCCGATGGCAGGCCATCCTCAGACGATCACGCCCAACTTATCGTCGTTCGCCAAAGAAGCGGTTTCATTCCACAATGCATATTGTGCTTCCCCCTCCTGCAACCCATCCAGGACGGCGTTGATGACCGGGAAGGCTCCCTATAAAACCGGCGTGTACACCAACCCCCAAATCTGGCGGCACATCCTTCCCGACGAAATCATGCTTCCTGAACACTTCAAGCAAGCCGGCTATTGGGCGGGCGGGGCAGGCAAGATCTATCATAACAACATGCCAGACCCCCGATCCTGGGATGACTACTACCCGTCTCTCATCCAACACTTCCCATACTATTACCTTCCTGACATTGATTCTAAAACCGGGCAAACAATATTTCGAAAGCAGGATAACGAGCTGCGCGAGGACAACCCCCAAGGCCTCACGCTAAACATGCCAACTTTCGATGACATGTACATCGCCTTCGACTGGGCCCCTCTTCCACACAACACGGAAGAAACTGGCGATTATGCTTCTGCTAAATGGATTGTTGAGCAATTAGGCAAAAAGCATGACAAGCCGTTTTTCTTGGGTTGTGGAATCTACCGTCCACACCTTCCTTTTTACGTGCCTCAAAAGTATTTCGACAAGTTCCCGCTCGAGAGCATTCAACTGCCCAAAACATTGAAAGCCGACTGGGATGACATCCCAAAGGCTGGGCGAAAACTGGCTAGAAGCCAATACCACGAGAATGTATTGAAGGCGGGAGAATGGGAGAAAGCGGTGCAAGGCTATCTTGCGTCGATCAACTACGCGGACGAGCTGACGGGGATGGTGCTCGATGCGTTGGCTGCAAGTGAATATTCCGACAATACGATCGTAATCGTCTACTCCGATCACGGTTGGCAATTGGGCGAAAAACAGCACTGGCAAAAGCATGCACTCTGGGAGAACCTGATCAACAGCGTCTTGATGATCAAGGTTCCCGAGGGTTTGCTTGACAATCAAGCAACCAAGAATCGCGGTTCAGTTTCTTATCGCAATGTTTCGCTGGTCGATATCTATCCGACGCTGGTCGAATTGTGTGGCCTGCCCGAAAAAGAGGGGCTGACAGGGCAGAGCTTGACGCCGCTATTGATCGACCCCACAAACAAAGACTGGAATCACCCCATCATCTCGATGCAAGGCTCCGAATATTTTTCGGTCAGAAAAGAAGACTGGCACTTTATCTATTACAACGATCTTGAAGCAGAATTGTACGACTTAAAAAGTGACCCGGAAGAATGGGATAACCTCGCTCGTCGACCGGAGTATGCCGACACGATTATCGAGCTGAAGGGATACATTCCCGGCGAGAAAAAGCAACTCATTAAAACCAAGCCAATTTTGTGGGCTGACGTACTTTCGGGAAAAACGAAGCTTGATTGAGCATGGCTTGCTAATCGGCTGGCTGAAAGGAATCACTTCAGGCGAATAACGAGGTTAGCAATCGGGGTGATGAAACTTCCAGAATTGCTAAGGGACTCATGCCCAATTCACGCTGGGACATGGCACTCAGTTTAATTGAGCTGCTAGATCCACTTTGACGGACGACCGACTTGACTGGGAATCCCAAAATGCTTTGATTACCAAAGAGGGACGGAAACACCATCGGAACGTTAGAACTTCAGATGGTTCCCACAATTGATTTGAATTTAAATCAAAAGAGTAACATGACCATAAACAATCCAATTCCATATTTATCTGAAGACCAGCTTTCTGGTTTAGGAATTACCACAAGTGAGATTATCGATAGCATCGAATCGTTAATTTCAAGGATTGAAAATCAAACTGCATGGAGTGCCCCGAAAGCCACAATTTTGCCAGATGATGGAAGATACATCATGGCGACATTGGCTGCTGCTGACGACCCACCTTTCGTTGCCGTCAAAACACTTGTGCTAAATCCACGAAACCCAGAGCGTGGCCTCCCGCAAATAAATGGACTTGTGACCCTGCTTGATAGTAGTAGCGGGCTTCCCGTCGCTATTCTTGATGGAAACTGGATCACAGCCGTCCGCACAGCAGCCTTAAGTGCCACCGCTGCTAAACACATGGCAAGAAAAGACTCTTCGGTCATCGCATTTATCGGATGCGGGCTTCAAGCCAAAAGGCATTTGCGAGCATTTGCAGATCTTTTCCCACTCAAAGAAGCGCGACTGTTCGGCCGGGGACAATCCAATATTGATAGTCTTTGCAAAGAAGCGACTAGCCTGTCTATCTCTCCCGTAGTTTGTGGTTCGGGGAAGGAAGCAGTCACTGGTGCAGATCTCATCATCAGCTCTGTTACCTATTCTGCGAGTTTAGCTCCCTTTCTGAGCGCCAAGTGGCTTAAGCCTGGCTCCTTCTCTGCAATTACAGATTTGGCTGGACCTTGGGAAAACGAGAGTTTCTCGGAACTCGATCAGATCGCGATTGACGATTTGGAACAGGAAGCAGCACTCTCCAATAAATTAATACCCACAGAGTTTGTTACCGGCGATTTATCTGGATTAGTACTGGGGAAATTTTCTGGACGAAACCAAAATAGCGATCGAAATGCATTTATATTTCGAGGTCATGCCTTGGGAGACTTTGCCCTATCAGTACTCGCCTACCAAAGAGCATTGAAAGAAAATGCCTAGTCAGATTTTATGACAAAGGCTTTTTTTTCGTCGAGAGTTTCTTTCGTTTTTTGGCGGGTGGCCGAGGAGCGGCTCCCCACTTGGCCCCGACGTCCTTGCGTTGCAACTCCATCTGCAAAAACGTTCCGGGTTTTCCTGGAATATGGGATTGCTCAGCGAATCGTTTCATTTTCGCAAGGACTTCAGGATGGTCGGCCGCAATGTTTTTGGCCTCGCTAATATCCGTGCTGAGATCGAAGAGTTCCCAAGCTCGATTACTATTAGTACGTATCGCTTTCCATTGCTTCATCCTTACGGCGGTCTGTTTTTGATACTCCCAATAAAGAAACTCGTGCTGGAGCTGTTTCTGTCCCGCGGCATCCTCGCCCAACAAGGTTGGCAGAATGGAGAGGCCGTCGATATCGCCAGGCGTCTTCGTCCCGGTCAATTCGGCGAGCGTCGGCATCACGTCGACTTGGGAAAACAATAAATCGTTGACTTGCCCGGCCTCGATTCGTCCAGGCCAGCGGACGATGAACGGAATTCGCAAGCCGCCTTCGAAGAGACTGCTCTTGCCGCCTCGGAATTCAACTCCCGTTTTTGGATTGACATTCGGACCAAAGAATCCGCGCGGGTAAAGCTTGCTGGAAAACCGATCCTGTCCGCCGTTGTCACCAGTGAAGAATACGATCGTATTTTCTTCAAGTGACAATTCTTTCAGCAAGTCAAGGACTCGCTTGAGATCGTTGTCGAGCATGGAAACCATCGCCGCATAGTTTTTGGCGTCTTGGGGAACGTTGGGATCTTTCATCCAGTCATCGTTTTCATAAAGCTTGAACGCAGGATCATCGGCGGGAATATCGTACATTCCATGGGGAGGCGTGAGCGGAAAATAGCACAGGAATGGCTTGGCTTGGTTGTCTCGGATAAACTGCAAGCCCTCCTTCATGATCTCGTAGTGCGAATACGTCTCGCCACTTCGTCCGCCAATGTTTCCAGCGAGCTTAACCTCTTCGCTATTTCGAATTAGATGAGGTGGGTAAAACGAGTGGGCGTGGACCTGATCGTAGTAGCCATAAAAAACATCGAATCCGTGTTTCTCGGGGACACCCGTTGAGCCACGTCCCCCGATACCCCATTTTCCAAACCCACCCGTGACGTAATTCTTCTGTTTGAGCATCGAAGCAATCGTTGGCTCCTCGGCTCGAATCGGTGTGCCGCCGCCATTGGTTCGCATGGAAGCATGTCCCATGTGTTTGCCGGTCATCATGCAGCAACGAAGCGGTCCGCAAACGGGAGCCGCGGCAAGAGCCTGCGTGAAGCGAATGCCTTCACGAGCCATGTGGTCGATGTTCGGCGTATGCAGCCGTTCATTGCCCATATGCGAAAGCTCGTAATAAGCCAGTTCGTCCGACATGATGTAGACAATATTCGGCAGACGGTCTTCAGCGGCGAAAGCTGAGACAGGCCATAAAACGCCGATGATCAAGAAGAACAACAACGTGAGATTCGTGAGACACGTAAGTTTTGTATTCGAGATAAACAAGGATTCAACGCTTTCATAAAACACCAAGAGGACGACTTCAATTGTAGTCGGGTTGATAGTGTTCTTTAAGAGCTGGTTCACGATTCGTTGGCGACCTTGGAGCCTGTAATCAATTTACCAGGCCCCTTTGCCGAGGAGCACAGACAAGAATGGCAGCCCGAAGCGTCGAAGTGAACAACCCTTGAAAGCGAGCCACCCTTGAGGTGTCCGTCTTGGAATTTGAACCAACCAGCTCTGACGAGGCACTTGGGATAGGCAGTTGATCTCAATCGCGGAAGAGCTCTTGCGGCAATTTACATTTAGCTGCCATTGCAAATGTAGATACTCACATCTACATTTATCCCAAAGATATTGAAACCACTTACGACGCGGACCATGGCGACAGACGACTCAAGCAAACAAGATCAAGAATCCGGCGACGAAGCGACCGAAAAAGTCTCTCAAGAATCTCCAGATGGCGGGCAGAGCCCTGCGATAAAACGCGGTTTCTTCCGAGTGACGATTCCTGTGGTCGCCTGCATCTTGGTCGGAATGGCTTTGGGCGGAGGCGTGTTCACCTTCGACTATGCAAAAGGCACTTCTTATCTTTCGTCGGAAAGCCAGACGTGCGCAAACTGCCACATCATGCAGGACCATTTTGACGCCTGGAACAAGTCCACCCATCACCATGTCGCGCGATGCAATGACTGCCATGCGCCTCATGATTTTGTGGGTAAGTGGTTCTGCAAAGGGCGAAATGGCTTCTTTCATTCGCTGGCGTTCACCACGCAAGACTTCCACGAACCAATCATGATCAACGACTACAACCGAAAAGTCGTTGAAGACAACTGTCGCCATTGCCATGCCGATTTCACGCATTCCATTGACGTTGGCGTCACCTCCCAAGACATTGAACCGCTGGCCTGTATTCGATGCCACCAAGACGTTGGCCATCCAAACTGAGAATTGATTTATGAAACGTTCACTTGGCTTTTTTCTTATCGCATTGGTTTCAGGCGTTGCCTGCTTCTTGATCGCCCAACTTGCCTTCAACATCCAAGAACGCATACATGAGGCAAAAACGCCGTTTGTAAGACTTCAAGAAGTCAATGAACTAACGAGCGATCCTGAACCTTGGGGTGTCAACTGGCCACATCAGTTTGACGGATACAAAAAAACCGCCGGCGACAAGTTTTACGGCGGATCGTCGGCGCTTCCTGAAAGCAAGCTCGAGCAACAACCGTGGCTTAAACGTCTATACGCTGGCTACGCATTCAGCCTCGACTATCGAGAAGCCCGCGGCCATGCCTACATGCTGTATGACCAAGGCGTGACCCAGCGAGTGACCGAGCATCAACAAAGTGGTGCCTGTCTTCATTGCCACGCCTCGATCGCTTCGACGTATCGTCGAGTTGGCCTAGAAGCGATGGGAGAAGCTTCGGATGATAAAGCTCTGGCAAGTGATTTCAACTGGCCAGCGGTGATGAAGGGATTCGAACTAGTTAGCACTAAAAAGTACGAAGAAGTCTACGCTGAAATACTAAAAACATCGGACGGCACCCGCGATGAAGACGATCCGACTTTTCCACAGCCGCCAGAAGGCGGGTTTGGCAAAGCGGAAGTTCCGACGAATCACATCGGCGTGGGAGAAGCTCATCCAGTCAGTTGCGTTGATTGTCATGACCCCAAATCGATGGCGATCCGCGTTACGCGGCCGGGGTTCGTCAATGGGATTGCCGCACTCGCAGAAAGCGAAGAACCAACGCCGCACTTGCCAAGCATTGAGCAATGGCGGCGTAGTGGTCGCAAGGCGAAGTACGATCCCAACCTAAATGCCTCGCGGCAGGAAATGCGGACATTTGTCTGTGCCCAATGCCATGTTGAGTATTATTGTGCCAACAAAATGACGCTCACATTCCCTTGGGGAAACGGGTTAAAAGCAGAGCAACTGGAACAGTTTTGGGAAGAGACAACGTTCCCGGATGGCTCAGAGTTTTACGACTACGTCCACAAGGAGACAGGAGCTAAAATCTATAAAGTCCAGCATCCGGAATTTGAATTATGGAGCCAGGGTATTCACGCCCAAAGTGGAGTTAGCTGTGCCGACTGCCACATGCCGTTTGAGCGCAAGGGAGCTCAGAAATTGAGCAGCCACAATATTGAAAGCCCTCTCAAAAACATTAACAACGCATGCCAGACCTGTCACAAAGTTCCGGAAGACGATTTGCGATTCCGCGTTGAGACGATTCAGGGCCGGACTCGAAAGCTGATGGAACGTGCCGCGGTTGCGATGACTGAAATGCTCGACACGATCAACGCCGCCCAGGACTCGGGGCTCTCGGAAGAACAGCTGAAAAACGTGCTCAAGTTGCAGCGAAAAGCCATGTGGCGTCTCGACTATATCAGCAGCGAGAACTCGCAAGGCTTCCATGCGGCTCAGGAATCGGCTCGCATCCTGGGGGAGTCAATTGACTACAGTCGCCAGGCACAAACAGGGGCCTTGAAGCTGATGGCAGAGGCTGCTCAGGCAAAAAGCAAATAGTCTGGTGGACCCGTATCGAAACAGCCAGATCAATTGCGGCACAACAGATGGAAGGCGAGTCTCCTGACGCTGATCCATGCGTTCGATTCTTTTTACCTTGAGTTCTAGATTCTCCGGGGTTTCCAATCTTTTTCGCACACTTTAACAGAGGGACCGACACGTTCGACCGTAGCCGAACGGCCGTGTTGATTTAATGAGCCAAAGGCGAGAATAGTAACCCGACGCCGTAGGGCGTGTTGATTTAAAAAGCGAGACGATAGATCGTTTAACGATTAGCCGGCAGTCGATAGTGTCAAACGCAGAGCGATTGTAGGCTTGGGCAATTGCCCCTTGCAGGCGAGCCACCAACGAGGGTTTTTCCTCGCAGACGCATTCGGGTTAACATGCCTGCCGCTTGACTGGGCATTCAATCAACAGGCTCTAACCGATCGAACTATGTTATTGAAGCAAGTGAGTCGAATGTCTTTTCACTCCCGACGACTCAGAACGGAAGGTCGTCAAGCACTCGCCCCAGCCATGTTTTCAAGTTTTCGATTCCGTAAATCCTGTCAGCACCTCTTGTCGCCGAACTAA
>JBLINZ010000048.1:0-20611 GCA_047639375.1 Mariniblastus sp. | reverse complement strand
TTTGGGATTTCGACAAAGTTTTAGGTAGACTGGCTCGTTACCATTGATACCTTTCGCGTCGAGCCTGACAATTTTCTATTGTTGTTTTCGCGAAAGGGAAATTGGTATCCCGACGAGGCTGTGACTCCTCTGGTAACCCCTTCCATTGAGTGACCTTCAATTGAGTGACCAAATTGCAAAATTCAAACAGGTCGCGAACGAAACCCACATCAGATAAGGGATCAACAAACCTGCCGCCAATTTCGAGTGGCGAAAAAACAATCTCATCGAAATGGCAATCGAAAGCCAAAGAACCACAATCTCAATCGCGGCCCAACCGGATTGCTCCATCCCAAAAAAGAGAATTGACCAGGCAGTATTAAGCATTAGATGAAAGCCAAACCACGCCAATGCAAATTTCGCTTTGGCCAGTCCCGCTTGCTTCCAGACCAACCAAGCCGCGATGCCCATCATTAAATAAAGAATTGACCAGACCGGACCAAAAATCCAGTTCGGTGGATTCCAAGCTGGCTTCGCAAGCTTGACAAACCAGTCTCCAGTGACGCTATCTGCGGTGGCAATCGCACCGATCGCCCCCGCTAAACCACAAACTGCAATGGATACGGCTAGTCCGACCGCAAGCGAGGCCTTCGATCGAGTTGGCTGATCTTCATCCATCGTGTCGTTCCTTCCTATTACTGATTTCCCGGATTTGGCTGCGAGCCGATCCCGTCGTTTCCCACAAGTCTCATGATTGTCCCGATTTAGGGACATTGGCCGTTATTTCTCATCGATGTTAACGGTAGACACCAAGTTATAGTTTTTTTGCTCTGTTCATATGCTGCTAACCCATAAAACGGACCGCCATGAGAAACAAGTGTTCAATTTTCGTGCTACTGGCAAGTCTCGCGTATTTCCACGGCGGCGTGGTCCAAGCTCAAGATTGGCCCCAGTTTCGTGGCCCGCAGGGCAATGGAGTCTTGGCGACACTAGAGCACCCCGGAAATTGGGGAACGTCTCAAAACATCGCCTGGACCGTCGACATGCCGGGAGGCGGCCTCTCCTCTCCCATCGTGGTCAAGGATCACATTATTTTGACAACGGCGATCGGAGCCAAACCTCCTGTCAGTTTCTCGGAAGGCGTCCGAGACATGCGACCGAAAAAGCCAACCGCTGCCGTGAAATTTCACGTCGTTTGTTTAAAACTATCGGATGGTTCTCAACTTTGGGAAAAGACCATCACTGAAAAACAGCCTGAATATCCAATCCACGGCTCAAACTCATACGCAACGGAATCGCCCGCCTCAGACGGTGAGCGGATCTTTGTTTACTTCGCAGCCGTCGGCACGGTCGCGGCCCTGGACTTAAAAGGCAATCAGCTCTGGGAAAAAAACATTGGGGCTTACCCAACGGGCAACGGCTTTGGCACAGGAAGTTCGATCACCACCGGCGACGGCAATGTCTTCGTACAATGCGATAACGACGAGAGCTCATTCGTAGTCGCATTCGACGCAAAATCAGGCGAACAAGTTTGGCGGCAGGAAAGAACAGGACGCACGTCGTGGGCGACTCCGCTCTTTTGGAAAACCGCCAACCGCTCGGAACTGGTGACCTGTGGCTCAGGATTTGTCACTTCGTACGATCCCCAAACCGGCAAAGAACTGTGGACGATCTCTGAGATTGGGATGTCGTTCAGCTCATCGCCTGCTTCCGACGAACAGCGAATCTATTTCGGCAACAGCGGCCCCCGAAGCAACGGGCCTTTGGTTGCCGTCAGTTCAGGAATGACAGGGCGACAAGCGTTCTCTGCCAACGCAAAATTCGAAGGACTGGACTGGGCCAAAATGCAGGCGGGTCCGGGCATGTCGTCTCCCGTCTCCATAGGCGGCTACGTTTACATCCCCAGTCGCGGCATCATCACATGTTACTCCGCGGAAGACGGTTCCGTCGTTTATAAGAGTCGCTTGCCCCTGGGCTCAACCGCAGCCTCGGCTTGGGCTGCTGGCGACCAAGTTTTCCTGATGGACGAAAACGGAAAAACAGTCGCTCTTCAAGTCGGATCCGAAATGAAAATTGTGGCCACCAATCAGATCGACAACGACCTCTTCTGGTCAACACCAGCCATGTCGGGAAAATCGCTGTTGATTCGTGGCGTGAAGAAACTCTATTGCATTCGTGAATAATTCTCCACGCCCAGGCAAGCCCCATCTACGGAACCAGTCATGCAGACTTATCAACACGAGTTCAAAAGCGTCGAGTCTTATCTCCATCATCGTTCGCCTTACCTGTTAGTGGAACAAATTGTTTCGGTAACTCCACGAGAGATCATCACAGAGAAAAAAGTATCCGGAGATGAATTCTTCATTGCAGGGCATTTTCCGGGTGCCCCGATTTTCCCCGGAGCGATGATGCAAGAACTCACAACCCAATCGGCGGGGGTCCTGATCGCTGCCGAGCATAACCCAATGAAAGAATTCGACACCGAGGATCCGTTTTTCAATGAGTATGCGTTAGGCGTATTAGTCAAAGTCAAACACGCGAGGTACAAGGGCTTTGCACGCCCCGGCGATACGCTGACGACCCAAGTCAAGTTGAATGAACAACTCAGCAACGTCTTTGATTTTTCAGCAACCGTTTCAGTCGCCGACCAAGTGATCATGCGGAATGCGTTTCAACTGATGAACATCAAATCAGCGGCCTTGCAAGGTCGGTAGCGTCGAGCACGACGCGGCGAACGACTAAGCAGACGAGTCTGCCCCTGTGAACTGTGGCTGATCCAAAAAAGCCGGCTTTCTGTCGCACTTCGATGGCACTTCTCAACCCGAAAACATTCCTCCGACTATCCGTGTATAATCGAAGGCGTGTTTTTTTCAGGCTAGCCTCCAGAAGTCAAAACAAAATGAATTCGGTTTTTCCCTCGCTCGTCATTCTGATCAGTTCGCTCATCGCCCAATCAGCGAATGCGAATCAGCCGGACGAACTAGTCGATTTTTCACGGCAAATCCTCCCGATCCTTTCGAATAAGTGCTTTCTTTGCCACGGTCCAGATGCATACGACAAAGATCTTGTGCGACTTGATTCGTTCGCCGGTGCAACGGTTGACCTGGGCGGGCACTTCGCCATCGATCCTCAAAACCCTCTGGACAGCGAACTCTTAAATCGAATTCAATCGGAAGACGATCCGATGCCGCCGGAGGAATTCACGCACTCCCTGACGGACGAAGAAAAGAATTTGCTTAACCGCTGGATCAAGCAAGGCGGTAAGTACACCAAACACTGGGCGTTTGTTCCGCCGACAAAAAAACCCTTTGATCAAAATCGGGCGGAAAAACAAACACCTTCCACAGCCATCGATCACTTTGTCAAAACACAGCTCAACTCAAAAGGCATCGAATTCGCCCAACCTGCAGAACGCGGGACGCTCGCCCGACGGGTCTCACTCGTGTTGACCGGCTTGCCACCCGAAACCAAATTGCTGAATCGCTTTTTGGCTGACGAGGGGCAAGACGCCTATCCGAACCTAGTCGATGAACTCCTGGCCAGCCCCCGATTTGGGGAACATCAGGCCAGGTATTGGCTTGATGCCGTCCGATACGGTGACACCCACGGGCTCCACCTCGATAACCGACGCGGTATTTTTCCGTATCGCGATTGGGTCGTCAAAGCCTACAACGACAATTTACCCCTTGACGAATTTATCACTTGGCAACTGGCGGGCGACCTTTTGCCCAACCCAACGCTCGAACAGCGTGTTGCCACCGGATTCATTCGGCTCAATCCCAGCACCGCTGAAGGGGGCGCGATTCCTGCCGAGTTTCAAGTCAAAAATAGTTTCGATCGCACGGAGAATTTCGGAACCGTCTTCCTCGGATTGTCGCTGACCTGTGCCCGATGCCATACTCACAAGTACGACCCTATTTCACACACCGAGTACTACCGCTTGCTGGCGTTCTTTAATAATACCGCTGAGTCGCCAATGGATGGGAATAAATACGTTTACGGATCTCACGTCAAAGCACCCATCGATCAGGCTGGCTGGGCCGAGTGGGGCGACCTCGAATCCGCAACGGCCCGCTTGATTCTGAACGCGGAACAGGAAATTCGTGACATCACGCTATCCGAATCTCAATCCAAACACTGGAGTGAAGGATCAGAGCAAGAACGACTCGCAATGCTGGCCAATGACCCTGGGCCGTTTTCAAAGCTGGAGTCTCGTGTATTTGCCAAAGTCATCTACCAAGGCACCCAGAACGCCGAAGCGAACTTCACAACAACCCTGGTTGCGTCAGAATTACCTAAACCGCGACCAACTCATTTGCTCGAACGCGGCGAATACGACTTGCCGGTGGGTGACCCACTGGAGCCTGGCACGATCCAAGTCATGGGTGGCTTACCCAACGACGCACCGAAAAATCGGCTGGGCTTGGCCCAATGGCTGATCGCCCGCGAGCATCCACTTACCGCGCGCGTCACGGTCAACCAAATTTGGCAGCGAGTGTTTGGAATCGGCCTAGTCAGGACTCCTGAAGATTTTGGCTTGCAAGGCCAACAATCAACGCACCCTGAACTGTTGGATTGGCTCGCCGTCGAATTACAGGAGAGCCGATGGAATTCCAAACAGATGATCCGTAGCATGGTCCTCAGCGAAACGTTTCAGCAAAACTCAGCTTGGCGAGAAGGGATCGACGATCCAGAGAATAAACTGTTCGCCCGGGGACCAAGCTACCGCTTGGACGCTGAAGTCCTCCGAGACCTAGGGCTCTGGGCCAGCCAATTGCTTGACCCGACGATGGGCGGAGAGGGTGTCAAGCCATACCAGCCGTCAGGCATGTGGCTGGCAATGGCTCATCCCGGCAGCAACACCAAAAAGTACGAACGCGACACCGGGCCTCGTCTTTATCGCCGCAGTCTTTACGTTTACTGGAAACGAACCAGCCCTCATCCCATGATGACTTTGTTCGATGCACCCAGTCGAGAATCCAGCTGCGTCCGGCGGGTCCCGACCAACACGGCGCTCCAGTCATTAGCGATGCTCAACGAAACGCAACGCGTCGAGATGGCTCGGATGTTTGCTGAACGGCTGCTGCGAGAACGAAAAACAGACGATGAGCGTCTCGATCGAATATTCCAATTGCTGGCCTGCCGAAAACCATCGAGCACAGAACGCTCTGCTTGCCAGACACTTCTTAGCTCGATGCAGGAACGCTTCAAAGCCGATCCTGCTGCGGCTGAGAAGCTGCTTGGCTATGGAGAAGCGGAACGAAAAAAGGATCTAGAGAAAAGCGAACATGCGGCCTGGACTCAGGTCGCCCTGACTGTTCTGGCCAGCGACGTCGCAATCCTCCTGTATTGATTGCGTAGCCAATCTAGTTCTCTTTTGTCGAGCCTGCTCGATCACTGAAAACTAGACAACTGAATTGGCCTGCTGCCACACCCCAAAGCGTACTTTAAGCCTGAGACAACCACATGAATAACGATCCAACTCGCGAATACGAATTGCTTACAACTCGCCGACAACTGTTCGGACGTACGGCACTCGGATTGGGTACTGCCGCCATGGCGAATTTATTTGGCTCCAGCCTGACCGCCGATGACAACGTTTCTGCGGAACCCGCCAACGGCCTTCATCATCCCGCCAAAGCCAAACGCGTGATCTATTTATTTATGAGTGGTGGACCAAGCCACCATGATCTCTGGGACTACAAGCCGAAATTGAAAGAGATGGCCGGCAAACAACTCCCTCCCGAAGTTCGCGATGGTCAACGCGTCACGGGCATGTCATCAAATCAAAAAAACGGGCTGCCAGTTTGCCCAAGCAAATACAAATTCAATAAATACGACAACCACGATGGAGGCGTTTATGTAAGCGAGTTGCTGCCGCATACCGCATCCGTTGTCAAAGACCTGTGCGTCATCAAAAGCACGTTCACGGAAGCGATCAACCACGATCCCGCTATCACGTACATCCAAACCGGCAGTCAAATTCCAGGCCGGCCGAGCCTGGGCGCCTGGCTCAGCTACGGACTGGGAAGCATGAACGAAAACCTCCCGGGCTACATCGTGATGCATGCCCACACCAAATATCCCGAGCAAAGCCTATTCAATCGCCTGTGGGGCACCGGATTCATGCCCTCAGAACACCAAGGCATGCTGATGCGGAGCCAAGGCGACCCGGTGCTCTATTTGAGCAACCCCCAAGGCGTCTCGCGCGACGACAGACGAAAACAGCTTGATACATTAGCGGCACTCAATCACGATCAACACAAACGCTTTGCCGATCCGGAAATCTTGGCTCGAATCAAACAACACGAAATGGCCTATCGGATGCAAACCTCAGTTCCCGAACTGATGGATACCTCCAACGAATCCAAAGAAACATTTGAACTGTATGGTGAAGATGCGAAAACACCCGGATCGTTTGCCGCTTGTTGCCTGAACGCCAGACGATTGGCCGAGCGCGGTGTTCGTAATATTCAGATTTTCCATCGAGGTTGGGATGCGCACGGAAACCTTCCCAATGAACATGAGTCACAATGCAAAGATATTGACCAAGCCAGCGCAGCGTTGATCAAAGACCTCAAGCAGCGTGGGATGCTCGAAGACACACTCGTTGTTTGGGGCGGTGAGTTCGGCCGAACGGCCTACTGCCAAGGCAGAATGACCGACAAGACCTATGGCCGCGATCACCACCCACGATGCTTCACAGTCTGGATGGCAGGCGGGGGGGTAAAAGCCGGAATCACTTACGGCCAAACGGACGATTACGGTTACAACATCGCCGACGAGAACGGCGAAGCATTGAATCCCCAGCCAACTAAAGAGGGAAGCTGGACACCCGGAACCATGCACATCCATGACCTCAACGCCACCATCCTCCACCTGCTGGGCATCGACCACACCAAGCTAACCTATCGCTATCAAGGCCGTGACTTCCGCTTGACCGATGTCCATGGCCACGTCATCAAAGACCTGATCGGCTAGCGAAGTATCTAGGCTAAGAAATCCGCGGTCAGTTAGCCCAACATGCCGGATTTCCCCGAAATGAAATTGGAAACCCAACACGTCAGCCAGGACGAACCACCATTTAAGATGAGCCACCAACCAAGGCTCTCCCTCGCTGACGTATTCGGTTTTCCACGACTGCTGCTTAACCGGGCATTAAATTAAAAAGCCCTCATACGCCGGGTTACCATGCGGTGGATACGTGCCTCAATGGGCCAGCCCAATTGCCGCCACCGCCCCCCCCGGAAAAAAGATTTCAACTTTCTTAAAATGACTTATTGACCAATCAGTCCACAACCGATACATTTCTGCAGGCCGAATGAAATCATTCGGCCTGTTGGCGTCTTTTCGATCGCCAAATGCTCACCTTGGGAAACATGGAACACCAGAAATGAACGATAAAACAGCGACAAAGCAACTACTTGAGCCATTCCAAATGCACGATTTGACATTGGCCAATCGTGTCGCCATGGCCCCCCTGACGCGAGCTCGATCCGGCGAGAACAGAATCCCGAATGCATTAATGGCAACCTACTACGGCCAACGAGCGTCCGCTGGTTTGATCATCTCCGAGGCCACTTCGATCTCGCCGCAGGGCAATGGTTGGGACCAATCGCCCGGACTTTATACCGATGAAATGGTCGAGGGCTGGAAGCTAACGACGGCGGCGGTTCATGCCCTAGACGGTCACATATTTGCACAGCTTTGGCATACTGGACGAGCGTCTCACAGCGATTTCCACGGGGGAGAATTGCCAGTTTCCGCTTCGGCAATCGCAATCAAGAGCGACGACGGAATTCGCACGCCTGGTGGTGAAAAGAAGCAACATGAAGTCCCGCACGCCCTCACCATCGAAGAAATCGCCGGCGTCATTGCAGACTACCGACAGGCCGCCGAACGCGCCAAAGCAGCCGGATTCGATGGCGTAGAAATCCACTCTGCCAACGGATACCTGCTTGACCAGTTCTTGCAATCGAAATCCAACCATCGCACCGACCAATATGGTGGTAGCGTCGAGAACCGGTATCGGATTTTAGGAGAAGTCGTTGAGGCCGTAACCGGCGTCTTCCCAGCCAATCGAGTGGCCGTCCGGCTTGCTCCCAACGGAGCCTTCAATGACATGGGCTCGCCGGACTATCGCGAGCAATTCAGCTACGTTGCCCAGCAGCTGGATCAAGTCGGATTGGCTTATCTGCACGTGATGGATGGCACCGGTTTCGGATTCCACGAACTTGGCGACCCCATGACGTTGCGGGAATTCCGGAATCACTTCCAGGGACCACTGATGGGTAATGTCAGTTACACTGCAGAGACAGCTGAATCCGCGATCGAAAGCCAAGACGCCGACTTGATCGCATTCGGGCGCCCTTACATCAGCAACCCCGATCTCGTCGATCGGTTTGCCAACGATTGGCCCCTGGCTGAATCAGCCGACATGTCCACTTGGTATTCCAATGACGAACAGGGCTACACGGACTATCCAAAGTACGCACCATCTGGCACATAGAAAATTGAAAACGCCACCCAAGTTATCGTCGCCTTGGTCAGCTTGACCTTGGCGACAGTCGGACTCGCGACCATGTTCAACCCACTGGGAATGCTCGAGAATTTCTCTGTTGACCCAGTGGGCATTCATGGACTGAACACAGTGCGGGCCGACATCGGCGGATTGCTTTTGGGCAGCGAGATCATGATCGCAATTGGCCTTTGGCGATCCAACACAACTTGGTTTCTGGCGGTCGCTTCGATTATGCTGACGGTCGCATTCGGGCGTTTCGACGGGCTGGCGATGGATGGCTTGGACGTCGCTGTGGCAACGCCACTAGTGACCGAACTCTTCGTCGCGACGGTGATGCTTCTGGCTCACTGGCAATTAAAACCGAAAAATCGCTCCGCCAAACAACGCCATCAGAAAGATTCTGCCAATTGACGAGCATCCCGCATATCTGTGATGTTATCCTTACCTGACAACATGACAACGTTCCACATGACAAAAACTCTCGCTTTTCAAATTCAATCTTGACCACTTGTTCGTTCAAAACATAGTCACAGCATGCCCCAAGGAAGACCACCAAAATTTGACCGACAAGAAGCCTTGGAAAAGTCGATGGAGCTTTTCTGGAAGAAAGGCTACGAAGCAACCAGCTTGGCGGACTTGCTTGAGGCGATGGGGATCGGTCGGCAAAGTCTCTACAATACGTTTGGCGACAAACACCGCTTGTTTCTCGAAGCAGCGAAGCACTACATCGACGGCAACGGTCAACATTTGATCGATGCCATTCAAGCCCCCGGCTCGCCGATAGGCAGCATCAAAAATGCCCTCACTCAGCTAGTGGAATCAATGAGCAGTGGCGAGTGTCACGGCTGCCTCGTCACCAACTCCATCGTAGAACTGGCCCCTCATGACGACGAAGTTCATAAGCTCATTCGATCCACCATCAATCGTGTTGAAAAAGCCATGAAAACCACGCTAGACCGCGCCGTCACCGCGGGTGAAATTTCTCCCGAAGCAGACACCCGAGCCATGGCTCGCTTCTTAAACAGCACCGTGCACGGCTTGGTCGTCATGCACAAAGCGTCCACCAGCAAAGCCGCCCTCAAGGATATCGTCAAGATCGCCTTGACCACGCTTAAATAGCCGGTCATTAAACGTCGGATCGCTTCGTGTAAAACCCAAACTGCCGGGCCGATTCAACACAGCCCAAGAGAGAAACTTCAAAACTCCCACACCCGCCCCTCAGCAACGATCTCCCGATGCAACTTAGTCATCTCACCCCGCATTCGACTCAAACGCTCAGGTTCTTCAAGCGCCAAGTCCACCTTCTGTTCGGGATCGGCCTTGAGATTGTACAACTCAAATCGATTCAATTGAGCCGATTTGATCATCGGCATGTCTGGCTTGCTCAGCGGATGCGTATGCTTCTTGATCGGATCGTCCAGATAGCCAACGATCGCCCAGTCGCCTTGTCGCATCGCGGCAGCCGGAGCCACACGATAGAAAAACCACATCAATGGCGTTTCTCGTTCAAGCGGCTGGCCAGCCAAAAGTGCCCCCCAACTCACCCCATCAAGTTTACGATCGAGAGGCGTTGCGGCCCCCGTGATCTGACAAATCGTGGGCAGCAAATCCAGATGGCTGACCAAGACATCCGAGGTCGTTCCAGCCGCAACTTTTCCAGGCCACCGCAGGATCCCTGGCTCTCGCTGGCCTCCTTCGTAAACAAACGACTTCTTGCCGCGGAGCCCTTGGTTGGACCAAGGATTCAATCCGCCGTTGTCACTCGTAAGAAATACGAACGTGTTGTCCGCTCGGCCTAAGTCATCGAGTTTCTTCAACAATCGCCCCACCGCGAGATCTACGTTCTCGATATTGGCGTAGTAAGTCGCTTGCTTTCGACTTAAATTCGGATCAAGTTTCTCGTACTTCTTGATCAGTTCAGGCGGCGAAGCGATTTTGTTGTGCGGCTCGTGAAACCAAACGCATGAAAAAAACGGCTGGTCCGCGGGCACCGAATCGAGCCAGCGATTGGCTTCGTCGACAACGATCTGGCATGAATAGCCTTTGACCTCCCCGACGGCTTTACCATTCCGCACGAAATTCGTTGGATTGTGATGAGAGGGTTCCGCATTGTTGTCGGTGCCCAATGAATGCTCAAACCCTTGATCAACTGGCTGCGGCTGATCCGATTCAAGATTTGAAACGTGCCATTTCCCGAAGTGCCCCGTGGCATAGCCTTCCGCCTTCAAGATCTCGGCAATTGTGATTTCCTGGTCAGGCAAATGCATTGGATGGTTCGCCGGAAGATAACTATAGACGCCCACGCGAGTCGGCATCCGCCCCGTTAACATCCCGACCCGCGACGGAGAACAGTTGGGCGCGGCCGCATGGCAATCGGTAAACCGCATTCCCGCTTTGGCCAATCCATCAATATTGGGAGTCTGAATATCGCTGCCATAGCAACCAAAATCCGTCCAACCCGAATCATCAAGCATCACCAGCATGACATTCGGTTTTGGCTCTCCACGCTCATCACCAACCGCAGCCGATCCGACTACGGCAGCCCCCATCAAAACGAATAAGCCAATCAATGCCCGTGGAAATCCAAACCCAACGCTTAGAACTCCGCGTTGTCGAATCATCAAGTTATCCATCATCGTGCAAATTCCACTAAAACATAAAAGACGCGTTTCAAAGAGACCTGTTGTTTCTAATTTTACCCCGCCGGCTTGCGTGACACCATGTCGAACAAACCACCCCACAGGCATCTCATCATCGCTGGCCCACCGATTCAGCCGGTTATTACGTTGGGCAGTTCACCAATCGGCTGCCTCTCTGAGGCGTCGCATTCATCCCTAAATGCCGATCTAATCGAGCCATGGGAAAGAATGCTCTTATACACCCGATAAATCGAGACCCTCAAAATCGATCTTCAACTAACATTGTTAAATCGGATGCGAATTCTTTCAGCGAACACTTTTCGCGAACACTTAGCCCCCACTCGGAATTCTGGAACTATCAATGAATCATCGTGTCCTCATCATCAGCGTGGCCTGCTCGCTGGCGATTTGTCTCAGCTGTTTTACAGGAACAAGTTTCGCCCAACAAAAAGGCGATTCGGACAAGAAGACCCCATCGCCACGAGCCCTTAAAATTGCAGACGCCGACGACTGGCAAAGCATCCGCTCGTTCTCGCTGGCCCCCAACGGCAAGTGGGCAGGGCAAGTCGTGATGCCAAACGAAGGCGACGGGACATTGATCATTGCCAAGACCGACGGTGACAACAAACCCCAGGCCGAGGATTCAGAAAAAGCCGACAAAGAAGAAGCAGATTCTAAAGACGCCAAATCCAAATCAGAAGAAATCAAAAAAGATAAGAAACAATCCGACCGCCACGAGTTCGAGGTTGGTCCAGGTTCAGGTCAAATTCAATTCTCTCACGATTCAAAATTTGCCGCTTACTTAGAAGCGCCCAAAGACAAAGCCGCCAAGGCCGCTAAAAAATCCGGCACACCTCTTAAGAATAAAGCGGTTTTGTTAAACTTGGAAACCGGTGAAAAAACAGAATTTGAAAGCGTCCAGCGTTTTTCGTTTTCGGGTGAAAACCCGAAATGCATCGCCATCAACAAAGTCAAACCGAAGGGGCGACCGAGTGGTGACAAAGGCTGGGACGGCACCGATCTTTTGATCCATGACTTGCAATCTGGCAATGAAATTAATATCGGTAACGTCAAGAGTTTCTCATTCAATAAGCTCGGTGACCTGCTTGCCATCATCATTGATGCCGAAGGAAAATCTGGAAACGGCGTTCAACTATTTCACGTCAACGATTTCAGAATCGAGCTTCTCGACAGCAGTAAATCCACCTACGGCTCCATGGCTTGGACCCGCGAAGGCGATGCCCTGGCGTTGCTCAAAGCCAACAAGGATGAAAAATTCGAAAACGATCGACGTCACCTCTTGGCGTTCTCTGACATAGGCGGGGCCAAGCAAGCCAAAATTTCGCTTGATCCGACAGAAGATCCGGCGATTCCAGACGACATGACAATTAGCCCCGGCCGTACACCTAACTGGAACGACGAACGCACGTTTATCTTTTTTGGGATTCAGGAACTCCAGGAAAAGAAAGACAAAAGCAAATCAGACGACAAGAAAAAGACGGATGAAGACGCCAAAGACAAGAAACCGGCTCCCTCAACTGGCGAAGACGAAACGGCTGGTCTGGTCATCTGGCATTGGAACGATCCACGCCTGCAGTCCCAGCAGCAAAAGCAAGAGTCGCGTGACAAAAGCAAATCTGATTTATGCGTTTACCAAATCGAAAACACCAAAACCATTCGCTTGGCTGATGAAGAAATCATTCGCGTCTCGGTCAATCGCCCGTACAAGTTCGCGATCGGTTCGGATAACCAAAAGTACGAACGAGAAGGCAACCTCGATGGCCGCCGGTTCCAAGATGTTTACACCATCGATTTGAAAACCGGAAAACGAAAACTTGTCCTCGAAAAAGCCCGGTATGTTTTCGATGTGAGCCCGAACGGCATCTCCCTGCTGTACTACAAGCAAGACGACGGACACTTTTACGTTTACAACATGGCCAAAGGAACGCACACCAACATCACCGAGAATTCCAAGGTGTCGTTCATCAACACCGAAGATGATCACTTTGTCACCAACCCTCCCCGCCGACCGCTGGGCTGGACAACCGAAGGCGAGCACGTTTTGCTATCCGATGGCTGGGACATCTGGAAAGTCTCGATCGATGGCGGCCCATCGAAGAACTTGACCGTCAATGGCAAACAAGACCAGATCCGCTACCGCAGCCCCTACCGGTTCGATCGCGATGTCGAAGGCGTCGACATGTCCAAGCCCGTTTACATCACGGCCTACGGGGAATGGACGAAAGAAGCAGGATTCGCTCGGCTCATGCCTGATACCGAGGGAGTCGAAATGTTGATCTGGGAGGACGCCAGTTTCGGCGGACTCAGTAAACTCAAGGACCATGAAATTTACTCGTTCTCGCGTTCGACTCATGATCACCCGACCAACTTCAACATGGCAGGTCCCGAACTCAAAGAGCCGAAACAACTAACCGTTGTGAATGAGCACCAAGAGAACTTCAAATGGTCTGACGGTGTAAAATTGGTCGACTACACGAACGAAAAAGGTATCAAGCTGCAGGGAGCGTTGTATCTGCCCGCAGACTATATCGAAGGCAAGAAGTATCCCACAATCGTGTACATGTATGAGAAATTATCCCAAAACGCCAATCGCTACGACTCACCCAGAACCGGAGGATTCAGTGCCTCCATCTACACGAGCAACGGCTACGCGGTGTTCAATCCGGATATCGTTTTCGAGATCAATGATCCCGGACTCTCCAGCAAAGATTGCATTTTGGCCGGCCTCGATGCCGCCATCGAAACAGGTGTCGTCGATCCGGAAAGGGTTGGTTTGCATGGACATTCATGGGGTGGCTATCAGACGGCTTTCTTGATTACGCAAACCGATCGCTTCAAAGCCGCTGTCGCCGGTGCTCCGCTCACGAACATGATTAGCATGTACAGTTCGATCTATTGGAATTCCGGCAGTGCAAACCAACCGATTTTCGAGAGCAGCCAAGGACGTTTCAAAGGTGGCTACTGGGATAACCTGGACGCCTACGCCAGAAACTCGCCTGTCTACTACGCCGACAAAGTCACCACGCCCTTGATCCTGTTGCACAACGATCAAGACGGGGCCGTCGACTGGAATCAAGGCATCGAGTATTTCAATACGCTGCGTCGATTGGGAAAACCGGTTGTAATGCTGCAATACGTCGGCGAAAACCACGGCGTTCGCAAGCCGGCCAACCGAAAAGATTATAGCTACCGAATGCTCGACTTCTTCAATCACCATTTGAAAGATGTCGACGCTCCCGAATGGTGGAGTGACGGGATCAAGCACTTGGACATGAAGGATCACATCAAGGACTATAAAAAGGAAAAGACAAGTCCCGAAAAGGAATAGCCCAACCTGGCACCACAGGCCGCCAGCCGTTCTTTTCCAAGCAAACCAAAGGCCCTCCGTCAAATAGACCGAGGGCCTTTTTTTCCGTCGATGAATTGCCTATCCAATAACCAGACACAACGCCACGAAGTTTGGGACTCTTTCAAACATACCCAGCCCTGCTCCCCATACATTCGAATAGCAAACGCCATCCGCCTGACGACTCACACGCATTCGCGTCCCCGCCTGGTAGCGACAGTCACCAACGGCTTGCGGCATTTCAGGCGGCCGAAACTCTTGACGAGTTGCGATACGTGGAACTGCAAGAAAAGCGAGAAACAGGCCAACATGCTGTAACGCTTTTTCCAAATCTGAAAGAATCAATTGGAACTTGTTCAATCCTGCAGCAACCTTGCACCTGCCACTTTCAAAGCCGAATACTTTACTCGACTCGCTGAAATAGACGATGACTCTGGGACAACCATTGCTGCCGCTTAACCGGCCACTAAATCGACTGATTACTTAGCTAGAACAATATCGAATTGGCCTTTCCAAGGAACTGGCGACACAACAGCCTTGGCAATCGATCGACGATCCCCAGCACCTGCCCCCGAGCCACCCCGCCTGTTATCTGCTGGGCTCTTCGCTCCCGCGGTCGCAGACGTTATTGATTTATCAAACTCGACCGTCACCAAGTTCCGCTCTTCCTTGGTCAGCGATCGATAAATCCCATCACGCATATTGTCTTCACCGAAATCGGAAAAGTAACACTGCGTCGAGCATCGTTTTTGGCCTTCTGAATCGACACGGTAGTGAATATGCCGACCGGTGCGCCCGGGATACTTGCCAGGAATAATCGAAGTGAAAGAATAACGCCCATCTTCGCCGGTAACCGAGCGGCCCCAAAACTGGAAATTATTGTCCAACAAACTCACGTTACCCGCATCACGTTTGTGATTGTAACGCCCCGTCGCACAAGCCTGCCAGACTTCAACGACTGAGTTTCTCAGGGGCCTGCCGGCGCGATCTTTGATCACTCCTTCGACGACTGCACGTTGTCCTTTGGCAAATTCGTGACCAGCGATTTTTTGACTCAAATCCGTGTCATTGAACAACTGTTGCTCAATCGTTTTCGCCGGATAAAAAGGCCCTTCAGTTTGCTGAGGCGTGACCGGCAACTCTTCAGGAGCCCAGAGCGAGTTCTCTCCCAAGGCCCAGCCTGGCAAAGCAAGCGTTGCGCCGACGCCGAGAACCTTCAGAACACTACGTCGCTCAGAAATAGAAAATTTGGCTCGTGATTCTTTCATCGCTGATTCCTAAATGTGGGTGAATCGTGTGGCTTAACTGAACTAGCCCAACTGGAAATTCGAAAAGTGAATTCGCGTTTCAACAACCGATAGAATCGCAGAAATCCCAGTCCACAATAGCGTTTAGCCTATCACTTGCCATATCAATCGTACCAAGCAAATCTGCTCGATGTTGATTCTCTGGCAAGTTGACCGCCAACCGCTATGCCAGTGTTGAAAAACTTGAGCCAAATGACAATGTTGGAAAACTAACTGAATGAGACATCAAAACCATTGCACCCGCCTTCCACCGCCGCCACAATTAAACCAGCACTCATTGCACTTCTGGGATCATCCGATGAAATCCAAAATCATTCGTCACACGCCTGGCACGTCCATCAACAATCACTTGGGATTCACGTTAGTTGAATTGCTCGTTGTGATTGCAATCATTGGAATCTTAATTGGGATGTTATTGCCTGCGGTTCAATCCGTTCGTGAGTCCGCGCGGCGAACGGCTTGCATGAACAACATGCGGCAACTCGGACTCGCAGTTCTGAATTACGAAGGGTCGAACAAGCAATTCCCACCGGCATCGACCGCCGGGCACAGTTGGACTGGCAAGATCCTTCCGTTTTCCGACCAAACGAACGTTAGCGACCGATACGACACTTCCATTGCTTGGAATCATCCAGACAACCAAGAAGCGATCAATTCTCGTGTGCCGACGTTTCGCTGCCCTTCGAATCCGATCTCACAAACATTTGATGAAATTGGCTCAGGCAAGACGGCCGCCTTAACCGACTACGCCGCCATAACGTCGGTTGCGCCCGCCGTTTACGCAAGTGGATTTGCGAGGACCGTTACCAATAAACAAGGTGGATTAGCCAAAGGCATCGGAACTGAAATTCGCGACATTCGCGACGGAACGTCCAACACTCTCATGCTGACCGAGGATGTTGGACGACCAGCACACTTTGTCAGTACGGGACGAGGACCAGGCGACCTAATCCCCGGAGGCGGCAATCTTCCGGTTACCGCTGGACGGGTCCGAGGAGCCGGCTGGGCCGATCCTTCCAACTCAATTCCCGTGCATGGTTTTTCTCAAGACGGACTCACGTGCCCAGGCCCAATCCCTGTCAACGCGACCAACAACAATGAAGCATTTGGATTTCATCCAGGTTCCGTAGTGACCGTACTGTGCGACGGAAGCGTCCACTCAATCAACGAATCAATTTCAATGCAACAGTATTCGGAGCTTGTGACGCGGGCTGGCCGCGAAACAAATGAATATCAGTTTTGATTTCATGGTTCGATTCTTTTCAAGTCTTTTCAAACTCCCAAGTCAATGAAAAATATTGTTCAAGTGGTTTTGTGTTGGTTTGCCGTCACCTGTTTGCCAAACTCACTCGTGGCTCAAACCAAAACGACCTCGACACCTGCCACGCCGCCCCCGAATGTGCTCTTGATCTATGCCGACGACCAAGGCACCTACGACTTGAACTGCTACGGCTCCAATGATCTCCACACACCCAACCTGGACGGTCTCGCGAAACGTGGAATTCGATTCACGCAGATGTACTCTCCGTCCGCGATTTGCTCGGCCTCAAGGGCAGGATTACTAACAGGGCGGTTTCCCGTGCGCGCAGGAGTCCCCGGCAATGTGTCTTCTACGCAAGGGATCGCTGGGATGCCGCCTGCAGAAATCACCCTTGCTGAACATCTTAAGTCTGCCGGATACACCACCGGGCACGTTGGCAAATGGCATCTTGGGTACACCGAACCGACAATGCCTAGAGGCCAAGGTTTTGACACTTCTTTCGGACATATGGGCGGATGTATCGACAACTACTCGCACTTCTTTTATTGGAAGGGCCCCAATCGGCATGACCTTTGGCGCAACGAGAAAATGATTTGGGAAGACGGCAAATTCTTCCCAGACCTGATGGTTCGAGAGTGCAATCAATTCCTCGAATCTAATCGCGACAAACCGTTCTTCCTTTATTGGGCACTCAACATTCCTCACTATCCGATGCAAGGGGAATCCAAGTGGCACGAGCGATATCAAACGCTTGAATCGCCTCGTCGTCAGTACGCAGAACTGATTTCAACCATGGACGAGAAAATCGGATCTGTTTTGACGAAGCTGGAGGAGCTCAAATTGAGCGACAACACGATTGTGATTTTCCAATCCGACCACGGACATTCGACAGAAGAGCGAGCTTTTTACGGTGGAGGCAATGCGGGAAAACTTCGTGGCGCAAAAGCCTGCCTTTTTGAAGGCGGTATCCGCGTCCCCTCCATCGTCTCTTGGCCAAATCAACTCGAACAAAATACGACTCGAAACCAAATCGCTTGCGGAATCGATTGGTTCCCAACCCTCAGTGAACTTTGCAATGCGAATGCTCCGACCGCTTCCATTGACGGCAAAAGCCTCGTCGATGTCTTGACAAAGCCAGCCGCGCCCAGCCCCCACAAAAGCCTCTATTGGCACCTCGGCAACGGCTCCCGCGCCCAATGGGCCGTCCGCGAAGGAAAATGGAAACTGCTTGGAAACGCCACTGACACCACAGACAGACGAATTTCACCCACCATCGATCCGCTGTTCTTGGTCAATCTGGAATCCGATGAAAGTGAAACCACCAATGTCGCGTCGCAACACGCTGACGTGGTAACACGACTTCAAGCCACACGAAAACAAGCGTTGAACTCTCTCAAGTTGCCGAACTAGAACGACATGAACCGATTGCGGTTGTCACGAGTGCCCCACACACAATTGATGCTTTGTTGGCCGCCATGAATTTTTCCCGCTCGTTCTTGGCTTAAAATGTACGTTAGGAAGCGTACGCAATAGATCGGCCATGCCGTCCCGGTCAACGATTTCCGTGAAAAACGCGTGAGCTGTCATAAGATTCGCGGATTCGGCCTTGCTGAATTAATACAAAACGAATCGGGAATTCAGCAAGGCTCAAACAAATATTTATGTCATGATAACGGCTTAATCAAATCATCCTGTCCGACTTCCGCACCGCTTCATGACTCGTTCGAATTCAGACTATCGTGCCTTGCTCCTCGCGTTTTTCGCCCTGAGTCTCAATGTCCAATTCGCCTATGGCGACGAGTTGATCGACTTCAGTCGCGACGTCCGGCCAGTCCTTTCGGACAACTGCTTTGCCTGCCACGGATTTGACGAGTCGTCACGTGAATCGGGATTGCGGCTTGATACACGAGAAGGCGCCACCGTGGACTTGGGAGGCTACGCGGCGATTGTGCCTGGCAAGCCTGACGAAAGCGAATTGATTGCCCGGATTTCAAGTGACGATGACGACGAATTGATGCCACCGCCGGACTCCCACAAAACGCGACTCGACGACGCCACTATCGAAATCCTACGAAAGTGGATTCAACAGGGGGCTCCCTGGGGCAAACACTGGGCTTTCAATCCTCCGCTGGCAGCCAAGATTCCGTCAGCGAATGACGGTTCTTCGATTCACCCCATCGACTACTTCGTCCAAAAACGGCTCAAAGAAAATGGACTCGCCATTGCGCCGACCGCCGCGACTCATACACTCGCACGACGATTGTCTTTCGATCTTACCGGCTTGCCGCCAACAGCAGATCAAGTCGCTGACCTCCCTCAAATTCCCACGGAGCAACAATGGAGCGACTGGATTGACCAACTGATCGACTCCCCGCAATATGGCGAACGGATGGCAATGTGGTGGTTAGATGGAGCTCGTTATAGTGACACCGATGGATTCCAGCAGGATGCTACGCGTCAAAACTGGCCCTGGCGCGATTGGGTCGTCGAGTCATTCAACAAAAACCTGCCGTTCGATGATTTCACGATCCATCAATTCGCCGGTGACCTGCTCCCTGAAGCCACCCTCGAACACCAACTCGCAACCTGTTTCCATCGCAACCACATGCATAATGGAGAAGGCGGACGCGATCCAGCTGAATCGCGAGTCGACTACGTACTCGACCGAACCAACACCGTCGGCACCCTCTGGTTGGGATTGACTCTTGGCTGCACTCAATGCCACGACCATAAATTCGATCCCGTGTCTCAAAAAGACTACTACAGCCTAACCGCTTACTTCAACAGCATTGACGAAACTGGCCAAGCAGGGAATGCAGCCAAGCCGTTTCTCAAATTCCGATCTCCGTACGCCAAGCGAGCCGTCACAGAAGCCGAAAAACTGGCAGCCCAAACCAACTCAATACTCAAAGGGATCAAAGCTGATTCTCAATCCAGTTTCGAACGCGAACTCGACCGGATGATCTCGCGGGCAAGCAACAATTTCACGGCTTGGATTCCGATCTACCCCGCTCACCTTCGCTCCACCGAAGGCACGGCGTTAACCCTTGAAACAATGCCGGAATCCAATGCGATTGTGGTCTCCAACAACAGCAAACTCGCCCAAGACGACTTTTTCGTGACCGTGCCCACCCCATCATTGCAGCGAATCACAGGCGTTAAACTTGAGGTATTCGCTGACGCTCAACACACGGACAAGAAGTATTCATTCGCACCGACCGGTGAGTTTTTGCTGACGAACGTCAAGCTTCAAGTCCGGACTCGCAACAGCAAGAACGTCCAGGAAATTGCATTGACGAAGGCCACCGCCAGCATCGAAGGGCAGGGCGAAGACGAAAAATACGGTCAAGCCGTGGGAACGCTCGACGACGACCCTCGTACTGGTTGGACCACTCGGACTAAACCCTTAGCCTCGAAACAAGTCATCGTTTTCGAACTAGAATCACCGTTGACCCTCGACGCTGGTCAGGAACTCGACATCGTTCTCATGCAGCGATCACTGGCTCCGCGTGAGCTGATTGGACGATTCCGACTGAG
>JBLINZ010000047.1:0-21398 GCA_047639375.1 Mariniblastus sp. | reverse complement strand
TTGGCAGCGGCGGCGACAACCATTAGCGGAGGACGCGGTCATGTTTTCGACTACCGACAGCCCAGACGCAGCGCTGGTGCGAAATGAACAAATCAACCGGCTCTCACAAGCCGTCATGAAGCTCCGGCCCAAAGAGCAGGAGGTCTTTCTGCTGCGTCAAAATGGCGGGCTGACATATGAGCAAATCGCTCACGCCACCGGACTTCCGCTGGGCACCGTCAAAACCCGCATGCGTTCCGCCCTCAGCCAGCTTAGAGAAACCGTGGGAGACCAGTCATGAATCCTGAAAACGAATCACTCGAACAACTTCTCCTTGAGTTGCACTACGGACTCCTGGACGAAACCGACACCGCCAAGCTCCGAGCTCGCATCGAAACCGATGCCGAAGTCGCAGCGAAATGGGCCCAGACCCTGGCGATGGCAGGGAATCTGGCTGACGCCGCCAAACTCGCCGGATCGCCGGCAACCGAATCCGTCGAATTGCTGACGCCAGATTCTATTCCCAACCTTCCCATCAGTCGTTTTGAAAGCGATGAGTCGGCCCAGGAAAACGCGAACCTGCTCAATGCTCGCCCGCCTGTATTCAGTTCCGTATTGAACAATCAGCAGCCGGACTCCCCCCAACTCGCACCCCCGAATTCTGAACCTAAGTCAAACCAAACCCGTTTGACCAAATCCAGTCAAATGAGTTCGCACCATTGGACGATGGGCATTCTCGGCTCTCTGGCGGCGATGTTGTTTGTCGCCGTCTCGCTCACGTCTTGGGTGACCGCCCCCGAATCTCCGGCGACGGCGATTCGCGTTGATGTCGAATCGGTCGAATCCAATTCCAACAGCAACCATTTTGAATTCCTGACCCAACAAGTACTCTCGCATGCCAACGAGGCACTCCGCGCCGCACCCGCTCAACTCGCCGTGAGCATCCAAGTCGCCGGGGCGACGCTGCACACCGATCGAGTCGTCACCGATTCGCTTGGCCGTGGTGCTTATTCACTGCCAACCGAATTGGCCGTGCCCCCAAACGCCACGCTCCTGGTCTCGACGCCTACCGGTGACAAGTTTTCCATCCCCCTCAAACCCACGCGATGTTTGACCTATTTCACCACCGACAGACCCATCTATCGCCCCGGCGAAACCGTTCGATTTCGATCGTTGTCGCTTGAACGATACAGTCTTCAACCCAATCTGGATTTACCGATCCGATTCCAAATGCTCGATCCCAGCAGTGCCGTCATGAGCGGTGCCACCTTGGACGGCGTCACCGATCGCGGAGTCGGAAACGGAGAATTCACGATCCCCGCCACTGCTGCCGGCGGCCAATACACTCTCGTCGCCAAAAGCCTCGATGGGTTCTTCCCAGACGAATCCAAGACGATTCAAGTGCGAAACTATCGCGTTCCCCGATTCAAAAAAGACCTCGAGTTCAAACGACGAAGCTACGGCCCCGGAGATCTCGTGGAAGCCGAATTCGTCGCCACCCATGCCGAAGGCGGGCCACTCTCCGATCGAGCCGTGATCGCGACAGCCCAACTCGATGGAGAAACCGTATTTCAACAGACAACAAAAACTGACGTCTCAGGAACCTGCTTGATCTCCTTTAAGCTGCCAGCACACATCGCTCAAGGCAACGGCCAGTTGTCAATCGCGATCGACGACGGTGGCACTCAAGAAGTCCAATCCAAGACGATCCCAATTCAGCTTGGAAAGGTCTCCGTGGCTTTCTACCCGGAAGGCGGGTACCTCGTCGATGGCCTGCAAAACCGAGTCTACTTCACCGCTCGCAATCCTACTGGCAAACCCATTCATGTCGCTGGCGAAGTCTTGAACCGAGCTGGCCAACGCGTGGCTGAATTTGAAACCGTTCGTGACGGCATGGGCCGATTTGAACTCGCCCCCCTAATCGGTGAACGCTACTCAATCAAGATCACGAAACCCGTCGACGTCACCAACAGCCCGACGTTGCCAACGGTCGTCAAGAATCTTCCCGTTCTTTCAACTGGCCGCGGCGTGTTCACGAACGACCAAAATCTGGCGTTTGAGATTCAATCAACAATCGAACGAAGAATCGTGGTCCAAGCAGGCTGCCGCGGCAGACAAGTCGCCAACCAAACTCTCGACCTCAAGCCCGGCAAATCGAAATTGGAAATCGAATTGCCGCCCAACGTCGAAGGCGTCGTCCGGCTGACCATTCTCGATGCTCAATCATTGCCGGCAACGCCGCTGGTTGAACGGTTGGTGTATCGCGAATCGAGTCGAAAACTAAACGTCTCAATCGAAGCAGACAAATCGTCGCTGGAACGCAGCCCGGGAGAACCGATGCGATTGACGCTTTCCGTGGTCGACGAACATGGCCAACCTGCCCCGGCCATGCTCGGCGTCGCGGTCGTTGACGATGCGGCCTTGAGCCTCGAAACGACAGAGCTACCCGGAATGCCCGCTCACTTTTTGCTCACCAGCGAAATCGAAAAACCACAGGACCTCGAGCACGCCAATTTCTACTTGAGTGGCGATCCCGATTCCAAAACCTCGCTCGATTTGCTGCTGGGCACACAAGGTTGGCGGCGGTTCGTGAGCCACGGCTTGGCCAACCAGACGGCCGACGTCGCAAGCTTCAACGAGCAACTCAATCGATTACTGGATTTGGATGGGGCTTCGAATCGCCCTGCTCAACTTAGCAACGTCCTCAGTGTGAACAAGAATTGGGCAGAATATTCCCAGGCCGTTGCACAGCAATGGCAAGAATATCGAATCATGGTCTGTTGGCTTGTCATCCCGATTCTCGCCGTCATGCTCTTGGCCCAACTCCGACGCCCGCGTCTCCAATCCATGACCAAACTGAGTATGGGTTTGTGGATACTCATCGGCTTGAGCTATTCAATGATTCTGGGATGTGGACAAACTCTATCATCGAGCTCAACCGAAGCAAGACCTATGGCGGACTCGGAAGAAAACGCCCTGGACGAAGATCATGAAGGCGCTGAGTCGCCGAATGCTGTTGCCAAAATTGAAATAAACTCAAAGGCAACTGCCGAACCCGCCGCCCGCCGTCCTGGCGAACAGGCCCCATCGCCACCCTCGAATGTGCGGATCGTCCAACACGCCCCAGAGACAAGAGACTTCGAAGCAGAATCCGGTGGTGGTCGCGGGATGGGCGGACATGCAGGACCAGAAGGGACGCCTCGATTTGCCAACGCGATTACACCGGAAAAGCTCCAACAGCTTCTCCACGCACGTGGGCTCGACGTCGATTCACTGTCCGATCAACTACTCGACGAACTTCGATTTCCCATTCGAGAATACGCCCACCAATACACGGCATCTGATTCGGGAGCCAGGGAAGATTTCGCGGAAACGATCTATTGGCAACCTTGCTTGATCACTGACTCAACAGGCCGAGCCACCATTCGGTTCGACCTTCCCGACTCAGTCACGACCTTCAAAGTCATTGCGGATGCCAACACCTCCGACGGACGTTTGGGGACTGGCGGCGGCGAGGTTGTTTCTCGAATTCCGTTCCAATTGGAACCGAAACTACCCATCGCCGTCACGCAAGGCGATCGGATTGACTTGCCGGTGGCCTTGATCAACGCCACGAACTCTGACCTGCCAGTTGAGTTGGAAATTCAAGTCGGTGATTCCTTCAAAATCGTCAGCCCCGCCCAAGTGACGACCTCATTAGGACAGCACGAACGTGCCCGAGCCTACTTCAGCCTCGAGGTACTCGCCAACCCAACTGCAGACGGCGGATCGATCGAGCTGATGGGTAACACGAACTCGCTATCCGATGCCGTGAGAAAATCGATCATCGTTTCACCAGCCGGGTACCCCGCTCGCGATTCAGTTTCGGGAATGCTAACCGAACAAGCCAACGTCACGATTCCGGTGCCAGCCAACATCGTCAATGGTTCCTTGCAAGTCACCCTCAAACTCTACCCTTCTCCGCTGGCCGACCTCATGGCCGGCGTCGAAAGCATCCTGCGGGAGCCGCATGGCTGTTTCGAACAGACCTCGGCGACCAACTATCCCAACACAATGGCCCTTCAATATCTCAACGCCAACCAGCTCGCCAATCCCAAAACGACGAGGCGAGCCAAATCACTTCTCGACAAGGGCTACCAGAAACTCGTCAGCTTCGAATGCGAGCAACGTGGATACGAGTGGTTTGGCTCAGACCCCGGCCATGAAGCCCTCTCGGCGTTCGGACTGATGCAGTTCGTCGACATGGCACAAGTCATGAAGGTCGACACGACCATGGTTGTCCGAACTCGTAATTGGTTGCTGGCTCGTCGTGATGGAGAAGGTGGCTTCCAACGCAACCCGCGCCACTTGCACGTGTGGTCCGTCAAGCAACAAATCGTCGACGCGTACGTCATGTGGGCGTTGACCGAATCCGATCGAGCCGCCGGCAACGCTCAACGCAGTGCCGTTGAACTGGCCGTCGAATTGAATCGGCTCAATCAAGTCGCCAACGAATCCAAAGACCCTTACTTGATCGGGCTGGCCGCTGCCGCCTTGCTCAACGTCAATCGCGACGCCGACGGAGAGGTCCTGCTGGATCGTCTGGCGGAGCTCCAACAATCGAGCGGAGCGCTCGAAGGCGTAACAACCGTGACGCAAAGCGGCGGGATCTCCAAGACGGTTGAAACAACCGCGATCGCGATTTTGGCTTGGTCTAAAAAGCCAACAGAGCACGCTGATCGGCTGTCAAAAGCGGCGATCTGGTTGCAGCAAAACCGACAAGGCAATGGCGGATTCGGATCGACCCAAGCCACCGTGCTCGCACTCAAGGCCCTGGTCGCCTATTCCAACCAAACGTCGTCCGCAGGAAAGGCCAGCACGTTATTGATCAAATCAGATGGCCAAGTCATTCAGGAAATCAAACTCCCTTCCGATTTCAAGAATGGCTCCACTATCGAAGTTTCAGACTTAGCGAAGCATTTCCCAACCGGCAGGACAACGATCAAACTCGTTGCTGCAGGTTCGAAAAACATGCCCTATTCAATTGACGTGGCGTACCATTTACCGACGCCACCGTCGCACGAAAAATGCCCGTTTGAATTGGAGACCCGTTTCGAGTCTGACAACGAAGACAAATTAGTCGCGGCCGGGGGCACATTGCACGTCGTGGCTAAGCTAACCAATCGGACCGATCAAGGTCAGCCGATGACGGTCGCCACGATCGGCTTGCCAGGCGGCGTCGAGCCGCGAGTCGAACAGTTGGACGAACTTCGCGACGCGGGCAAGTTCGATTTTTACGAGATCCGTCCGAGACAAATCATCTGCTATTGGCGAACGATCGCTCCAAACGAGTCCAAGTCGATCGAGTTCGACGTATCGGCCGAGATTCCCGGGCGATACTCAGGCCCCGCGTCAAGCGCGTACCTGTATTACACTGCCGAGCAAAAAGTTTGGTCCGATCCACTGAAAGTCGAGATCGGCAGATGAATCATGCGGGCTGATCCATAATCTTGCCAGAAATGGCCCCAGCGTCCCACGATCCCTTTAGTTTCTTTCACAAGAACGCCACACGTAAATCCAGCTTCTTGATTCTGCGCGGATTAAGATAATTGAACTGACACTTTTCGCGACTCGGCAGTCGCAGCCATAATCCGCTTGGGAGTCCCTATGTTGATGCGATCAATTGCGACATTTGGCTGTGTGATTCTTGGCGCTGCGATGCTATCGTCGCCCTCGTGGGCGCAAAGTTCATATATCGTAGAACGCGAAAGTAGTAGTCTCGAAACCGCTTTTTCGCACAGGCACATTACATTCGTTTACCACCAGTCTACCGTGGGGCAAACCAAGGCGCCTGTGACTGACCTCGCAAAATTAATCCATCCATCAGTCGCGGCCAAGAAAGGACGCCCCCCTAAAGCACACTCGGACTTGCTTGACGAACTGGCTGGGTTGAGGAATCATTACGAGCTACACTCGGCGGCCGCAATTGACTATGGAGATGACGGATTTTTCTGGAAACTGGAATGGTGGATCTACCCAGGGAAATCCGGGAGTGGGCCACTCGCTAAATACAGTTCCATGATTCGAGGAGATGGCACTGTCGTACGTCCGGCCATATTTCTTTGTGATTGCTTGAGCTCATCCTATTTTGAGTCTGAAGAGAAGGTCTTGTTGAGCGCATTGGCGATAGACGATTTATTGGCCCAAACCGATACTCCACCAGACGACCATCGGATCAAGGAAGTAGCAGAATTCACGTTACAAAAGGCAGTGGCCGAAAACAAGCTTGAAAAACAATTTCGATTTCACTCGATCGAAAGACAATCTTTCTCAGGCGAACTAAAGTCGAAAAAGGAATCCGATGTCCAGCTCGAAGTTTGGGGCGTGCGATTCGTCGACGATTCCCTACCTGCAAACCTCGAAAACCCCAAACCCAATGACTGCATCGTCGTCTGGGTGGCGAGTGATCTGATGACATCTGAATTGAGCGTTGATGAATGGGACCCCCGATCACGACGCCAACGTTGATCAAATTCACTCGTACCAGCCAAACGTTGCTTGCTGACCCGGCACGGTTTCGATCGCGATCGTCGGCAGGGCCATCGACTCCTCCACTCGCCCCTTCGCCTCGAGGCGATTCATCGCTCCATGACGTCGCATGTCATTTGTTTCACGGCGTTTGACCAACTCGGCTTGAAGCTCATACTGTCGAATCAGCCGTGGCAACAAGTCAGCGATACTCTGCAGGCCAGTGCGATTCTTAGCGGCCGATAGTTGCGGGCTGTGAAGTGGCTTGATCATTGCATCGACTCCATTTTGTATCTTCAGTTTTATGTCTTCAGCGTTGAGTTGCGGCCAAGGGCTCAACAACTTGTTTGCTTGTCTGAAAACAACTATTGGTGGAAGCAGTGACACATCTGGTCCACACGAAAAACATTTCTTCGAATAAGTTTTTTAGGGCGACGAACCAACCATATTTTGCCAGCAGATCGACTTGCCTCCGCCCAGCAAATTGCCCATCCTGTAGGTTTGTGACCTAACGTGTCACAAATCCATTCCACCAGAGTTTTCCAGCATGCCCACAGAAAAAATGCGAATCGAACAACGGCAGCTCAGTCAATCCGGATTCACAATCCTCGAAGACGTCCTCGCGCCGCACGAAATCGAGCTTTGGCTTGAAGAGCTGGACAAGCTATTTGGCACAAACAAAGTTGCCATCAAGAATCGACAGGGCGCTGTTTATGCTGCCAGGAACATCCTCGCTGACTTGCCTCAGTGCTGTGACATTTCTCAGATCCCGCAACTCGCGGATCTGTTAACGGAAACCCTAGGCGACGACTACGGCTTGGTGCGCGGGTTGTATTTCGACAAACACCCGGAACGAACTTGGTCGCTGCCTTGGCATAAAGATCTCACGATCGCAGTTAAGGACAACACGCTGCCGACGGAGCAATTTTGCAAGCCGACCACCAAGAGTGGGATCGCCCATGTCGAGGCCTCCGAGCAAGTCCTGGCTCGGATGTTGACGCTGCGTGTCCACCTCGATCCCGTCACCGAGGAAAATGGCCCTTTGGAAGTCGCCGTCGGCTCCCACGCCAACGGCAAGCTTCCTGATGACGCGTCTCATCAAGTCGCAAAAACCCTCACTCGGGCGGGCGGTGTCTTGGCCATGCGGCCGATGCTTTCTCACGCCAGCGGCAGTTCCAGTCCAGGCACCAAAATGCACCGTCGGATCCTGCATTTGGAATTCGCCGCCGACCGCGAACTGCCGGACGGATACCAATGGCATCAATTCATTTCAAACTGATCGTCTCAGCATCCAGGCGATACCGGGAATAAAGCCTCAAAACGGCGAATCTAGACGCGACTTCAACGTTGACCCAATTTTGGCACACATCTAGAATAGACGAGCAAGGCAAGTACGCTTGAATGTCTATTGAATGACGCAACCAACTCAAAGTAATCTATCCGCGATAGGCAGAAGTGGGCCGAGTCCATCGGTCCCCCTTCAATCAATCCCACTTGAATCGCCTCCGGAATCAGGCTTGGCCTTCAAACGCAGTATCCCTGCATGGGCGATGTCGGTGTTGTTTCATACGTCTCTCTTCGCAATCCTCCTACTGGCCCTGACTCAAATTCAAAACGGAGCCGGAACCGTCGAGAATCGCACCGGCGGAATCGTCCTCGTCAATGCCGCATCGCTGAATACCGAATACCTCTCCGACGGCGACGCCGAAAACGACTCGAGCTCCCAATCGTCCGCCGACAGCCCACCGCCCCTGGCCGCCAATGACGAACAACCACCTGACTTGCCGGGATTCGAATCGTCGACGACAAGAATCGAAGGCGTAGGTGAGAGCTTGACGGCCTCCCTGCCCGGTGCCGAATCATTGATCGATGGTCCTGAGTTCAACGGCAAGATTGGCGGCAAAGTCACCACTGAAATATTTGGCGTCAAAGGCACCGGCTCGCGATTCGTGTATGTGATCGATCGCTCGGAAAGCATGCTCGGCCCGGAGCTTGACTTTCGACCCATGCTCGCGGCGCGACAACAGATCCTCGAAAGCCTTAACTCACTAGAAGAAATTCATCAATTTCAAATCGTGTTTTACAACCATGAGACTCGCGTGTTCCAAACCGGGACCGGAATGCACTACGCCACGCAGCAAAACAAAGAGATCGCTACGAGCTTCATTATCCGCACCAAACCAGAAGGCGGTACGGATCACCTGCAAGCCCTTTTGGCTGCCTTCAAATTTAGCCCCGATGTGATATTCTTCTTGACCGACGCGGAGGGCGGATTCTCAGCCCGCGACTTGGCCGACATCTCCGATCGAAATCGATCGGTCGCGGTCATCAATGCCATTGAATTTGGCGAACGCCGCGGTAGAAACAGAAGCCTGGAAGCGGTGGCTCGCGAAAGTGGTGGACAGTATGTTTTTAAAAACATTAATACGTTGCGCTTGGAGAATAAGTAAACCATGACTTCAATCGTAAATTTTCCGAGCCGAAGAACACCCAGCCTACGGACACTCACCACCCTACTGTGGGGCCTAGCCTTGACCTGCTGGTTCCCTGCAGGCCTCGAAGCACAGCTCGACATTGTCATCACAAAACTCAAAAGCTCCGAAGGCACGTTCAAACGCAAAGGCGCAATCGTCGAATGGAAAGGCCTGTCGCTGACCCTGAATTCGAACGGTCGCGAAATAGAAATCGACAACCCTGACGTCGTCGAAGTCCAAACCAACTGGAACTCTGACTATGTGGACGGGCTCAAAGAAATCAAAGCCGGCAACACGCAAGTTGCGATCGTGAAATTCGAAGAGGCCCTCCTGAATGAGAAACGGCCTTGGGCTCAACGCATCATCCGGGCCCAACTCGTCGACGCCTTCATGCTGGTCGAAAAACCGAATTCTGCCATTCAGCAATTCCTCAGAATTACCGCCGAAGACCCCCAGACGCGATTCGTGCATTTGACCCCGCTGCCTTGGATCAACTCGCGACACAACCTCGAAGCACCCGCCCTTGAATTGATCAAGTCGCCCGATTTACTGACCCAACTGATCGGCGCCAGCTGGCTTACGTCGGGAAAACACAAAGCTCAATCGCTGCAGGTGCTCCAGGAACTCGCTAACGATATCGATCCCAGCATCGCCGCCCTGGCAACGGCCCAGCTGTGGCGGGTCCGCACGGGTGTCGTCGCGAAACAGGCCGACGTTTGGCAAGGCATTCTCAACCGAATGCCGCGTGACGTGCGAGCCGGCCCCTGCTTGGTGTTGGCCAATGCCCAGTCTCAGGCCGGTCAAACCGACCAAGCGATCATCAACTTGATGAGAATCCCAACTTTGCACCCAGACCGAAATTCCATTTCCGCAGCGGCGTTGTATCGGATGGCCAGTCTGCTGCACAATAAAGGCCAATCCGACAATGCTCGCTCGATCTTACAAGAACTCGTAACCTACTATCCACAATCCATTTGGGCCCAACAAGCTTCCAAATAGGCGACCGTTATTTCGTCTCCTTGATGGCTTGGACCAACCCCCGCCTTGGCACACCCGCCAACGCCTATTTCGAAAAAACCAAAACCGTTGAACAGGATAAAAAGTATGAAGCCGCGTCCGCTTAAGCTCTTGGCTTTCTTTGGGACCAGTCTCTTGATTGGCCTCACGTCGACGGCGAACCTGCACGCTCAAGTCGGCCCCGAAAATGTCCCTGCGTCGGCGGAAGCCGGCTCGACGGGATTCTTTTCGATTCTCTTCTCAGGAGGAATCGTCGGCGCCATCATGATCATCATCCTCCTGGCGCTGTCGATGACAGCCGCCTATTTGATCTTTGATCACCTGATGACGATCCGTCGCTCTGACTTGATGCCGGATGGGTTAAGCGATCAAGTTCGTCAATGCTTGCTGACCGGCGACGTGGCGGCGGCCCAAGAAGCCTGCAACGGTCGCCCCAGCTTCCTCTCGTTTGTACTGATGCATGGGATCTCCGAACTCGAATTTGGCTGGACGGCCGTCGAAAAATCGGTTGAAGACGCCCTCGCGGAACAGTCTGCCAGACTGTTTCGGAAAATCGAATACCTCTCCGTGATTGGCAACATTGCCCCGATGGTCGGACTCCTAGGAACCGTGATCGGAATGATCATCGCATTTCAAAACGTGGCGTCGACACAAGGGACTGCCAGTGCCCCGCAATTGGCGGAAGGCATCTACCAAGCCCTCGTCACAACCGTGGGCGGATTGATCGTGGCCATTCCTTCGATTGGTGCGTTTGCCATTTTCAGAAACCGAATCGATCAATATGTCGCCGAAGCAGCCTACATGGCTCAACACGTTTTCACGCCCTTGAGACGGCGTTCTAAAAAGTCCAACCAATAGTTTCCACGCGTTTTTTACAATTTCATTTCCTTACTCGCTATTTCGTCCATGCAGATTCCGCAACACAAATCGAATCGAAAGTACGGCTTCAATATGACGCCGATGATCGACGTCGTGTTTTTGCTGATCATCTTTTTCTTGGTGAGCAGCCATTTGGCTCGCCAGGAATCTCAAATGGACTTGGAACTCCCGATAGCCGTCAGCGGTCAAGACGATGTCGATCTGGAAACACCCCGGATCACGATCAACGTAAAAACCGATGGTTCGCTGTGGCTGGCCGGACGTCCGGTTGCCAAAGAACAGCTCAAGGAGCGTTTCATCGACGCTCGCGACAAGCAAGGAGACGACATCGAAGTCAGGATTCGAGGCAGCCGATCGGCACCTTACTCGACGGTCGAGCCGATTATGCTCGCCTGTACGGGCGCCAAAATTTGGAATGTGACTTACGCGGTCTACCGGGAGGACTCCCAATGAAACGCTCCAGCCCGCTGGTTCAACGTGGTTCCGAGATCGACATGGATAGCGCCATGACACCGATGATCGATGTCGTGTTTCTACTGCTTGTATTTTTTGTCTGGACCGCAAGCTTTCAGATCGTCGAACACATTCTTCCAAGCGAAATGTCGCAGCTGACCGGCTCCGATCCGATCAATGCAGCAGAACCGCCGCCCAAAGACTACAAAGACATCGTCGTCAAAATAGGCTGGGATGGCGCGAATCCAAATTGGAAAATTAATACCGAAAGTTACGCCTCGCTCGCCGAAGTCCAACGTAAGTTGACCACCGTCGCTGAGATTGGAACGGAAGCACCCGTGATCCTGCACCCAACACCGATCGTGCCGCTAGGGTTTGTAATCGAAGCCTATGACGCGGCCAAGCGGTCGGGTTTCGACAAGATTTCATTCGCCGTCAACCCTCAGCGAGGACGATAAATGTTATCTCATCAAAACTCAGGCTTGCTTGATTCAGGGACAACCTGCGTCGATGGGTTCACCCTCCCGAGATCGACCGGAATTTGGCAGCACGCACTGGCGGTCATCGTCCTGAGTTTAGTTTGCTGCTGCACTTCCGGCATTTCATTCGCTCAATCCAACGCCAGGAATAGCGCAGCAGAAAAACAGCAGCGCTCAGATGACGCGGCACTTCTCGATGGACTCCGACGACGACGACTGTTTGACGTCGCCGAGTTCTATTGCCAACAGCAGCTGGCGTCTCCCAGCGTTGATGCGACTCGACAAGCTTCACTCGTGATCCAATGGATGAAAACCCGAACCGAAGAAGCCGTCTTGGCCACGCCAGAAAAACGAAGTTCGGCGTGGCAAGCCGTCGGCGACGTGAGCCAAACGTTCCTGGCCACCCATGCTCAACACCCTCGTCGACTGTTAATCGAAGTCCAAGAAGCGCTCGCACATTTGGCTCACGGCCGCTTGATTCGACAGGAAATCGACGCGGACATGGCTGCCGCGACGGCTCAAGCAGACGCGTTGCGAGAGATCCAATTGGCCAGAGCGCAACTCAACGATCTACAACGGAAAATCGACAGAACGATTCCGGAACAACTTGGCAAGACCGTCTCGGTTCATGAATTGACTTCAAAACAGCTCATGAATCTTAACAACAACGTCCAATATCAATTGGCCGTCTGCAACTTGAATCGGGCACAACTCTACTCGGCTTCCGACCGGCTTAACCGCATTGACGCTTTGAACAGTGTTAAACTTCGCCTCGACGAAGTTCAACGAACGTCATCCGAAGGACAGCCCTTGTGGTGGAAAACCAAACTCGGACAGATCCAATGCCTAAGGCTCTTGGAGAATCCAGCAGCTGCCCGCCAACTGGCCACCGCCCTCGCTCAATTGGACGCAACTCCTTCCACGAAGCTGTTGCTGTTGGAGCAGCTTGCGAAGACGGCCACGGAACTTGGCGATGAAGTTTTCGCCCGGAAAGTTTTTACGGAATTCGAAAGCTACAACGCTCGCACGGCCCAGTTGGATTTAGCGGTTCAACAACTAGCGGTGGAATTGGCGCTCAGAGCCGAGACCGATGAGCGGAAACAGGAATGGCTAACATATGCGGCTCAGCTTTCGAAATCGATTGATCAAAACTACGGTGGATATTGGGGGCGACGAGCCGACTTGGCTTTGATTGCTGCCACGGGCTTGGCGGCGGATGGCACATCCGCAGGTGGATCCAACCCCACAAACTCCAATCCAAAATGGATTGCCAAGAACCCCGACGGAGGATCCTCAACCAACGTCGAACTAGATCTGCTCATTCGACTTGCCGACGAAGCTTCGCGGAAAAAGCGATTGGACGATGCCCTCAAGGCCTACGACCGCGCCACAAGACTTGCCGTTTCGATAGGCGACTCTCGCAACGCCTTACTAACAGACCTGAGAGCTGGCTTGATTCTCGAAAGCCAGAAACAGCATGCCGCAGCCGCGGCGAAACTAACCGGAGCCGCCAACCGTGACGCGCAACAAAAGCTCGCGGCCTCTACACACTTACGTGGCTGCTGGAATTTCGCCCAAACGGTCGGAACCGATTCGGCACTGAGAACTGACTACGAGAAACTGCTCCGGTCGCACCTCGCTACCTGGGCGACTGCCGCCAGTGCCGATCAAGCAGGGATCTATTTAGGTAAACTTTTGCAATCCAATCGCGACTACTCGGGAGCGGTCGCCGTCTACTTGAATGTCACACCGACAAGCCCACTGATTGAGTCCGCAGTCACCCAAGCCATCGCCTGCGCCTCATCCAGTCTAGCGGAATCCATACGAACTGGTCGTTCCACGCAAACGGAAGCCGCCCGCTTGATCACGACGTTAGCCAACGCCCAATCTAGCGTGGCGCCTGACACCATTTCCGCGTATCGCTTGGAACTCGCGGCAGCCGAACTCGATTTGGTTTATGGAACGCACCGGCCCAAGCCAACACTCGCCGCCCGCATGGCCCAACTGTCCGGCTCACAGATACCTGACATCGCCAACACCGCACGGGTGCTTGAATTAGCGTCAGTCTGCTTAGAAAATAACGAGCGATCCAAGCAATTGCTGGCGACGATCAGCGGTGAAGAAGACGCACTCACCCGCTGCGAACGTTGCTTGGCCGCGATCGCTTCCGCAGCCACTGCGTCACAAGAAAACGCCCTTCAAGAACTACGCCTGACCGTCGTCGAGAGTGCCTTGGGACTCCCCGCAATGCAACAACCGGCGAGTCAATCGAAACGTACCCGTTGGATGTTCAAGAAATCTGACGCCCTCACGAAACTCAAGCGGCAATCCGAATCGATTGCCGTACTGACGGAACTGCAACAGCAGTTCCCGCGTAACGCCAGTATTCAAATGCAACTCGCCCGCGCGACGACCGCTCAATTTGAAAAGTCCAATCCAGCCCAAGCTCTCGACAAATGGCGACGAGTGGCGGACCGACTCAAACCCAATTCGCCGAATTGGTTCGAAGCCAAATACGAGGTATCTCGCTTGATCTACGAATCCGGCGATCACGAACGAGCCGCAAAACTGCTCAAGTTCATCAAAGCCAATCCGCCTGGCTGGAAAGACTCAGCCTTCGAGGCAAAGTTTGAAGTGTTGCTGAAAGCGGCCAAGTCGAAGCGGTAAGATTGCGATCGCCACGTGCCGGCTTTTAATCATTGCAGATTTTGAGAAGCCGAAAGTGGAAACCCAACGCGAAAGCGGGTGGGTTGGTCGCCTTTCGCTCCGCCGAAAGAGTGTCGATTGACAATCCTTCTCGCTGGTACAAATAACTGACTCGCTCGTCGACTAACAGCGTTCAAGGTCTCGGTTGCGAATCAGAACGATCTCACGCAACAGGTCATCAATCAAGTTCCAGGGCTGGTCAGTCTCGAGCAATCAAGTTCCAGGGCTGGTCAGTCTCGAGCAATCGAGGAATTTGTACCGGCGAGATACAATGTCGGTTGACTGACTTTCGACGGAGCGAAAGGCGACCATCGCAGGTGCAATAGCCAAGACGATACCGAAACAAAATTTCTTGAAGTGCTTAATCATAGATCCATTCTCACAAGGGAATTTCTGAATGCTTGCCATCCTGCTTCGCCCACATCTTGAGGGAGCCAAAACAAAACTCAACAATTCGTTAGAAACTTACGCCAAGCTTAATCGAATGCAATTCAGTTGTGACGCACTGGGTCGAAATGCCAAAATTCAAATCTCGGTCATGGAACAACGGGAACAACCAATGGTCGCGGGTCGCTCGCAGCGACACCACAGCCATCTTGAGCCATAAAAAAAGTGCACCTAAATGCACTACTCGACCGAACAACGGAGACAAGAGGTAGCCCGTTGGATTAGCAACCCGAGAACGGGTCGTTTTTGGGGAGGGGAACGACCACGCTAATGGCAAACAAGGATGTCATCAAACCACCGATGAGCAACAGCACCTGGCAAACAAACATAAGTCACCTCCTCATTAAGTAATGTCGGAGGTGACTTTTGCATGTCTCAGGCCAAATAAGTCGGCCACGCAAACAATCTTGACGGAACCGCAAAAACGCTGCTGCACTTAAGGCTCTCACCAAGTGCTATCGTTATTGCCATCGTCATCAAATCGATCGCAGGTGTCTCTTGTTCGTTACCAAGGAGCTCGGACTGGGTAGATTCCAAACTGGTCAGTACTGGATGGGTTGTAAGGCGTGTGCGGAGCGTTTCCACCCATGTCGCCACCTTCCATACCAGTCCCCTGGTTACCAAATTGGTGGTGGATTGGAGTCGAGCGAGTTTGCCCAACACCCCACGCGTAGCTTGACTGGTAAGCAGCAGTCGGAGGAACGACCAAAGCTGTCGGCTCACGCCAACGCCAGTTTTGATACTCACCATGCCACGATCTGCCGGCGGCCTGGTTTTGATTCCATGTGTTGGTCCGCTGAGCCTTGACGCCTGGATTGCTGTAAGTGTACACAGGCGCCGGTGTGTAGGCGTTGTGAGCAGCCATCTTGAGCGTACTAGGCAATCGAATTCGATCTTCGTAATTGCTCATGGTCATGCCGTTCCCATCGGTTCCAGCATAGATAGGAGTTCGATTGCCGCCAGAACGCATTCGGCCTAGCAATTGAGCATCGGCATCCGCAGCGGTGAGTACGAGCAATGCGACCATCGCTACGCCGAACGTTAAACGTGTCTTTGTCATTTGAATGTCCCTGTTAACTTACTGTTCCCATATTGATCCGTTTGAACAACACAGAATCGATCCACCACCATCGACTCAATTGAGTCACCCAACGATTGAGTTTCAACCAAATCCAAGCAGCTGAAGATTGACTAACGATTGAGCGTGTCGTCGGAAAGATTGGCAGTACAACCGCCGGATGCACATCCACCGGCTGCTGAGAATCCTGATCCCCCGCAATTACCATCGGTGCAGCCCAAACCACCCTGCAAACGAGTCCCGCGAACCCGTCCGCCACCACCATTGATTTTGTATTTTCGGTTTTGAATGCGGTAATTCAAATCACCCAAACCAGTGGAGAACGGGAGTGGACCCATGTGATTCGTTCCACTTTGCCAACGAACGCTGGTTTTATTCAACGCATTGGAAGTACCACAGCCTGCACCGGCACCCATGTACCCGCCAGTGTTGTAATAGTTGTAGTAATTTCGCGAATGCTGATACATCATTTCGTGCGGCATCAACGGCTGGTACGTGTAGTACGACTGAGCCCCCAATGAAGGCGAATAGTGAGGCGCCGGATACATCCCTGCGGTCGTTGTGCTCGGACCTGCTTGAGTCGCATAGTTCGAGAATAGGTTGTTAGCCAGGTTACCTTGACCAAATTGAGCCATGGCTGGCGTGGCGGCTACACACGAAATTGCGACCAATGAGGCTGCGACAAAAAGATGGCGGATCATTCCTTCGACTCCTGTTTTTTTCTTGCAAAATTGCGCAAACGTATCGCCGCAGAAGACGCGACAATCGTTCTTGCTTCTTTTTCGTCCTACCCAGGGGCCCCCTCCCACCAAAACTCCCCATCTCAGCAGGCATTCCCAATCTACCCACGATACAACCCGGAAAACCGTCTGTGACCAAGTCGACCCGATTGGTATACTCCACCCAGACCGCCCTCTTTTTCAGGACACCATGGATGGCCTGGCGACCAAAAGACCGGTTAAGACGACGTCAGAATCCTAAATTGCAACCATTTTAAAGGTTCCCCAGTACCCACCGAACGCCGCCTGCCGATCACATCCAACTTGGAAATGACTGGTGCAGACGAGGTTAGGAGCTGTCGGAGTCGTTCGAAGGCAAGGTTCCTTAGTTTTGAACACGGTGATTGCTTAAGAGATGAGCGACCCGATTCGTGCATGAGAATTTGGATCTGCGTCAATTACAAACAAGCCAGTAAAAGGATGAATGGACGTGGCAAAACGCCGGCCCGCTAAGAAGAAAGCCAACAGGAAATCTACGCCTCAGAAGTCTTCGCGGGGTTCCAACTCCAAAGACACATCGAACCCAAGCTTGTTCGAGGAAGAGTCAGGTTTGGAAACCGTGCCTTTGCGCCTTGCTGCGCAAACTCGCTATCTGAATTACTCGCTGTCAGTCATCACGTCGCGCGCACTGCCCGACGTGCGGGATGGGCTCAAGCCGGTCCAGCGACGGATTCTATATACGACGCGGCAGTTGAGCTTGGACCATAACTCCAAACACCGAAAATGCGCCAAAGTCGTGGGTGACGCGATGGCGAATTTCCATCCGCATGGCGATAGCTCGATCTACGACGCGCTCGTCCGCATGGCCCAGCCGTTTTCACTGCGTTCGCCCTTGATTGACGGCAGCGGGAACTTTGGCTCGATCGATGGCGACAACGCGGCCGCGATGCGATATACCGAGTGTCGCCGCACAAAAATCGCTGGTGAATTACTTGCGGACTTAACGACACGGACCGTCGCTTTTCGGGGCAACTATGACGGCACACGAGAAGAGCCCGTCGTACTACCAAGTCGAGTCCCGAACCTACTCCTCAATGGAGCAACAGGCATCGCGGTCGGAATGGCCACCAACATCCCGCCTCACAATCTCAAAGAACTCTGCAAGGCGTTGCTGAAACTCCTCAAAGACCCCGAGATCAAGGCCTACCAACTCGTTGCCAACGACGCGATTCAGGGTCCTGACTTTCCGCTCGGTGGACAGGTCATCAACACCAAGGAAGAACTTCGCGACATCTACCAAACTGGCCAAGGAGCAATCAAGGCTCGCGGAACCTCCAAAGTCGTCAAGGGTAACAAGCGTGGCGAACAGGTGCTGCAGATTGATTCGATCCCCTACACGGTCAACAAAGCCGTCTTGGTCGAACGCATGTCTGAGCTGGTTTACTCTGGCAAACTCCCACTGGTAACCGAAGTCCGCGATCTCTCAACCGACGACATTCGGATTGACCTCCACTTGAAGAAAGGTGCCGACGAGAAAAAAGTCCTCGCCTATCTCTACAAAAACACTCCGCTGCAACTTAATTTCAACGTCAATATGACCTGCCTCGTTCCGACCGAAAACCCGGAAGTAGGGCGTCCCGAGCGACTCAGTCTCAAAGAAGCCCTCTGGTATTTCCTCCAGTTTCGGCTGGACGTCGTCACCCGCCGGCTAGAAAACGAACTTGCCACGTTAGCCAAACGAATCCACATCCTCGAAGGATTCGTGACGATTTTTGATGCGCTCGATGAAATCATTCGAATCATTCGCAAGAGCGACGGGAAAGCCGATGCCGCGGTGAAAATCATGAAACGGTTTCCCGTTATGGAGGGCCAACGCGGCAAGCAAGAGGGCTTGGACGCAGAACAAACCGAAGCCATTCTCGAGCTAAAGCTTTATCGTTTGGCACGGCTTGAGATTAATTTGGTCAACGAGGAACTCGCCAAGAAAAACAAACGAGCCCGCGAAATCCGCCGGCTCCTCAAGGAAGACACCGAAGACACGAACGCGTCCGGCCGCTGGAAAATCGTTCGCACCGAAATCGAAGATCTCCTCAAAGATTACTGCGTCGGCGCTCCCGCTCGACGTCGCACAATCATTCAAGCGGCTGGTAAGGAAGTCGAGATCAGCGCCGAGGACTTCATCGTCGCCGAAGACTGCCATGTCTTGATCACCCGTGACGGCTGGGTCAAACGCCAAAAGAACATCGCTGACCCTGGCAAAAGTCGTGTCCGTCAAGGCGATAGCGTATTGGCTTGTGTGGCTGGATCGACTCGCAACACCGTGGCGTTTTTCTCTTCGACCGGCGTTTGCTACACGGCGAGAATGATCGACATTTCGGCCTCAACCGGTTTCGGAGATCCCATCCAGAAATTGTTCAAACTCAAAGACGGTGAACGAATCGTGACGGCCATGTCGATGGATCCACGCGTGGTCGGCAACGTGTTTGTCGACCCAAAACAACCCGACTACTGCCCCGACGCCCACGGATTTGCCGCCGCCAGCAACGGGTACGCCTTACGTTTCGGGTTGGAGACGTTTGTCGAACCTTCGTCACGAAGTGGTCGGCGGTACGCCCGAGCTTCCGGAGGAGCCGAATTGATCGGCGTTTACGCAATCGATGGAACAGAAACGGCTTTGGCAATTTCCCAAGATTGCCGAGCGATGATTTGCCCCGTTGAGGATATTAACTATCTCTCAGGGGTAGGCAAAGGCGTGATGCTGATCAAGCTGAGCAAGACCGATTCGCTCGTTGGATTCAAACCGTCCAAAGGCGATCGAGATCTGCTGCTGGTCGAAACCAACCGGGGTGCCCAGAAAACTATTTCGACAACGAAGTACCGCACCACGTCACGGGGCGGCAAAGGCAACGAGATCCAAAAGAACGGCCAGATTGCAAAAATCATCTGGCCACCCGTCGAATCGCCCGGCGAATTGAAACCCTTGAAGACGTCCTAAACTACCGTTCGCTCATCGCGAACGAACGATCCAAACGCTCAATCCATTCACTTTCAAACAACGTTCAAAACTGACCATGAGCACAGCGACCAACAAAAAAAAGGGGAGCTATGACGGTGACAATATCGTCGTACTCGAGGGTCTTGAGCCCGTTCGAAAACGCCCCGGAATGTACATCGGCGGCGTTGGATCCGTGGGACTCCATCACTTAATCTGGGAGATCATGGACAACTCGGTCGACGAAGCCATGAACGGGTACGCTTCCGAGATCACGCTCCAGCTGCACAAAGACGGACAAACGGTGACCGTGTCCGACAACGGACGCGGAATCCCAATCGACAAGCACGCCAAGACCAAAAAGAGCGCGCTTGAAACCGTTCTGACGATCCTCCATGCTGGCGGAAAATTCGACGGGAATAACTACAAAACCGCAGGTGGACTACATGGCGTGGGTGCCTCGGTCGTCAACGCGCTTTCCAAGAAACTAACTGCCGTCATCAAACGGGGCGGCGCCCAGTACCGCATGGAGTTCTCGAAAGGCCTACCCACGTCCAAACTTCAAAAGCTCAAAGGAGCGGTCCGCGGAACCGGGACTACGATTACCTTCACTCCCGATCCAACGATCTTCCCCCGGATCGATTTCAACGCCAACACGATCCGCCAACGTTTGGAGATCTCAAGCTTCCTCCACCGCGGCATCAAAGTTCATTTCGTCAACGACATGGAAAAAACGAAAGAGACGTTTTTCCATGAACAAGGGATTGTTGACTACCTCGGCAAAGTCCTCAAGGAACGGCAAGCTAAACCCATTCAAGAGACCCCATTCACGCTCAGCGTCGAAAAGCCAGAACGTGTGGAATTGACGCTGCAATGGACCGAGTCAACCGATGAACACGTTCGTTCGTATGTCAACGGGATTCCCACGGGCAACGGAGGAACTCACGAAAACGGATTCCGTTCGGGACTCAATAAAGCCGTTCGTAATTACTTCGACATGCATAATCTGATTCCACGGGGCGTCAAGATTTCGCCGGATGATATCCGCGAGGGAATGGTCGCGATCCTTTCGATTTTCATCGCGGAGCCACAGTTCCAAGGTCAAACCAAAGACCGGCTCAATAACGCCGAAGTCCAAAGCGTCGTCGACGGCGTGATCCGCCCGGCCCTCGAACAATGGATGAACAACAACCGCAGCGTAGCGGATGGGATCGTGGCCCGGATCATCGCCGCCGCGCGAGCTCGCGCTGCGTCACGGGCGGCTTCGGCGGCGGTCTCCAGAAAAACCGGCGGCAAGCGTTCGATGCTGCCCGGCAAACTAAGTGATTGCCTCGATTCAGGCCGTGGAAAATCTGAACTGTTTATCGTCGAAGGTGACTCAGCGGGTGGTTCGGCCAAACAAGGCCGAGACCGAAACTATCAAGCCATCTTGCCGTTGCGAGGAAAGGTGTTGAACACCGAAAATGCCACGCTCAGAAAGATGATGGAGAACAAAGAGATCCAAGACCTGGTCACCGCGATCGGCTGCGGGATCGGTCCGAAACTCGAAATGTCGGGACTGCGATACGAGAAAGTCATCCTCCTCGCGGATGCAGATTCCGATGGCCACCACATCACGACCTTGCTGTTGACTTTCTTCTATCGGCACATGCCGCAATTGATTTCTGA
>JBLINZ010000046.1:0-21531 GCA_047639375.1 Mariniblastus sp. | reverse complement strand
TTCGATGTAGGTGGCGTGCGAATTGGGTTTGAGATTTGCGAAGACGCTTGGGTGGGAACCCGCCCAGGCGCCAACCTGGCGAACAAAGGCACGGACATCATCTTGAATCCAAGCGCCAGCCATTTTGCGTTTGGGAAACACTTGGTACGGCAACGGTTTGTCCTGGAAGGCAGCCGCGCATTCAACGTAACCTATGTCTACGCCAACTTGGTCGGCAACGAATCAGGCCGAGCGATTTTTGACGGCGATGCGATGATCGCTTCAGGCGGAAAAATGCTTGCCATCGGCAAGCGCCTTTCTTATCAACCGGTCACGTTGACCACAGCCATAACCAACATTGACGTCACGCGAATGGCACGGGCTCGAACCGGAAGTTTTAATCCGGAACTCGACGGCGATGAGTCGGACGTGATCGACGTCGATTTCAAATGCCCCACCTGCGGCTTGGCTGCTAATGATCTCGTCGAGGAATCATGGATGTCAGGGCGAGATGTGAAGTCGGAGGAATTCACGCGGGCTGTTTGCCTGGGTCTATTCGACTACATGCGAAAAAGTCACTCACGTGGTTTCGTAGTTTCACTCAGTGGAGGCTGTGATTCCGCTAGCGTCGTGGCCCTGGTTTCAACCATGCTAAAATTCGCTGAGCAGGAGTTGGGATTTGAGGGTTTGCTTCCACGGCTAGGACCTTTCTTAACGGCCCCAGATGCTCCGACCAACTCACAACAACTGGCAAAACGATTGCTAACCACGGTCTATCAAGCGACCAAAAACAGCGGCGATGTCACCCGCAATGCGGCGGCCGATGTCGCTGCGGCAACCCATGCAACCCACTACGAAATTGATGTCGATGAACTGGTGATGAAGTATCGCTCGATTATCAGCGAAGCGATTGGCGTAAAATTGAATTGGGAACAACATGACATCACGCTGCAAAACATTCAGGCCCGGGTTCGATCTCCCAGCGTTTGGATGTTGGCGAACTTGAACAATGCGTTGTTGCTGTCAACTAGCAATCGCAGCGAAGCCGCCGTCGGATACGCCACAATGGACGGCGATACTTCGGGCGGATTGAGCCCAATTGCAGGAATCGACAAGGCATTCTTGCGGCGCTGGCTAGTTTGGATGGAAGAACAAGGGCCCGATGACATTGGCCCGATGCCTGAACTGAGCAGCGTCAACTCGCAACAACCAACGGCTGAGCTTCGACCACCGGAAGACAAGCAAACGGATGAAGACGATTTGATGCCCTTTGAGATTCTCGATGCAATCGAGCGGATGGCCATTCTTGACAAAAAGATGCCCGTTGAAATCCTGGAAACAGTCGAACTTGAATTTGGTGAATTTGATCGGCAACAACTCGGATCATGGATCGTTCGATTCTTCCGTCTGTGGTGTCGCAACCAGTGGAAACGCGAACGGTACGCCCCTTCGTTTCATCTTGATGATAAAAACCTGGATCCGAAAACCTGGTGTCGATTTCCCATTTTGTCGGGAGGTTACGAATACGAAATCAAGCAATTGGAAGCGGTCTTGGCCAACGCTGATTAGTTCCCCAATCGTGCTGCAATAACCGTATCATCTTCAATATTTATCACGTGATCCATTTTGACAAACACAACCCCCACGATCACACAACAACTGCATGACAAGGCTCGGAAGGCTCCCCGTCGCATTGTGTTTCCAGAATCGCAAGATCCACGAGTCGTTGAAGCCGCTCACGTTTTAAAAACTCAAGGCCTTGCGATCCCGGTCTTGTTCGTTGAGAAAGACACAACCGCACCTGACGAATTCGCCGAATTTGAAACGGTGTCGACGGCTGATCTGCGATTGGCGAACCAATGTGCTGATCAGTTGTATCTCAACCGGAAGCATAAGGGATTGTCGCGCGAGGCGGCCCGTGAAGCGATTGAAGATCCGATTTTGCTGGCCGCGTTGTTAGTCAAAACAGGATTCGTCGATGGAGCAGTGAGCGGCAGCATCGCAACCACGCCCAGTGTGATTCGGGCGGCCTTGTACGGAATCGGAACCGCGGACGGAACCAAGACGGTGTCTAGTTTTTTCTTGATGGAATTGGCGGATGGTCGGGCGATTACGTTTGCCGATTGTGGCGTCGTCCCAGATCCCGATTCGAATCAGTTGGCAGAGATTGCGATCGCTGCCGCTGCCAGCCATCAAGCGTTGACGGGCGAACAGCCGCGCGTCGCGTTGCTTTCGTTTTCCACCAAAGGCAGCGCCGACCATCCCCGGGTCACTAAAGTGAAGCAAGCATTGGCGATCGTGCAAGCCAAGATGCCGGAGCTGTGTGTCGACGGCGAGTTGCAGTTCGATGCCGCGATCATGCCGGAAATCGCGATTCGCAAAGCACCAAATTCCCCGGTGGCGGGACGTGCCAATGTGTTCGTGTTTCCGGATTTGGACTCCGGAAACATCGCTTATAAGATCACAGAACGACTGGCCGGGGCCAAGGCACTTGGGCCCTTGATTCAGGGCCTCGCCCATCCCTTCATGGATTTATCTCGCGGTTGCACGTCCAGCGATATCGTTGACGTCGCGGTGATCGCTTCGCTGTTGAAGAAAACCGGCTAGGCGATGGAGTTGCGATTTCGCCATCGTCGCCTGCCGGCTAATCGATAAACGATCGTTCGTTCGGCATGTAGCTTAGGTAGAGGATTCCTCTCAAACCTGTAAAACGCCGGTCCGGAACGGTTCGTCGACTGCGTGACGGGTCACAATCGCCAGCGAATCGATCAGGGTTTGGCGGGTGTCTTCGGGGTTGATGATTCCGTCCACCCACAGTCTTCCAGCTGCGTAGCGAATGTCGGTTGAGGTGTCGTAAGCCGACTGGACTTTTTCCCGCAGGGCTTCCATCTCTTCGACGTCGGGCTGCTGTCCGGCTCTTTTCAGGGCGGCAATATTAATGTCGAGGATTACTTTCGCGGCCTGCTTGCCGCCCATGACGGCGTAGCGGGCGTTGGGCCAAGCGAAAATAAATCGAGGGTCGAATGCTTTGCCACACATCGCGTAGTTGCCAGCCCCGTAGCTTCCGCCGGTGATGATCGTGATTTTTGGCACGCGACTATTCGAGATCACGTTCACGACTTTGGCGCCCGCGCGAATGATCCCGGCTTGTTCGCTATCTCGGCCGACCATGAACCCCATCACGTCTTGAAGGAAAATAAGCGGTGTCCACGTTTGATTGCAGTCCATGATGAAACGGGCTTCTTTGTCAGCGCTGTCATGGTAAATCACGCCGCCATATTGCATGCCTTCTTTTTCCGATTTAACCACGGTGCGTTGATTGGCCACGATCCCCACGTGATGTCCACCAATTTTCGCATACCCGCAAACAATCGTCTGACCGTAATCGGATTTGTATTCTTGAAACGATTCAGCATCCGCCAGGAAATCGATCAAGTCTCGGACGTCGTATCGAGATTGGGGATCCATCGGAATTTTGTCGTAAATCGACTCAGCGTTGGCCGCGCAGTCCACCGCTTCGTCGCATCGAAATTGGGTGGCTGACGTGTCCTCGGGCAGCATATCCACGAGCGAGCGAAGCCGTATGAGGGCCGCTTCATCCGTGGGTTCTTTGAAGTCGATTGTGCCGCTGATAGCGGCGTGCATCGAGGCCCCACCGAGTTCTTCCGATGAAACTTCTTGGCCAATCGCAGACTTAACGAGTGCCGGGCCGGCCAGATAAAGTCCACTGCCTTCGGTCATGACGAGTTTGTCACAGAGCACCGGGAGATAGCCGCCGCCAGCGACGCAGTTGCCCATGATGGCGGCAATTTGTGGGATTCCCATCGCGGACATGACCGCGTTGTTGCGGAAAATACGGCCAAAATCATCTTCATCCGGGAAAATCTCATCTTGTAGCGGCAGGAAAACACCCGCCGAATCGACCAAGTAAACCAGCGGAACGTGACAGTGCATGGCGATTCGCTGAGCCCGCAAGACTTTCTTGCAGGTCATTGGAAAGAACGCACCGGCTTTGATCGTTGCGTCGTTGGCGATGATCATGACCGTCCGCCCAGAGACTTTGCCCAGCCCGCATACAACCCCAGCGGATTTGGCGCCGCCCCATTCGGTGTACATTTCCCAACCGGCCCACAGGCCTACTTCTTGCCAGAACGATTCCGGATCCAATAGTAACTTGATACGTTCTCGAGCAGTCAGGCGACCCTTTGCGTGCTGACGCTCGATCGATTTTTGACCACCGCCAAGTTCAATGTCAGCTCGTTCGGTTCCTAAGTCGTCAATCAGTTTCTGCCAGGTCATTCGGTACTCGCAAGTTCGGTTATTCGTAAATTTTTGCCCCCTGCGTCGCGGATTTCGCGAGAGAGCGACAGTAGGTGGTAAACGTCAATGCGTTTACTGTTCGACTTCGCCTTCAGGCTTGACGACCCAATTGGTTTCAAATTTCTCATTCAGCCAAGCTTGGGCGACTTTGGCCTTGTCGGCGTCTAGGTTGATTTTCAACTCTTCCAAGCGTGCGCTATTACGTTGCTCGGCCATCCGCAGGTAGAGTTGTCCTGTATTGAACTCGTGTTCCTTTTCCGTTTCAGGAATGGTCCCGTTGATCAAGAGTGACGTGAGTCGCGAGTACACGCAACTGGCCATGAACAGTTCGGTGGCAATATCACCGAGCCGAGCTTGAAGGTATTGCTGGTTAATGATGCCCTCTTGGAATTTTGCCAACGCAAGCTTGAGCTGCCAAGAGAATTGTCCAATTTGCTTGCCCAACGAACGGGAATAGTATCTCAAGTGTTCGTGTTTGACAGGTAGTTTTGGGCTGACGAACGATTCGCCAACTACACTGGCACGATTTATCCAGACTTTACAGACTTTAAACAGTCCTTTCCCTGCACCCCCTTGAACGCCATTCCGCTTGATATTGTCGCCTTTTAGCTCCGTTCCAACGTGGCGAAATCCGACACTCGCGATAAAACACCGAAGCACGTCGTTGGCCCCTTCTCCGATTAAATTCAAGCGAGCGTCACGCATCATTCTCTCGAATGGCTGATCGGTGAAGAATCCTTTGCCGCCCCAAATTTGCAGGCAATCGTTAACGATGCGCCACAACTGGTCACTGGCAAACACTTTGATCATGGCTGTCTCGACCATGTAGTCTTCTGCACCGCTGTCGATCAAGGCCGCGGTGTGATACGTGGCACTTTCCATCGCATACACGTCGGCGGCGGCCTCCGCGATCTTGCCTTGAACCAGCTCAAATTCACCCAACGTTTGACCAAACTGGCGACGCGAGTTGGCACGAGCGACCATTCGTTCAAGGCAGAACTTGGCAGCGCCGGTGCAAGCGGCGCCAAACGTTGTACGGCCATAATCGAGCACGGTCAGTGCAAGTTTGAGTCCGCGCCCCTGTTCACCCAAGATATTCTCCTTGGGAACATACATGTCAGTGAACTTGATTCGCCCGGTTGCCGTTCCACGGATCCCAACTTTTTCCATGCGTTCTTCGAGGACCTCGAACCCCTTCATGTCAGGCGTGACCAAGAATGCCGTGATCTTGCCGTCCGGATTCGAATGGTCCGGAGTTCGAGCCATCACGGTCAACACATCCGCGACCCCACCGTTCGTGATCCAGCGTTTCTCACCGTTAAGTAGAAAGCCTTCACCGTCCGGGCTGACCGTGGCCCGAGTGCGAACATTCGAAGCGTCTGAGCCAGCTTCGACCTCGGTCAATGCGAACGCAGCGAGTTTGTCGCCCGCGGCCAAGGGAGCCATCCATTTCGATTTCTGTGCTTCGGTTCCAAACAACTGGAGTGCTCGCAAACCGATCGAATGATGTGCGTTGACGAAGACAGCCGTGGATCCACAATGCCCACCAATGACTTCCATCACGCGGCAATAGTTAAATTGAGACATGCCTGCCCCGCCATGCTCTTTATCGATCGTCATTCCTAAGACACCAATATTGCCGAGCCCCTTGATGATGCCATCAGGGATGATGGCTTCCCGATCAATCTTGTCAGGATCGATATATTCGACGCAGAACTTTTTGGTTTTCTCAACCATCGAGTCACTGGCAGGTTGGGCGTATTCCGGGAGCTCCGGATAGGGCATGATCGCGTCGGTTCTAAATCGACCAAAATAAAGGTCTTTTACAAATCCTTCCTTATCTGGTCCGTCAAACAAAATCTCATTTGCTTCTTCAATTTGTTTTTTCTGCAAATCGGTTAAGGATGCGGACATCAAAATGACTTTCTGAATTAAGAAGGGTGGGCAGTCGAAGTTGAGATAACTTGCTCAAACGCCAAGTCCCAAACTCGTTTGAACCGCGGACGATTCCAGTTGATTCGTTTGTGATTCACATCAGTCGAGGCGATCGGACTCAACGGCAAATTATCACGATTATCAGCTTAAAATCAACGAGCCAGAGCCGTCCTGAGACGAACGAAATTCTCGATCGACGATCTGACGAGGACCAAGAACCCTCGTTCCTCTTCCTCGCTGACGGGCTGGAGGCTTCAGTGAGCCGTTTGGCCATTGGCACCAAACTTAAGCCGATGGCTAACGCGTCACGGCACACCAAAATTTATAAAATCGCCAAAATTGGTGGCCTGTAAGGACGTGGTTTACCGGCGTTGTGCAAGTCAACCGACCGTCAGCAAGGGAACTTGGGAGGTTAGGCAGGTATCTCATTCGCGCCTCGGTTCTAGCTACCACGGCCTCGCCTATTCTTCGTCGTCCTCAGTTATCAATCCGTCATTGCAGTTTCACGATTCGAAAATCCACTTTCTGGACAATCTTGATTGTTTCGATTAGGCGGAATCGGTCACCAATTGCGTTCACGACCAATTGGTAAGCCGACTGTTTTTTCATAGGATGACGTTTCAAATTGCATCATCTTCAAATGGGAATTTTGCGTTATGTCTGACGCTTACATCGTCTCTGGTGTTCGAACGCCAATCGGTTCGTTTTTGGGCGGATTCGCCAGCCTTTCAGCTACAGATCTGGGGGGAGTCGTCGTTGAGCAGGCGATCGCTCAATCGAAAGTTCCTGTCGACAACTTCAATGAAGTCATCATGGGCAACGTCATCGGCGCGGGCGTTGGACAGGCGCCGGCACGACAGGCAGCTCTCAAGGGCGGATTGCCCACGACAATTGCGGCAGTCACCGTCAACAAGGTATGCGGGTCGGGGCTGAAGGCCGTGATGCTGGCCGATCAAGCGATTCGATGTGGCGACGCCACCGCGATCGTCGCCGGGGGGATGGAAAACATGTCGGCTGCTCCGCACATCGCTCGGCTGCGAGCCGGCGTGAAACTTGGCGACGCGTCACTCGTTGATGCGATGGTTGCCGACGGGCTGACCTGCTCCTTTGAATCGTGTCACATGGGATTGCACGCCGAGCACATCGCGAAGAAATTTAATGTGACCCGCGAAGACCAAGATCAATTCGCTTTGCTCAGCCAGCAGCGTGCAGCCCAAGCGATAGCCGCTGGCATGTTCGCCGACGAGATTGTGCCGGTCACCGTCAAGCACCGCAAAGGTGACACGGTCATCGACACAGACGAAGGGCCACGAGCAGGAACCACGCTCGAGGGCTTGAGCAAACTTCGCACTGTGTTCGATCGCGAAGGCTCAGTTACCGCCGGAAACGCGTCCACACTCTCCGATGGTGCCGCAGCATTGGTAGTCGTCGATGAAGCGACAGCCGCGAACGCCGACTGGAAATTCAAGATTGTGGCCAGTCATACCTCAGGCGTCGATCCTCAGGATCTGTTCATCGCTCCAGTCGAGGCCGTCAAAGGTGCGTTAGCCAAAGCGAACTTGACGACTGATGACATTGATTTGTTTGAGATCAACGAAGCTTTCGCGAGCCAAATGGTCGCTTGCTTGAAAGAGTTGAAACTGGACAACGAACGCGTCAATATTTACGGCGGCGGAATTTCACTGGGCCATCCGATTGGCGCCAGTGGAGCTCGAGTCCTCGTCACACTGATTCATGCACTCCGCCGAACCGGTAAAAAGCGGGGCGTCGCCAGCTTGTGCCTGGGCGGTGGCAACGCAGTCGCGATGGTGATCGAAGCAACGTAATCGAACCGTCATACGTTTCAGTGGATTCCTTCTAACGGCATCGGACGCCCGTCGCGTCACGACAGTCTGAAATTCCACTGACGCAAAAACAAACGACCAAACACCCATTTATCGGCCGCAATTTCTGCGGCAACCAAAATACCAACCAGGAAGTCAACTCGTTATGGATTCATTGCTTACCGACATTGCCGACTACATTCACTCCCAGGAAATTTCGAGCGAGCTGGCTTATGAGACTGCCCGTTATTGCTTGATGGATAGCCTTGGCTGTGGGTTTTTGGCGTTGGCCTACCCGCAGTGTCGCAAGATGCTTGGACCGGTGGTTCCCGGTGCGACCATGCCTGGTGGGTGCCGCGTCCCTGGAACGAGCCTCGAACTGGATCCGGTTAAGTCGGCGTTCGATATTGGGACCATTGTTCGTTGGCTAGATTTCAACGATACGTGGTTGGCAGCGGAATGGGGACATCCTTCTGATAACCTCGGCGCGATTTTGGCGGTGGCTGATTACCAGAGTCGCGTCAAAGGCGAAACGTTCACCGTTCGTGATATCTTGACCGCCATGATCAAGGCCCACGAAGTTCAAGGGATTCTCGCGTTGGACAACTCGTTCAATCGAGTTGGCCTCGACCATGTGCTGTTGGTTCGTGTCGCCAGTACAGCAGTTGCCAGTCAGATGCTGGGCTGCACGTATGACCAGACCGTCAATGCGCTGTCGCATGCTTGGATCGACGGCGGAGCCCTGCGGACTTATCGACATTCGCCCAACACGGGATCTCGCAAAAGCTGGGCGGCTGGTGATGCAACGAGCCGGGCCGTGCGATTAGCGTTAATCGCTCAGCACGGCGAAATGGGCTACGCGACACCCTTGTCGGCTCCCAACTGGGGATTTAGCGACGTGCTGTTTGGCGGCAAGCCGGTGACTTTGGCACGGCCCCTGGACGCCTACGTGATGGAAAACATCCTGTTCAAAATCTCGTTCCCGGCTGAGTTTCACGCCCAAACGGCGGTCGAATGTGCCATCACACTTCACCCCCAAGTCAGCGATCGACTTGATCAAATCGAACGAATCGAGATGGAAACACAGGAGCCCGGCGTCCGCATCATCGACAAACGAGGCCCGCTCAATAATTTCGCAGACCGCGATCACTGCTTGCAATACATGGCTGCGATCGGTTTGATTTTCGGCGAATTGACGGCAGAGCACTACACCGACGCCGTAGCAGCCGACCCAAGAATCGATTCGCTGCGTGCCAAGATGGAAGTCAAAGAAAACGAATCGTTTACAACTGACTATTACGATTTGGAGAAACGAGCCATCGGCAATAGTATTCAAGTTCACTTTTCAGATGGCACCTCGACCGAACGCATTGAAGTTCAGTACCCAATCGGACATCGTAATCGTCGCGACGAAGGCATTCCTGCCTTGAAAACGAAATTCAAGAACAGCCTCAATGTTGTATTTGAAGCTGACCAAAGCGCTTCGATTCTCAATGTGTTTGCTGATTCAGATCAATTGGACGCGATGCCGGCCAGCGAGTTCATGGACGCGTTCGTGAAACTAAACGCCGACGTTGATCAAATGTTGGCGTGAACGTTCACACGGGATCAGCTGAGACTACCGTGAAGGGCTTGAGGAAATCAAGGTTATCCCGAGCGGCTTACCACTAACTAATGACAAACCCGGAATTGTCTCGTACAATTTCGGGTTTGATTCTTTACCACCCCATTTTCTGGCAAGTCATGACGGTACAACAAAAATTCTCGACGGTTCGAACAGAGATTTCAGGTCATTCCATTCAGGACCTCGCCAAGAAATACGGCTCACCGACTTACGTTTACGAAGCACAAACCATTCGCGACCGAATCGAGCAATTGCGTCAATTTGACGTGATTCGATTTGCCCAAAAAGCCAACTCAAATTTGGCAATTTTGGATCTCATGAGGAAAAATGGGGTCGTCGTCGACGCGGTCAGTTCCGGCGAAGTCTTCCGTGCGTCCAAGGCCGGTTTTGAATTCACAGGCACCCCTGCCCCGATCGTTTTCACGGCTGATATTTTCGATCGGGAAGCATTGGAACTGGTCGTCGAAAAGCAGCTTCACGTCAACGTGGGCTCACCCGACATGATCGAGCAGTATGGGCAACGCGTGCCTGGTGGCAAGATCACGATTCGAATCAACCCAGGGTTTGGGCACGGGCACAGTGCGAAAACCAATACTGGCGGAGAGTCATCCAAGCACGGAATTTGGCACGATCAGCTCGAGGATTGCCTGACGCTCGCTGCCAAACACCAGGTTGCCGTGACTGGATTGCATATGCATATCGGCTCGGGCACGGATTTTGAACATCTTTCTCAGGTCTGCGATGCGATGCTCGAGACGGCTCGGCGCGTGGGCGATTCGATCACCACAATCAGTGCTGGCGGCGGTCTCCCCACGCCCTATCGGGATTCGGATGTCGGACTCGACATCGATCGATACTATCAGCTCTGGGACCAATCGAGGAAGCAGCTTGAATCAGAGTTCGGGCACGCGGTTAGTTTGGAAATTGAACCCGGGCGATTTCTGGTTGCCGAATGCGGATTCTTGATTTCCGAAATTCGAGCGATCAAGAAAATGGGCAGCAATCTATTTTACTTGGTCGACGCCGGATTCAACAATTTGGCCCGGCCAATTTTGTACGGGGCCTACCATCCAATGTCGGTTGCTTTTTCGGGCGACGCCAACGAGGAAACCCAAGATGCGATTGTCGGCGGACCGCTTTGCGAATCCGGGGATATTTTCACGCAAGAAGAAGGCGGATTCGTTTGCTCGCGTGAGCTTCCCGTGGCCTCCGTGGGCGACTTTCTCGTGATCGAGTGCGCGGGTGCCTACGGCCACGTGATGTCGTCGAATTACAACAGCAAGCCGTTTGCGGCAGAAGTTCTAATCGAAGGAGGACAGGATTATTTGATTCGGCGTCGCCAAACATCGGACGACTTGATCGCTGGTGAAATAATTCCTTCGTAACGTCGACGTGAATCCGTCGCAGGCACAGACTGGCCTAACCGGCAAAATTGAACCTCACCGCCTTTCATAATGGAAAGCTCCCCTTTTTCAGCAATTCATTCTGGCATCCCCTCAGAATGCAATTCCCTTGCATCACATAATCCCGGGGCGTCGCGACCGCTCAATCAATGGTCGCCTTTCGCTCCGTCGAAAGTACGCTCAACCACGTTGGCTCTCGTTAGGCAGGGAGCTCGATGGCTGCAGATGCCGCGGCAGGAGCGCGGCCTATTTCTTTGGCGATGGTTGGGGCGAACCAATGGCGACGGCACAGAGCCTGTGCCTGTGCCTGCTACGGCGGGCTTCGCCTGCCCTTGGTTTTTAGGCGGGTAGGCGGGAATCAACTTTGCAGTAGCTTAAACACACGTATCTCAAACAACCGCGTGTCAAACAATTACGGCTCAAACAACTGCGCCACGGAAAGCAATTTCTTCCCAGCGAATGGACTCTGGTTGGGGCTGCAAGTCGCGGATTGCTGAATGTTCGATTTCGGCTCGGATGATGCCAAACAGCGGATCAGGCGCGACAATGGCGACGGTCCCGGAACGAAATTTGCGACAAATTTTCTTCAGCACCACTTTGACGCGAGTCCGAACGTCTTCGACGGTTTCGCCACCCGGAGGGCAAACCGACTCCGGATTCTCCAGCCATTTACGGTACAGCTTTGGCTGCATCTCCTTGAGTTCGTCGAGGCTTTTACCGTGCCAAAGACCATGGTTGAGATTGATCCAGCTTTCTTGCACACGGACTTTGATTTCGCCGTTGCGGGAAAGCTGTTGGCCGGTCTGCTGAGCCGCCAAGCAGGCCGCGGTGTAGATGGCGGTGATTTCAACCTCTTCCAATTCGTCTGCAGTCTCTCGAGCCTCCTCTTCGCCGGAAAGGCTGAGTGGCATGTCGAGAGCTCCGACAATTCGACCTTGGTCATCGAGGTCGGTCGAGCCGGCTCGGACGAGAAGGAAATTGAGTTTGGAAGTATTTCCAAAGATGTTCATTACAAGCATTTAACCTGGGACATCAAGTTTTCAATGGCCGTCGCGTAGTTTTCTTGTTTGAAAACTGCACTGCCGGCGACGAGTAGCTGGGCGCCTTTTTCGGTGGCAACCCCAATCGTGTCGACGTTGATTCCGCCGTCAATTTCTAGAATCACATCATCGCCACCAGGGAGCGATCGGATCTCTTCGTACTTCGCTAACACAGGTTCAATGAACGACTGTCCGCCAAACCCAGCGTGAACGCTCATCACCAGGACTAGGTCCGCAAACGGCAACGCCGCTTGAATTTCACTAATCGGCGTATCGGGGTTCACGGCAATCCCAGCGGCAGCTCCGAGGTCTCGAATCTGTTTCAAAATCGCTGGGGCATCGTCTGTCGATTCGACGTGAATCGTAATGATGTCGGCACCAGCGTCATAAAATTGCTGAATATATTTTTCAGGCTGCACCATCATCAAATGCACATCGAGCGGAAGCTCGGTTAGCTTGCGAACTGCTGAAACGATCGTCATTCCGTACGTGAAGTTTGGAACGAAGACGCCGTCCATCACATCGAGGTGCAGCGCCGCCACGCCGGCTTCTTCGAGTCGTTCAATCTCTGACTCTAGATTTCCAAAATCGCAAAGCAGGAGCGAAGGAAGCACAGCGGGGCTGGCTTCTTTCAAATCAGCAATGCAAGCTCGTCGTTGAGACATGGTTTTGTTGTGCCGTCTGATGGCCAAATGAGGCCGTGAATAGGAAGTGGTTTAGTCACCCATTCGTGTCGCTGTGACACGAAAGTCATGATCGGTTTTCAAGACCCGATGACCCGAGTGCAAATTCTATCTACCGACAAACAGCTTGCTAGAGTCAAAATCAAAGAAATCACCTAAGCCCTTACACTGCAAGGGTTTAGGTGATGAAAAAACAGTTAGACCGGATCTGCGGTGAGGCGGAACAACCGGATCGACCGTGTCTCAAGACGGGTTGACGTGGCCCGAAAAACTAGTCCGAATCGGGCGACCCCGATTTGCCGTAGAATTGGCTCAGGTCGATGCCCTTATCTCGCTGCTCGTCTTCCATCAATTTCATTCTCATTTGCATGCGTTCCATCGCTTTGACGAGCTTGGGTAGCACCTCATCGATCGGATCTTTTTTCTTGGGCTTGGGGACCGCCGGATAGTCGAGTTGACGCTGGAGTGCCAAAAATAAATACATCGGATCCTTGCCTCGATTAGCAAGCGCGATTCGACCTTCCTTTTCACCGAACAGCACGACGTCTGGCATATCCATGTCCTGCCCTTCGTACTCGACCTTGCTCATTTGACGTTTGACATAATGTTGACTGGCGACATAGACCAGGTCTGCCAGCCCGACCATTCCGATTTTGTGCCTAATCGACAAGATCCATTTTTTCCAGGTTTCGTCATACAACGCGTCTCCAGCGATCGCCTTCAAACCATAATCGTAATCAAGGCGGTTTTGGCAAATGGTTTCGAACTGGAAAAAAAACATCGAGATCGGATCCGTGCTCTCCGCCCTATAACTGGCTTCGTACTCTAAAATCAGCAACGCCCGCCGCATGTCGAACCGTCCGATCTCGTCCTCGGCGGCAGAGACCAGAAACGTTTGGAACGGGGCGAAGTAGTGGGCTAACTTTTTCATGGCGGTGCCCATCGTTCCCACGTGAGTAAGCTCCGCGAGAAGATAGTCGACGGCCATTGGCAGTTTGGTCGTGCTGAGGATTTCGTCACGAAGATGCTTCATCACAACTTGGACGGGGTCGGATGAATCGTGACGGTTGTTGAGCCCACGAAACAGGTAGGCTTGCTCGATGTATTCTTCTCGCTCAAGTTGAGGCATCTGTTTTATTCTCTCGGACGGGACGATTGAGGGGGTGAGATACATTGGGTGTGACGGATTCGATTTTGGATGAGCGTTGCTTCAGTGGCTCAGTCGTGGCCTTTTTCAAGTGTTTATCGAAAAACTCAATCGAGCGGTCCATCCAATCAAGATCGCTGAACGTCCCTAGGTGACCGCTGCGTTTTGCGATCGTATGCTGACTCGCAACGTTCGACTTCAATAACGCTTGATGCAATTTTTGTGACGATTCTACTGGAACCAGCAGATCCGCTTCTCCATGGAAAAAGTAAAAAGGTGGATCGTCGGGCGAAATATAGGTGACCGGAGAAGCCGCCCGATATGTTTTAGGTTGATCTGATCTTGAACCTCCCAGCCAATAGCTGAGAACTTTGGAGTCATCCCGCAACCAGCTGAAATCACAGGGGGCTCCGCCAGCCGCGACCGCCTGGACGCGGGAACTAACCCGCCGATGCGGAGGGTCGATTGGCCCCTCCAGACCATCGCTCGAATCAGACGTTCCCAGCATGGCAGCCAAATGCCCGCCAGCCGAATAGCCAAACGCACCGATCTTCGAAGTGTCGATTTTGAGTTCTCTAGCCTCCGCTCGCATCCAGCGAATCGCATGTTTGCAGTCGTGGACTTGAGCCGGAAAAGGATACTTGGGAGCGTGGCGATAGTTGATCGCCACCACGACATAGCCTGAACCAGCCATCCGCCAGGCGTGACGAAGCATCGTCAGTTTCGTACCCTGTCGCCAAGCACCACCGTGAATCGCCACGATCGCCGGAAAGGGGCCCTCGCCTTCTGGGATGTAGAGGTCGCACTTGAGCTCGTAGTCTTCGGTTTGCTTGTAAACCACGCCGCTCTTTTTCTGGAACTTCATCCAGACTTGTTTGGCAGGGCGAGTCGCCTTACGGCCCCGCGGTTTGGGCGGCAAGTCGCTTATAGGCTTCGGCTCGCGATCGGTACTGAGTTCTTCGCTTCGAGCTGATGACGGCGAATTTCCAGGATTCTGAATTTCGATTTGATGGCGCAATCGCTTAGCCGGGCTTGCTTCGTTGACCGACGTTTGCAAGGGCTCGCCTAGTCCAATTGCAGGCGTCAAACAAACAATCGACACAACCAGGCTGGCTACCGTGACAGATGAGAGCATATCGATTCCTTTTGGCTTAACGGGTCTAGAGTATACCCTTAACAGGAAACATAAAAGCCGAACGACCGTATTGTGAATTTCCGGATGTTTGACGAACGCCGAATCCACCAACGCAGGTTGGCAATCCTCTGATACGACCGTAAAAGCCAACCCTTCCCAACAATCCTGCGTTCAATCCGGAGAGAATGCTTGATTGTCGCCAATTACGATCGTTGAACGTTCACGGAATTGCGGTTTTGGACCTATTTGAAAACCGGCAAAGGCGTAGAATGTCACTTAAGTACCACCACGTCGAATGCGACCATCCTTTTGAAAACCGGGCGATTGCCATGACCAAGTCATTTTCCAAGATTCCAGATGCTGTTGAAGCAATTCGTCGCGGTGAGGTCGTGATCGTGCTTGACGACGAAGCCCGTGAAAACGAAGGCGATTTCATTTGTGCCGCAGAAAAAGCGACGCCCGAAGCGATCAATTTGGTCATGAGCGGACGAGGCGATTTCTGCATGCCGGTGCTTCCTGAAACGGTGCAACGCCTTGAGTTGCTGCCCTTGGTCGACAACCGATTCAACAATTCGACCAATCAAACGGCCTTTCATACCCCGCTTGATCATATTTCGGCCAAAACCGGAATCACGGCGGACGAACGAGCGACTTGCGTTCGCGAAATTGCGAATTCGAAAACCAAGCCCAGCGATTTCCAGCGTCCCGGTCATGTGCATATGCTATTGGCCAAACGCGGTGGTGTCTTACGGCGCGCAGGCCACACAGAAGCCGCGGTCGATCTGGCCCGCATGGCAGGCTTGGCACCCGCCGGCGTATTATGCGAGATCCTTGACGAAGACGGTGATCGTGCGACTCGAGACCGATTGATGGAAATTGCAGAAGAGAACGGCTTGTGCATTATCACAATCGAGGACCTGATCGCCCACCGTCGCGTCAGTGAGAAACTGGTTTCCCAACAAGCCGTCGCGAAACTTCCAACGCGTTACGGCGAGTTCCGCGTGATCGCCTATAAAGTCGAGCACGAAGCCCAGGAGCCGATCGCGATTGTGATGGGCGAACCTGAAAAGCAAGAGCTGGCCCCCTTGGTTCGAATGCACAGCAGTTGTTTCACAGGCGATCTGATAAATTCACTACGATGCGATTGTGGCGATCAATTGGATTTGGCTTTGAAAATGATTGCTCGCGAAGGACACGGCGTGCTGGTTTACCTACCCCAAGAAGGTCGCGGCATCGGGTTGACCGAAAAGATCAAGGCGTACGCGCTTCAAGACCAGGGGTTGGACACAGTAGAGGCCAACACGGCGCTCGGCCATAAGGCTGACATTCGTGACTACGGCGTGGGAATTCAGATCCTCAAAGATCTGGGGTTATCCGAAGTCCGATTGTTGACCAACAATCCTAAAAAGACTGAGGCCTTCAACCTGCGTGGATTCGGTTTGCGCGTGATCGATCAGGTTCCAATCTTGCCACCGATGAACGAGCACAACGAAAAATACCTCGCCACCAAACGCGACAAAATGGGACACCAGTTGCCTTCGGATAACTAAGCGATTTTATTGGCCACGCCACGTTGGATGACAGACAACGCAAAGGTAGGGCTGGAGGGACTCGAACCCCCGGCCAAGAAATTATGAGTTTCCTGCTCTAACCAACTGAGCTACAGCCCCATACTTTTGCGTAGCAATCGATAAACAGACTTTATCGGAATTTCACGAATTGTAAACCAGCGGATCCTTAACAAGAATCCAACTTGAGAGGACAACCGCGGTTCCTCCGCCACTCCTCAATCATGCTTTTTCAAAATGGAGCGGACGCTACCTCGAGGAGCCAATTGCCAAGCCCGTTCGTGGAAGTAGTAGAGAAACATTTTGGCAAAAAACTCGATCCCTCCGACTTTTAAGGCACTCCCAATGTCGTTAAAAACCAAGTAAGCGATTGCGATGGTCGTCGCCGTCGCCAGGATTCGCCAAGAGACGGTTTTGAGGATCGTGCGGAGATGGCTTTCTCGCAGGTCTTTGGTATCGTTCGGCTGGGGATGGCTCATGAAGTGAATTCTGGGTTATTGGGATGCCGCGATATACAAAAGTCGCCTCGTTGGCAAGCTTAATTGGATCCCATGCCTGTGGATCCAGGCATTGTTCTCAGGCAGGTTTCCCTAGCGTCATTGCGGCTGCGTTGTTTGACGCTCAATTTACTTTCATTGGGCACCCGCCAACAGCCACAAATCAAAATGCTATCACAAATCGCTATTGGTCAAGTTTCACTATTTCTCTCAAATACCGATCGCTAATTTTTATCGAAAATTTATAACTTGGTTCGTCAGGAAAGGATGCCTGGATCATGAAGCGATTGGGTGAGCTATCTGATTTAGTCGGTGGGCATTTAACGGCGGAACCGGATCTTGAGATTTACGGAGCCGCTTCGATTTCTCGAGCTGGCACGACCGAGATTACGTTTGTTACGTCTCCACAATATTTCAAGGACTTTCTCCAAAGCGATGCGATCGCGGCGGTGATTGGATTTGAGGTCGAGTCGTCGTGCAGCAAGCCGGTAATCCTGGTTGACGATGTGACCTGTGCTTTCATTGAAATCGCCGAAGTGTTCAAGCCTCCGATCCTGCGTGAAAACGCCGGGGTGAGTCCCCAAGCACACGTGAGTTCGTCCGTGATTCTCGGCGACGACGTCTGCATTCATCCAGGCGCCGTTGTCATGGATAATGTGGAAATCGCTACCGGCGCGGTGATTTTCCCCAATGCGACCGTGATGGAAAACTGCAAGATCGGTGCTCACACTAGAATTTTTCCCAACGCCGTGCTTTACGAAAACACAGTCGTGGGTGACCGGTCCATCATCCATTCCGGTGCAGTCCTCGGAGCATTTGGATTTGGCTACAAATCAAACACTGGACGGCACGAGCTGTCAGCGCAACTCGGAAACGTCGTCATCGGCGACGATGTTGAAATTGGAGCCAATACGACGGTGGATCGCGGAACTTACGATTCAACCATGATTCAGAATGGCACAAAAATCGACAATCTCGTGATGGTGGGTCACAACTGCGTGATCGGCGAACACAACTTGCTGTGCTCCCAAGTCGGGATCGCTGGTAGTTGCACGACGGGCGATTTTGTCGTGATGGGTGGACAAGTCGGATTGGCGGATCATCTGGACATCGGCTCAAATGTTTCGATCGGAGCCAAATCAGGATTGATGCACAGCATCGAGCCGGACCAAAAAGTGTTTGGGATTCCTGCTCGACCAGCCCGTGAAGAAATGCAACTGCTGGCGGCCAAGGCGAAACTGCCCGAACTGCGTAAGACGGTCAAAAGACTTGCGAAGCAAGTAGAGACGTTGGCCCAATCACAAAAATCGAATTCGGGCGAAACCAGAGCCGCCTGAGTCCGGAAAACTGAATCGCGGTTCGATTTCCCGTTCGATGAAAACCGAGCTTGTCAGATTGCATCGAACAGATCCGGCGCCCTCCAAGCTTCAAATAACGACTGATATGGCCTCTCAAATTTCACCCAACGCACAACCACGAAAAATCGGACTGGTTGCTGGCTGGGGGAAACTGCCCGTGAAGGTCGCCAAAGCGCTCGTCGCCCAAGGATTCGAAGTCCATTGCACCGCAATCAAGGATCACGCTGACCCGATTTTGGCGGAGATCTGCACGAGCTATCAAGTCTTCGGAATGGGCCGAATGGGGGCTCAAACTAAATTCCTGCAACGGGCCGGTGTCACCCAAGCCACCATGGCCGGCAAGATTTTTAAGATTCTGCTGTTCAAGAGTAAACTTGGCCTAATCAAGCATCGGCCGGACTTTACGTTCTTCCGGCATTTTTACCCGATCATATTTTTGAAAACAAAAGATCGTCGCGACGATACGTTGCTCGGTGCCATTGTTGATCTTTATGCATCCAAGGGGATCAAGTTTGCACCACCAACCGATTTTGCCCCGGAGCTACTCGTGAAGCAAGGCGCTTTGACCCAAAACCCACCCACCCCCGCACAATTGCGCGACATCAAATTCGGTTGGCAAATGGCCAAAGAAATGGGACGTCTCGACATTGGGCAAACGGTGGTCGTCAAAAATCAAGCCGTGATGGCGATTGAAGCCATCGAGGGGACTGACGAATGCATCAAGCGTGCTGGGAGCCTGTGCGGTCGCGGGTTCACGGTCGTCAAGGTGGCCAAACCCAATCAGGATATGCGTTTTGATGTCCCCACGATCGGGGTTGGCACGATTGAAACCATCGCTCAATCAGGAGGAACTGTGTTGGCGATTGAAGCGGACCAAACGATCTTGCTCGAACAAGCCGAGACGATTGCCGCCGCTGAAAAACTTGGCGTCGCCGTGTTCGCCTTTTATTCGTCTGATCTCGAGTAGCGGTCAACGGGTCTAGAATTTGAAGTTCTCTGGGATCAATTCGTCAATCTTCCACGATTTCACGGTGGACTTGTCGTTCGCATCAACGCTGATGACCTCAATGTCTTTGCCAAATTCAACAATGAATTGCCGACAAGCACCGCAGGGCGTCGCAAACGGCGTGGCGGAAACCGCGATCGCCTGAAACACCTGGTGTCCCTCAGAGACCGCTTTGCAGATCGCCGTTCGTTCAGCACAAATACAAAGTCCATACGAGGTGTTCTCGACGTTGCACCCCGTGTAAACGGTTCCGTCCTCCGTCAATAAGGCAGCACCCACTAGAAAATTCGAGTAGGGTGCGTATGCCATTTGTCGTGCGGCAAGCGCTGACTCAATCAGATTGGTTCGTTCAGTTTCCGTCATTCAATTTTCCAAATTTCAGAGGTTCACGTGAGTTCGACTGACGCAGGTTGATTGCAGTCAATTCTACCCTCGACCCGACTTACGTGTTGGATCGAAAGCGTGGTGCAGCCAACAACAACAACTGGCTGACTCTTGACACTATCCGACTCCGATTGATTCGACGACCAATTCCAGCGGCTTGACTTCATTGTCGCTTAGACTGACAGAAGCCCCAACGAGTTCGACGGCATAGCCCGCCGCTTTCGAGTCACAGAATACATTGGCCACGGTTTGACCTTGGTTGATCTTGTCACCGATCCTGACCAAGAATTCGATGCCTGTTGAATGGTCAAGCTCATCCCCCATCTGCTTACGACCACCGCCCATTTCGATTACGGCCAACCCTAGACGTTCAGCATTGATTCGGCTGACGTATCCAGATTCGTGGGCCTCAACAGGATGCGGCAATCCGATTCGTCGTTTTTCCCGCAGGTCACCACCATGGCTCTTGACCATCTCCTCCAGCCGCTCGAGGGCTTCGCCTGTGGTAATTCGTTGTTGCAAACTCTCACGAGCTGAATTCAGATCGGGCTGAACACCGGACGCGACCAGCAGCCGGCTGCCTAATTCAAGCGTCAGTTCCGTGACGTCTTGCGGCCCTTCGCCTTTGAGCACGTCGATGGATTCGTCAATCTCCACGGCGTTGCCAATCATCTTGCCCAATGGCTGGTTCATGTCAGTAATCACCGCCGACGTTTTGACGTCCATTTGATTTCCTACGTCGACCAGTGATTGGGCGAGGGCTCGAGCTTGATCCAACGTTTTCATGAAAGCGCCCGATCCCCACTTGACATCGAGCACCAAAGCATCGAGTCCTTCGGCGACTTTTTTGCTCAAAATGCTGGCCGTGATCAAGGGAATCGATGGGATCGTTGCGGTTACGTCGCGAAGCGCATAGAGCCGCTTGTCAGCCGGTGCCAAGGTTGCCGACGCGCTCGCAATCGAACAGCCGTTCCAGTTTACGATGCTGCGAAACTCGTCATTGGAAATCTCCGTACGATAGCCTTTGATCGATTCAAGTTTATCGAGCGTCCCGCCAGTGGCCCCCAATCCGCGTCCTGAAATCATTGGAACATCGACCTCGCAGCAAGCGAGAAGCGGCGCCAAGGGAATCGAAATCTTGTCGCCTATCCCACCGGTCGAGTGCTTGTCGACAGTAGGTTTGCGGCCATTCCATTTCAACCGTTCGCCGGTATCGATCATACACCGAGTAAAGACCGCCGTTTCCTCGGGCGTCATGCCTTGAAAATAGACGGCCATTGCGAAGGCCGCCATCTGATAGTCGGGAACTTCCTCATTCGCATAGCCCTTTATCAGCGATGCGATGTCTTTTTCGTCCAGCACTTTGCCGTCTCGTTTTTGGGCAATTACTTGAGCAACATTCATGGGGAGTCCTGAAGGGCGCAAACGGCGAATTGTGGGATGGCAACTGGGCTCAACATTCCAAGGTCTCAACCGACCTCTCATCGAGATCGGGCATGCGGCCAGCTGTTTAGCCTGACATGATTTTCGAATCAGCAAATCTTGATTCCGCAAATGAAACTTTTAAAGCAAACTTTGTGTTCCAATTTTCATTGTCTAGCATCGGGGCAACCGAAAGATCTGTAAATA
>JBLINZ010000045.1:0-21824 GCA_047639375.1 Mariniblastus sp. | reverse complement strand
CGTGACTTGGTGGAATTTCTGGGCCAGCTGAAATCCCAATCCGATGGATCCGAACACGAGTAGGTCGCTGTTCTCGGATCGCCCCGAACACTTGGAACCTCGGTAGTGCAAGTCGTCAGAGCTTTTGGCAAGCAACGACGCAGGTCGGCACCGGTGCGGGACTGGTTCGGGCAACGATGCCCAAGCTACGTTCTTGAACCGGCTCGGGGAGAAGGCGATGGGAGAAGGCGGCGCATAAAAAAAGCCAACGAGGTTTCGTCGGCTTTTCACGTTCGGTAAAACGTTCGTTTTGGACAGCAACACTTAGACAGGTGTTACTTGCTCTGCTCGTGGGCCCTTAGGACCTTGTCCTTCGACGTAAGAGACTTTTTGTCCTTCACGCAACTCATCAAAAGAAGAGCCTTCTACGTTTGACGAGTGGAAGAACATATCTTGGTTCGTTCCGGTGTCAATAAATCCAAAACCTTTGTCTGTCAATCGTTTGATTGTACCTTCAGCCATTGCTCAAAACCTTAAACTAAATCTTCGTCGCCAACCCAAAATCAACATAACCATCGGTTCCGACGAGATGATCATATCGGCTATCGAGTAAGAAACAAATAGATTGAGTGAGCTTTTCGCTAGTTTTATCTATTTATTTGCAAGGAAAAAACAGGAAAAACAACGACTGCACCGGGTTTGACACATGGAAAAATCAGCTTAGCGAGCCGCTGGGATCGGATTCAGGCTCGTCGATTTCGGTGACGGTGATGATATTGCCTTTAATTCTAATGACGCGAACCTGGGTTCCCGATTCAACATAGGCCCCATCGCTAATGACATCTACAGAATGGCCAGCGAATTTTGCTCGACCAGCGGGCCGCAAAAGCGACTCTGCTTTTCCCCAATCACCGACTGAAACGACCGGGTGAGACGGTTGGATCGGCTTGCCGTCCTTGCTTAAATCCCTTGCATCAGCGTCTAGCGGTCTTGGTGAAAGGATCATCCGATTGAAAATTGGGAGGGAACCAAGCCGTTTTGAGATAAAGAATGCGGCAAATATAAATCCCACGCTGGAGCTCAAAAGGACTAGAACCGTCGTGAGTGACTGGTCCCATTGCTCCGTCGTTTGGGGGATCACAAAATCTTGTCCCGCCAGAATGACACTGGTGAAGAGCAGGGCCAATCCAGTAATTCCGGAGACGCCGAATCCGGGCAAGACAAAGACCTCCATGAACAAGAAAATAATTCCCCCGACGAACAGAATGACTTCCAACCAGCCTGAGGTGCCGCCCAGGAAACGGCTCCAAAAGAACAGCACCGCACACAGCCCCGCCAGTAAACCACCAACGCTAATCCCCGGGGCACTCAGCTCAAAATAAAGTGCGATTAAACCGGCAAGTACTAATAGTCCCGTGATAAAGGGATTATTGAGCAGGTACACGACTGAGTCGGTCAGGGTCGGTTTGTAGACAATCATTTTTTCCATCTCAAAACCAAATTCCTGCTCCGCCAAAGCTCGCGTGTGGGCGTCGCCTTGGGCCAAACCAAGTGCAATCGCGCGTTGACCGCTGAGCGTAAGGAACCGTTCGGGCCCTGTTTCTGGCACAAGCTTCCACGGCGCATCAGGCTTGATCAAAGCATCCGATCGAGCCGTCGTGAATTGGAGCTTGGCCTCAGGATCGTCCGGGTCTGTTTTGACGTAAACAAGAACATCTCGATCGATCAGGGCCTCCGCAAGATCCGGCGAACGCCCTTTGGATTCTGCCAGATCCCTGGCGTCGCGAGACAAATAGGATTCGATTTTAGGCTCAATCATCCTGAGGACACCGGTGATCTGATTGAATTCAATCTCGCCGATGTCACCATACCTGGCGTTAGGATCGATCATGATTTCGTCGCAGCCTAACGAGACCAAAGCACCACCGGAAATGGCTTCATTGGAAACCAGTGCAATCGTATAGGCCCATTTACAGTCGCGCAGTTTCCGAGCCATTGCCAGGCTCTCGTCTCGCAGTCCGCCTGGGCTGTCAATTTCGATGATCAGCAAATCAGCTCCGGATCGCCGAGCCGCTTCAAATCGATTATCAAAATAGATTTTCAACTTACGATCGATTTCGCCTTTGAATTCGATCAGAGCTGCGCGTTTAAAATTCGCTGGACGCGGACGCGTTGCATCAGGAACCGATCGTTCAGCTTCGTCAATAACTTGCGCAGCCACTACCACAGACGCGACGGGTGCAAATGCACTTGGTACTACCGCCATGAAAAAAATACACGCTATCAATAGAAGGCGAGACCGGGAAAAGAGACCGTGAACATTGCTTGCTAGCGTCATAAGATTAACGTTTTAACGAGTTTAAAGATCGAGGTTTGAGGTTGTCGGCATTTGCATTCTAATCCTTTAATGATTTGGCACAAAAGGTGCAAATCGTTGATGAAGGGAACAATGTTTGTTCTCCCATCAAATCGAGTTGTTCGATTTTTGGCTGTTTTGGCGGTGGCGAACTGATTCGCGGCCATCCAAACGAGTTTTTCAACTTGGGTGACAAGGATATCGTCGCCAGATTGAAAAATTGACAAACCAAGAAATTTAGAGTCTTGGTAAGCCAGTCGACTTACTGATGATCAAGGCTTCATCCAGTCCAAGGAGGGATCGGGATGCGACGAGAATTCTGTTTGCCGTTTGCGAATCGCAGCTGTGCGATTGCGTGTTTTCTGGTGAGTTTGTTATCCATCTTGGCGTTGACCAGCTCGAGGGCTGAAGCCAAGCAACAAGCGAGCACACATCTCTATTTTGTGACCAGCCATGGCTGTGCTCCCTGTCGGCAAGTCGAGCCGCATATCGAGACGCTCAAGCGAGAAGGCTATCCGGTCACGACGGTCCAGATTGGTGAACACCAACAATGGGCGAAAAAGTTAGGCGTTGACCGGACGCCTACAGTGGTCATGATCTCCGGGGAAAAACTGGTCGGGCGGCATGCGGGCAGAATCGATGCGGTCACGCTCAAGCAGTGGTTTGAGTCGCAAGGCATTAAGTCTGGCCAAGCGTTTACCTCGGCCCAAGCGAATCACGAGCAACCGATCGGGACGAAAGTCGTTTTGGGTGGTGGGACGGAAAGGCGATCCGAGATTGGCTGGGACAGTCAAACAGGGAATCAAGCAACTCAAATAATTGGCGGACAAACCAGAGGCAGGACCGGGTTTTCATCGCCGACGATGCTTGTGGGGACTGCCTCGCCTGCCGGTGAAGCGGAACGGCTGGCGCTGCAAGCGACCGTCCGGTTGCGAGTCGAGGATCCGGAAGGAATTTCGTATGCAACGGGCACTGTGATTCATAGTTACCGAGGTGAAAGCCTGGTGTTGACGTGTGGACATGTGTTTCGCGAGTCGCAAGGCAAGGGTGAAATCACGGTGGAGTATGGATTTTACCAAGGGCAAAAAAAGTCGGCTCCAGGCAAGCTGGTAGACTACGATTCCGATGCCCGTGATATTGCGTTGGTTTGGATTCGAGCCAACGAAAACATTACCCCGATTAAGATCGCCAAACGTGATTCGATGATCGGCAGCGGCTTGGATATTTTCAGCCTTGGGTGTGACCATGGCGACGATCCCACGATTCGACGCTCGCAGATCAAGAACCGAGCGGCTTACGATGGGGCGATCAAATACGACATTTTTGGACGACCAGTTAATGGCAGAAGCGGCGGGGGTTTGTTCACCAGAGACGGCGAACTGATTGGTGTCTGCAACGCGGCTGCAGTGGATGAAGATGAGGGAATCTATACTGCACTCGATACGATTCATTGGCAATTGGCACAAGCCAGACTAACGCATCTGTTCGAGCCGGACGCTCGCTTGGCAGCGGCTTCATCCAAGGGTGGTCGGCCAGTAAGATCCCAACAGGTCTCAGCAATCGACCAGAATCGTCTAGCTGAAGGGCGGCAATTCAGTGACGCTCAGCCGGCCCCGCTGCGGCGACAACTCACGGGTCCGACGGAAAGTCGATTGGCTGCAATTGGGACCAGAGCTTCCAGTGATGGTCGGACGCAGGTCACCTGGAATCAGGGCGAACAAGCGGCTCATCCGTACCAGAACGCCAGCTACTTAGACGACAAAGAGGTGATCATTCTAGTGAGATCCAAGTCGAATCCGTCGCAGAGCCAGACGATCACAATCGATGATCCGACACCCAAACTGCTCGATTACCTTGGGGCAATGGAGCAGTCCGTTCAAGACCAGCGTCATTCGCGAAATTTGGACGTGGCTCGTCTAAGAACGGAAAAGGGAGTCTGGGGCAGGTAGTAAATTTGGGTGGAATGCGGGGCCGAAATTCTGTTTTTCGCGCCGGCTGCTGGTTTCACGATTTACCAATATTCTTGGAAAAATCCGCGGAACTGAGCCCCGACCGAGCACGATTTTCACTTGGCTGAGCGGGCGCTGGCCTGTGAGACTCGATAATTGCCGGGTGTTTTCATTATTTCCAGGCTGTGACCTGGCGGCCTAGCGCTCTATTTCCCCACAGATATTTTTTTTTGAATTCGCTTTCATGCAGAACATTTAAACGAAAGAATGGTTTCATTGCGATAGGCGAACCAACACATAGGCAACGCTGATCCTTGATCCAAAATCAAGAGACACCAATACACATTCAGGAGATAGAGATGTTTTTTAACCGAAAGTTCCAGGTCTTGGGATTGGCAGCTGTTTTGGCTGTCTTTGCATCGTCTGATTTGATGGCTCAGCGTGGCGGGTTTGGCGGATTTGGCAGTCAGGTCAACAGCCTTAGCTTGCTAATGCAGGAAGGCGTTCAAAAAGAGCTCGAGTTGGTAGACGAGCAAGTCGAGAAAATCCAGCAAGCTCAAACAGAGGCTCGCGAAGCAATGCGAGAGATGTTCAGAGAAGTCGGCAGTGAAATTCGTGACATGGCTCCTGAAGATCGGGCCGCGAAATTCAAAGAGATCCAGGCGGAAATGGGCAAGATCACGGCTGACATTGAAAAGGAAGCCATGACTGAGCTGCTTCCTCACCAAGTTTCGCGACTCAAGCAGTTGTTGGTTCAGGCCCAAACACGACGCAATGGCGGTGCAACGAGCGGTCGAATTTCTTCGGCTCTCGTGGAAGAGCTTGGCTTGACCGACGAGCAACAAGAAGAGCTGAAGTTGAAAGCGGAAGAAGTTGGCAAGAAGATGAATGAGAAGATCGCCAAGCTTAAAAAGCAGGCTCAGGACGAAGTCTTTTCGTCAGTGCTAACCAAAGAGCAATTTGCTCAATTCCAAGAGATGGTCGGAGACTCTTACAATTTCGACGAAAGCCAAGGTCAGCAAGGCCAGCAACGTCGAGGTGGTGGCGACCGAGGTGGTGGCGACCGAGGTGGTGATGGCCGTGGCGGTGGCCGTGGTGGAGACCGAGACAACTAAGCATCTGGATTCACGCAGTTTAAGCCATGCTTCAGACTGGCTTTGACCCAAAAAAACTAAACGGCTCGATTTTAGATCGAGTCGTTTTTTGCGCGCTTGCCAAGTCCATTTTTCGTCATAAATCCCGTGGTTTCCTCTTCAAACTCAATTAATACGAAACTTGCGAAGGCAGGCGGGGTTTAAAAGGACGTTGGAGAGGGAAAGTAGGCAAGAAGGAAGGAATTGAACTTGTAGGTCAGAAGAAACGTACCGCGGCGCACTTGTGCGTTCCCTCACCCCAACAAGAGCGGTGCGTTTCTTCCGGCTTACCGGTATAACCCAAAATTAAACGTTATTCGTCGGGTTTTTGAGATTAATTGAGTGCCAATTGCTAGCTCTCAATACGATAAAGAGTTTGAAACGTGTGTTGGGCGCGATTTCTTGATTGAAGTTTGAGTTCCGCCACGCAACCGTTGTTCGCCGCTAGACGGTCCGAAGTCGACCGAATGCCGGAAACGCGACCAGCCGCATCTGTTGAGGATGCGAGCCGGTCTGAAAATTACTTGTTTGGCAGAAAGTGTTATGGAATTAGTTGAATCACTGGTTCGTCGTGGTCTGGTATCTGAGCAGCAGTTCAGTCATGCCGAGAATAGCGGCGGCGACGTTTTCGCAACGCTTGTGCAAACAGGGGCCGTGTCTCATGAGGACGCGCTCAAAGCGATGGCTGAAGAGGTCGGCGTTGACTATCTGGATTTACGAACTGCCAAAGTCGATCTTTCGCTGCTGGAAACGTTTCCGCAGAAAATCATTTACCGGCAGATTCTGTTTCCCGTCAGCGAAAGCAACGGGACCATTTTGGTTGCGACTGCGGATCCCTTGAACTTTTATCCGCTCGACGAAATCAGCGCTGCCATGGGACTTGCGGTTGAGCCGGTTTTGGCTGAACGCTCTGAGATCGCCAAACTGATCAAAGCCCACTTAGGTGTCGGTGGTGAAACGATCGATGGCCTGATCGAACAGAAGATCGAAGACGGCGTCGAGCTGCTCAGCGAGATTCAATCGGACGGGAGTGAACTGTCCGAAATGGCCCAAGAGGCCAGCGTCGTACGGCTAGTGAACGAGATTTTGCTAGAAGCCATCGAGTCGCGGACCAGTGACGTTCACATTGAATCCCAACAAGACGGCATTGTGATTCGATATCGCATCGATGGGATTCTCCACAACCAACCCTTGCCACCAGAGATCAATCACTTTCGGGCCGCAATTCTCAGCCGCCTGAAAATCATGGCGCAGCTCAACATCGCCGAAAAACGTTTGCCGCAAGACGGCCGAATCAAGATCCGCGTCAAAGGACGCGAGGTCGACGTGCGTGTCTCGGTCATCCCGATGATCCACGGCGAGAGCATGGTCATGCGTATTCTCGACAAAGGAGCGATGGTTTTCGAGCTGAAGAGCTTGGGGATGTCCGACGAAACCTACGACGAGTTTCGCAAACTGATTTCGCTGCCGCACGGAATTATTCTCGTCACGGGTCCGACCGGTTCCGGTAAAACCACGACGCTTTATAGTTCGCTGATTGAAATCAACGATCCGAAAACAAAAATCATTACCACCGAAGATCCGGTCGAGTACCAGTTGAACGGGATCAACCAGATCCAAGTCCATCCAAAAATCGGCTTGACGTTTGCTCATTCGCTTCGAAGTATTCTTCGCCACGACCCTGACGTTGTTCTCGTCGGTGAAATTCGCGACTTGGAAACCGCTGAGAATGCGATTCAAGCTTCGCTCACAGGTCACTTGGTGTTTAGCACGCTTCACACCAACGACGCCGCGGGTGCCTTCACTCGAATGGGCGACATGGGTGTCGAGCCGTTTTTGGTGGCCAGTACCGTCGAGTGTGTGATGGCCCAACGATTGGTGCGAAGACTCTGCAAATGCCGCCGTGAAGTCCAACCGAGCCGGGCTGATCTACCAGACGATTTCCCGATGGAGTTACTGGATGGGGGGTCCATCTACGAACCCGTCGGATGTCGGGAATGCCGTGACGTAGGATACCGAGGCCGACTTGGGATCTACGAGTTGCTAGTGACCGACAATGAATTGCGGCAAATGGCTCACGATCGCGTGAGCACTTGGGAAATCAAAAAAGCGGCGATGGCAGGGGGCATGAAAACCCTTCGAGATGACGGTTGGCGCAAAGTCATCGACGGTCGAACTTCCATCGAAGAAGTCTTGCGTATTACAAAAGGTGACCGACGTTCGTAAGAACCAGGTCTCTCAAACGATTGATTGACGAACTTCGCGACGTGGTCGACTGGTTCGCATCAACCCTGTTCTCTCTACTGCTTATTATTATTTTCGTTTTCATTCACAGCCAAGCCTGATGCCTGAATTTACTTACAAAGCTCGAAACCTGACCGGAGAAATCATTTCCGGTTCGATGTCTGCCAATACTGAGCGAGACGTGGTGTCGTCGTTGACCGGCAAGTCGTTATTCCCGGTTTCGGTAGAATCAGGTGAAGCCAAAAAGGGGATTACGTTTGGTGGACGCGTCAGTGCTCAAAAAATCGCCGTGTTTTATGAGCAGTTGGCCTCGCTGATCAGCAACGGCGTTCCGATGATGCGGTCGCTTAGAATCCTCAAAGAACAAACTACGATTCCGGTTTTCCAAAGCGCCTTAGAGGATGTAATATCTCGAGTCGAAGACGGTGAGACGCTGTCCGACGCGTTTGCCCGCCATCCCAAAATATTCTCCGACATGGCGGTCAACATGTCCCGGGCCGGTGCGGAAGGCGGATTTTTAGAAGACGCCCTGCAACGTGTCGCGGTCTTTACCGAACAACAGGACGAACTCAAGGCACGCACCGTCGGTGCATTGATTTATCCGGCGGTCTTGGCTTCGATTGGATCAATCGTGGTCGCCGTCTTGATCGTGTTTTTCGTTCCTAAATTCGGGCAGATGTTCGATCAACTGCGAGCGATCGGCGAGTTGCCGGCGATTACGGAATACTTGCTGGCGTTTAGCAATTTTGTTCGTGGTTACGGATTGATCCTTGTTTTGGTCGCCGCGGTTCTAATCGTGATTCTCCGGATTCAATTGAACACCGAACGCGGACAGATGTTTGCAGATCGGATGAAAATTCGCTTGCCGTTGTTAGGCCCAGTTTTCTTGAGCCTTGCAGTCGGACGGTTTTGTCGCGTTTTGGGAACCCTCCTGCGAAACGGTGTCCCCATCCTCAAAGCTCTCGACATCAGCCGTGATGCCTCGGGCAACAAAGTCTTGTCCAACGCGATCGCGGATGCCGCAGAGAATATTACTTCCGGTGAGTCGTTGTCAGGACCGCTCAGCAAGTCTGGGCATTTCCCCCGCAATGTGACCGAAATGATTAGCGTAGCCGAAGAATCCAATACGCTGGACGATGTGTTGATCAACATCTCGGAAGGCTTAGAAAAGCAAACCGTCAGGCGATTGGACTTGATGGTCAAGCTAATCGAGCCGCTCATGTTAATGATCATGGCCGGAATCATTTTGGTCGTCGTCGTCGCATTGCTGTTGCCCATCATGAAAATGGGAAGCGCGATGCAGTAGACGATGGAGAACCGATTCGATCCCTGCCGAGAGAATATTTCGCTTTACTTTTAAGTCACACACGCTTTACCCAAATTTAAACAAAGAACATTTAGGTTCCTCAGGAGATTTTAGATGCGTATCAATCGAAAACGGAAATCTGGTTTCACGTTGTTGGAGTTGTTACTTGTGATGGCCATCCTCGTTGTGCTGGCTTCGCTCTCGACATTTGCAGTTTTGAGCTTGAAGAGAGGTGCCTTGGCCAAAGCTGCGGTCACCGAGATCAGCACGCTCAGCAACGCCTGCAAGATGTACAAACTTCAAGTGGGTTCATTTCCTGCCAAATTAGAAGATCTTCATCAGGCTCCAAGCGGGATGGATCGCAATACTTGGGGTGGGCCTTACTTGGACAAGCCAGTCAACGCTGATCCATGGCAACGACCGTACAAATTTGGAGTCGACGAGGCCAACGATCTCGTGATGATCTCTTCCGATGGCCCCGATGGACAATCGGGAACTCAAGATGATATTCCTGATCCTGCTAGGCAAAACCAATAAGTTGCATTAACTGAGCCGAGCCTTCGAGTGCGAATTCGCGCTCGAGGGCTTTGTGTTTTCGGTGATGGGTGTCACGACCTCACAGTCGTAATTGAAATTGCATCCATTCCGACAACGTTAAGGCTTTTCCAAGTCTCCTGCGTGAACTACTCATGCCCATTGCCTGTCCCCATAACAAAAAAGCTAAATGGCTCGTCGGACCCTGTCCAGACAGCGGAATCGAGCTGCGCGCCAATGTCGGCGACTTTTGTTACGAGCCAGCGGTGAACACGGCTGAACGATCACGCCTCCGGGCTGCCAATCGCAAGCCACGCTGGCGATCTGGAATGACGTTACTGGAGTTGATGCTGGTCGTTGCTATCATGGTGGTCTTGGCAGCTCTCGCGGTCCCCTCGATCCAACGCACGTTTGCTCGGCAGGCTTTGAAGAAGGGTGCTGACCGGGTCCGGGTCGCGATGGGGCAAGCCCGCGTCCGATCGATTCGAACGGGTGTCGAGCACGCGGTGTTCATTAGTCCAGGTGGGGCATTTTTCAAGGTCGCACCGTTCAGTCAGATGCAGCAGGTCAATACTAGTGCTAGTCAACGTCAGCAAATCTCCGATCAACGTCGGCAGAACAATTTTGAAGAAGATTTGCTCCCTCAAGGCGTTGAGTTTATTGGAACCCAAGTGGGTTCTGACGGACGATCAGCGGGAGTCATGCAGGCGTCGGAGGGCGGCTCGTCAAGTGCGATGAGGCCAATCCTGTTTTATCCCGACGGGACTTCTCAAGATGCGACCGTGATCCTCCGCAATGAGAAACAATTCACGATGGAAGTCCACTTGCGAGGCCTAACAGGCATCGCCAGAACCGTCCGCCCTCAAGCAGGGAGTCAGCAATGATGCGGTTAGGATTTTCGTTGCAGCTAAAAAACAACGGGTCAGCTCGTATGGCCGCCAATCATTCGGAAGGCCATCGCCGGAATCAGCCAGCCGGCCCCTCGCGTCGCTGGACTCGGTCCAAGCGCCGCAACGGACTTTCACTTCTGGAAGTGATTCTATCGATTGCGATTCTGGGTGGCTCAATGGTCATGATTGGCAACCTCTATCATTTAGGTTACCGCAGCGCTCTCAGGGCTCGATTGATCAACGAAGGCAATCTCTTGGCCGGTGCGACGATGGCCGAACTGGCGGCCGGCGTGCTGCCAATCGAATCGACCAGCGATACAAGTATCCCCGACAATCCCAATTGGACTTATGCAGTCGACGTAAAGTCTTCGATGCAGCCGGGTTTGTTCCTCGCGACAGTTTCAGTCAAGCGCGAAGGGGCACCGGGGCAAGTCTCGACTTCTGTTTCGATCATTCGCTTCATTCCCGACCCTGACTACGAGCCTGAAGAGGACATGGAATGATCAGACCATTTTCTCAACAGCAACGACCTCAGCGACGCCTGGGTTATACGCTCATTGAATTGCTTTTGGCGCTCGGTTTGTCGGTTGTCGTGCTGTCAGCAATTTCGATGGCGATTCAAATCTATTTGATCTCATTGACGAAGCAGCAGGATCTCGTCGAGCAACGACAAGTCGCGCGTGCTTTGTTGACGATGATCGAAAACGATTTACGTGCCGGGATTCAGTACAAACCAGCCGACTATGCCGGGCTCGATAATCTTTTGGCGACGCAATTGGCAAAACTTCAAGGCGAAGCGCCCTCGGACGATGAAGAGGAAGAGCCCATCGAAGTGATCGTCGAAGACGAAGTCGCGTTTCGCCCAACCTTGCTGGGCGCCAGTAATGTCGTGATGATTGATATCAGTCGGTTACCAAGGATGGATCAATACAATCCATTGCTGGTTGACAATGCCGAAGTCAGCTCTCCCTCCGATGTGAAATCGCTGGCTTATTTTGTCTCGTCGTCCAATGGTGGAATGGAATCGGAGGTTCAGTTTGGAACCCCACAGGCTCCCGGGGGTTTATACCGACGAGAAATCGATCGAGCCGTCGCTTCTTACTTGGGCGAGAACTCGTTAATGAGCAGTCCCGATAAATACACGCAGCTTGTCGCTCACGAAGTCGCCGAAATTGCCTTCCGGTACTTTGACGGAGAAGAATGGCAAACTGAATGGGACTCAGGGGAAGCCGGTGGATTTCCAGTCGCGATCGAAGTTCGAATCGTGATCGATTCAGAACGCACGGGCTCAGGAGCCGCGAACTACAGTTATTCGGGCGCGGGCGACGAGTCAACCAAAATTTATCGAACCGTGGTGCACTTGCCAGTCGCTGAATCGACGGCGGAGTAAAACAATGCTAGAAACAACCAAAATTCATTCCATCGCGGAGACAGAAAATTCGCGTCAAGTTTCGCACATCCATGCGAACGTTGGATCGGCTCAGGCCCACAAACAACGGGGCTCGTTGCTGCTGATTGTCTTGGTCACCATCATCATTCTCTCACTCTCGGCGTACACGTTCACCGCGTTGATGCAAACCGAAGAAGAAGCCGCCCGACTCGTCACCAAACAGCTTCAATCGAAGTGCCTCGCCGACTCGGGGATGGATTTCGTCAGGCTCTATCTTTCCAACAGCCGTTTGACGATCCGTGAAAAAGGCGGGCTATGGGACAATCCTCAATATTTCCAGGCGATCCCGGTAGCCGATGGAGCGACCGATCCAAATAATGTCGGATACTTTTCAGTCGCGACATCAAGCCTTGACGAAGAAGGCCAAGCAGACGGCCAGCGTTTCGGATTGATCGACGAAAGTTCAAAAATAAATTTAAATACCTTGCCCCACGGAGAGGCCCTGCTTCAACTCCAAGGCCTCGAAGTCCGCGACATCTTGATGACGTTGCCGGAAATGAATGAAGAAATTGCGGATGCAATTTTAAATTGGCTCGATGCGGACGATGACCCGCGTGACTTCGATTCCGAATCTGGATATTACCAGAGTCTCGACCCGGCCTACGATCCTAAGAACGGACCGATGGACAGCCTCGATGAAATGCTGCTGATCCGCGGCGTGACTCCTGAGCTGCTGTTTGGCATGGACACCAACCGCAACGGATTACTTGACCCTGAAGAAATGGTCGGGACCGATGTTTCGAGTACCGAAGCCGACATGTACTTGGGCTGGGCCAACTACCTGACGCTCTACAGCAACGAAAGCAATTTGACCGCAGAGGGCTTGCCCCGAATCAATGTCAACGGCGATGACCTTGAGCAGCTTTACGATGACCTCAAAAGTGCCTTCGACGATGATTGGGCGAACTTCATCATTTACTACCGATGCTCGCCAGAGGTCCCTCTGAGTGAACCGCCTCCCGAGACTGCGGTCATTCAAAGTGGAGCCTTGCTGCCAATCGATTTTGATAATCCGGAGATGGTAAGTAAACGGAAATTCGATTCGATCGTCGACGTCGTTGGATCGTTTGTAGATACCAGTGCGTTTGACGATTCCAATTTGACCAGTTTCGCTCCCTCACCGGTTCAGTTTGAAAACAGGTTCATGACGATGCCGACTCTGATGGCAACGCTCACGACGTACGAGGGAGCCACGATTCCCGGCCGAATCAATATCATGCAGGCCCCGCGATTGGTGCTGGAAGGAATTCCAGGTGTGACCCCGGAAATGGCTCAATTGATCGTCGAGCGCCGAGGCGACGATTTTGAGCTCGATGATCCTGATGGCGCCGACATGAATCGTAAATTTGAGACTTGGCTATGGGTCGAAGACTTGGTTACGCTGGACGAAATGCAGGGGTTGATGTCGTTCATTTGTACCGGTGGTGACGTTTACCAGGCGGAAATTGTGGGCTATTTCGCAGATGGAATCGGAACTTCGAGGGCGGAAGTAGTGTTTGATACAACAGTGCCGATTCCCAGGATACTTTCTTGGAGAAACAAGAGCCATTTGAGGGCGAGTTTCTCGATCGATGCCTTGGGTACAAACATAATTGAGTAATCGCAGAATAAGCAAAACGAAGTGAAAATCACGGCGTAATATTGAGGAATGGCATCTGGGAGCCAGGCGGCCCAACGGCGGAAAACGAGACGCTCCGCCTCACATGAAGCAAATCATCTTGGAAGTTAATCATGGCATTAGTTGCTTTACAATTCGATGAAAACCAAATCCTGGTTGCCGGTGCTCGAACCAGCGGAAAACGGTTGCAAGTTCAATCAATGTTCGCGGTCGATTTGACGGGCGACGATTCTTCAGCAGCTGAATCACTCAAGTCAAAACTTACCGAGCACGGGCTTTCCCGCTGCGATGCAATCATCGTTGTGAGTCGTGCCGATGTCGAGATGCGCGAGCTGACGATTCCTCCAGCGCCAGATAACGAAGTTCCTGACATGGTTCGGTTCATGGCCCGGAATGAGTTTGCATCGCTGAATGAGAGCTGGGCGTTGGACTACTTGCCATTGACCGGCGGACCGAATGAGCCACGAAACGTGCTGGCGATTGGAATCTCACCAGAGCTTCAACAACAACAACAGGCCATCGCCACAGCCGCTGGGTTGAAAGTCAAACACATTGTGTTGCGTCCATTTGCCATCGTCGATCTAATCCGATCGCTCTTGAGCGACGGGGGTTGTCGGTTGTTGGTTGATCCTAACGGCGACCAAACGGATCTGTCGATTGTTGACGGGGCCTCGATCCTGACGACACGAACCGTTCGGATCCCGCGCACCAAAACCGCCGATGAACGAGCGACAGCACTCCTAGCCGAAGTGCGACGGACGTTGGCGTCGTCACAAAAAACGTTAGGCGACCGTCAGGTAAGTCAAGTCTTGGTGATTGAAGATGCGGAGTCGAACAAGGCGTTGGAAGACAACTTGCAAAGCCAGTTGAAATTGGAAACCAAGTTCGTTGATCCACTGGAATTGGCGAGCCTGTCGTCGAGCGGAAAAACGCCAAGTGACCCGCATCGGTATGGCGGTTTGTTGGGTTCTTTGAATCAAGAAAACGCGGCCAGCCCGCACTTGATTGACTTCTTGAATCCACGCAAGCCAATCGTCAAGCAAAACGACTATTCGAAAGCCTATTTGTGGGGCGGAGTGGCTTTGGCTGCGTCCTTGTTCGCGGTCGTCGCTTGCTGGTGGGTGTTGAGCTCTCAGGCCAGTGCGATTGCGGTTCTTAATACCAAACTCAACGACCTGAAACAGAAGAACGCCGGCGAGAATGATCGCCCTAGCGTGGATACGGTTTTGGGCGAAATCGAGAAAATCGATAACTGGAAATCCAGCGACATAAATTGGCTGGAAGAGTTAAGCGAGGTCAGCGCCCGAAGCTTGACCCCCGATGACACAATCCTCGACTCAGTGGATGCGGTTGCGGGCCTCAGTAAAAACAGCAATCCACGGATGATCATGGCTGCCCGAATCGGTACCTTAGAAAAAGAAGAAACGCTCAATGACGAACTGGAAGATCGCTACGTCGTCAAATCCGGTCGTTGGGTCGATACCGATTCCGATAGTTACCCCTATACATCGAGCTTTACCCTCGAACTGAAGCCTAATCGAATCGATCGAATCAAAGAGATCGATCAAAAGGCGCTTGAGTTCATCAAAGCTCGTGCCAAGCAAAGCCAAACGCCCGCCGAGCCCCAAGCCACAGATGTCGAACAGAAAACCGCAGCGAAATAGCTGTTTCCCCGTTTCCCCGCACCCAAAACAGCCCCAATCAACTAAGCAACTCATCACGGCCTTGATCTTATGTTTGAAAAAATGACCCCCAGAGAACGCATCCTCGCCTCCGCGGTGGGTGCGCTCGTTCCGATCGCGATCTTGTTCATCGGGATCTTATGGTTCATTGGAAAGTACAACGCCAATGACGTCCAGGAATCGGCGATGATTGGCCAAGTCGCGGATGAGGAAATGCGTGCGTTGACGGCCCAAAAAGCCAGTCGACGAAGAGCGTACTATGACAACATCAGTCTTCCAGCCGATATCAACAACGCCAGCAACGATTATCAATCATGGATGAAGGCCCTGGTTAGCGATGACTTGAAAATGAACCTTAAGTCGTTCAATCCACGCGATGGTGGTGACCTCAAGCTTGGTGCTAAAGTCATAGGGAAGCGTAAAACGTATTCGCTGACCGCCATCGGGAATCTCAAGCAATTGAGGGGATTCCTGGAACGGTTTTACTCCGTTGAAGCGCTGCACCGAATCAATACAATGAAGATCACGGCTCAAAACGAAACCAAAGGCGGCTCCGCCGACAAGAAGGTTCGAAGTGGCCAACTGTCAATCATGGCCCAAATCGAAGTCCTGGCTTTGGATTCTTCCCAGAACAATTCTGAATTTATCCAACGTTTTCGATCTGAGAACGTCTTGGAATCTGAATTGGCGAAATCCAATCTCGCCTTTGGCGAGATGGTCGAACATCGGGATGTCTTTGGCCCCCCCAACAACACTCCCACGATCGATGCCAGAACCTCAACCTCGTATACGTCGCTGACGGATGTGAAAGTCGGACTGATTTGCAAAGATGCAGACGAAAACGATTTGCTAACCTATGAGATCGTCGAATCCGACATCGAAGGCGTTGAACTGGAAACCGCGGAACCGGGCGATCGCACGGGCAAACTTTTGATCCCGGGTCAAAAAGCCGGACGTTACAAGTTGACGCTGAAAATCACCGACAACGGTTTCCCGCCCAAGGAATCCACCGAAGATGTGTCCGTCTCGTTCAAGGATCGCGTGGTTGAGACCAAGCCGGAACCCCCTGAACCCGAACCGGATTATGTCAACGCCAAGCAAACTATGATCACCGGAATCGTGCGTGACCGAACCGGTGATTGGCAGGTTTGGATTTCAGTTCGAACCACCCCAGATCGCTATCGATTGAAGGTCGGTGAATCATTCGAGCTGGACCAGAAGACTTGGATGATTAAAGAAATCGGGCCTGACCAAGCCATCATCGAGGTCGACAACAAGCTCCTAACGTTCAAGCCTGCGGATCGTTTTGATTCCCCTCGCAACGTGGTCGAATTGGCTCCCGTGGAAACTTCCAAAGCCGTTCCCGAAGCCAAGGTCAAACTTGAAAAATCCAAGCTTGAATCTGAGTCCAAAACAGCGACATAATTTGAGGGTGGCGACGACTTTTTCGCGTCAGCGTTTTGAAAAGTGTTGCCTTCTTGCCCCTCACACAAATCCGGTGTAAGCGTGATCAAATGGCAATCCGATTTCGTCCGAAATTGCCGGGAGCAGGGAGCTAGTTTGTTGAGTGAGATTCCTGCTTAGCGAGTCGGTATTGAGCACCTGCCAAGCAAAAACAAGCGGTTCCATTTCGTAGCGGTCACCCTCTACCCGAAACGCCTCAAATCACAGACTCGAACACATCGCATCAGCCCAGAACTTGGGCCTTCATGACGAAACAATTTTGGGACGGTTTCCTGCAGACAGATGTCTTTAAGGACGCACCAACCGCATGATCACGCTTTTCTCAGCGGTCGTCGCGAATCGCCACCAAATTCAGCACTGAACCTGTTTGCGGGGCCCCTTTTTGACGACTGATACTCGTTCGCAATGGGTGTCAAAAAGAGTCGTTGATGATCTTTCGAAAATGCCATTCGGCTGGGCTTAAACCGGCGAGAATTACTCATCCTCAATTCTTAGTTTTACCAAAGCATTAATTCGATTTTTTGTTGCGTCTCTTTTTGAGTTTGGCTCTCTCCACAGCAGGATAAAATCGCGATTCTACGTGCTCAGCCTGCATGATTGATTCGATGGCCTGAACTACCTCAGGATGGTCACTGGCAACATCGGTGGCCTCTTTGGAATCCGTCATCACATTGAATAGTTTGAGCGGCTCTTGGGTACCCGTTCGGAACCCCTTCCATTGGTCCATCCGAACGGCCTGCTGGAACGGATGATGGATCTCAAAATAGATGGATGGGATCGCCGTCTGTGGCTGGCCCAATAGCGTCGGGAGGACCGACGTGCCGTCAAGCTTCGTCTGCTTGAGAACGTTGGTTGGGTCGAAATTGGCCAAGTCACAACAAGTAGGGAATACATCGATCATCGACCAAGCAAAATCGCTTGATTTACCAGCGGGAATTTTCCCAGGCCAACGAGCGACCATCGCAGCGCGGAGTCCGCCTTCGGTCAACTGCCGTTTAGTCCCACGCAATGAACCACCACTGTTAATTTCTTTGGCAAACGGAGCATTGGGGCCATTGTCAGATGTGTAGAACACGACCGTGTTGTCATCAATCTTGAGCTCCTTCAACAGGTTCATGATTTCGCCGACCGTTTCATCCGCCCGGGTTACCATCGCCGCGTATTCTTTTGTCTGTTGACTCCATTTTTCATCGGCATACATTTGGTAGGCCGCTGTCTCGTGGGGAATTTCGTACTTGCCATGAGGTAACGTGTAGGGCAAGTAGAGAAAGAATGGCTGGTCTTGATTGCTGTGTGTTTTGATGAAGGCCAGGCTGTCAGCTTCAAATACGTCGTGTACGTAAGTGCCCTTCTGGCCGCCAGTATTCTTGTTGAGCTCCATCCGCTGGCCATCATTCCACAGCCAGTCAGTGAAGTGGTCGTGCGCGTGAACTTGGTCGAGGTAGCCGAGGAAATGGTCGAATCCATGTTGGTCAGGCGAGCCAGGCGTATCGGAATTGCCCAGCCCCCATTTCCCAATGCCACCGGTGACGTACCCCGCCGCTTGCATCGCGTCCGCCACGGTGACGTCATCACGCCCTAAAAAAACCAGCCCGTTGTGGCTGAGCTCGTTGGCAAACGCGGTCGTGCGGTTGTCTCGTCGTTTACAATGGCCGGTGTGGAGGCCGGTCATCAATACGCATCGCGTGGGGGCACAAACGGCTGAACCTGAATAGTGGTGGTCGAAACGCATGCCTTCTCGGCACATTTGATCGAAGGTCGGAGTCTTGATGGCCGTCGAACCAAACGCACCAAAATCACCATAGCCTGCATCGTCCAGCATGACGTAGATAATGTTGGGCAGTGGGGGGGCATCAACGTCATTGGGCGTGTCCGCCACACAGGAATTGCTGATAAAAATTACTGGCAATAGAGCCAAGAAGATTGATCGAATTGTCATGATTCTCAACCGACGCTTTCGGGCTTCGCAAAGATAAGACTGGCGTTCAAATTCTACCTAAGTTTACTGTTTCTCGAACCCGTCGCGAGACATGACCAGAAAAAAGCCAGATCTGGCAACGGGGACTCAAAACCAATCGGCCCTTTTGTCTTTTTTTGTTTGGGATCGTTACGATTTTGCGCTGCAAGATGGCATCCCCTTGGTGATTCTCCTAAAGCAACGTCCGTCGATTCACAAACCTTTGGAGAGGTAAGATTTACGAGCGGATTCCTGGACATTTTTGAATCGATTCTTGCGGCCGTGGAATCATCGAATCAACACGAGCATTCTCGCTGATGAGATTGGTGCCTAAATACGCGAAACGGTAGAACGTTTAACGATTAGCCGGCCGGCGTATTTCACAGACACGAAGCGATTGTTAGGGACGACGATCCGAATACTTTCGCGAATGTCGGTAAGACAGCCGGGACTGGGTACCGGCCGAAACTCTTGACGCGTTGCGCTACAAGGATTCACTCGAATCAGACTCAAAGGCAACATCCAGCGTGCATTGCCAATCTCCACAATCCATCGTCACTCGCCGAACTTGAATCCGCCGTTAACTGGAACCAGATGCCCCGTGATAAAACTCGCGGCATCGGAACTTAGGAACGCCGCCACATTGGCAATGTCCTGGGGCGTCCCCCACCGGTGCATCAGCGATTCGCTTTTCGCTCGTTGATTCCAATAGTCAGACGCCTGCTCGCCCCATTCGGTCTTGATCCAACCAGGAGCGATGCAGTTGACTCGAACTGACGGAGCAAGCGACTGAGCGAGACTCTTGGTCATCGACATGATCGCACCTTTGGTCGTCGCGAATAATTCGCCACTGGTCCCTGCCATGCCTTGCCAAGCCTGATCCCAGCCTACATTCAGAATGGTTTGAGACGTATCCTGAGAGCGCCGCGAGGCGTCTTGATCGTCCGCAGCGGATGAATCACCCTGCCAGCGATCCACCATCCGACTCCCAACTGATTTGGACAACATCAACGACGCGGTCACGTCGACTTGAAGCAGATAGCGAAGCTTATCTTCAAGGTCGCGGTCGGACCACTCCCCTGTCAGCACATCCCCACCGGCATTGTTAATCCAATGATCCACACCGTCTTTCCATTGCCAAGCTTCCCCGACGATGCTTGACCAATCAGGGTTGTCGGTGAAATCAGCCAACAGGATTTGGCAGTCAACGCCCAGCGATTTAATGATATCGACGGTTTTAAGAAGCGGATCCGATGCAGTGCGACCATGAACGATTAGATTGGCGCCTTGGCGAGCAAACTCGATGGCAATCGCCCGCCCGATCCCTTTGGACGAACCGGTAACCATCACGGTTTGGCCCGTTAAGGATGCATGGCTAGATTGGGGAGAGTTGTTCATTCTTGAACCAGCGGTATTCGGAAGCAGGCGGCTTCGGTATCACTGCGAACCAGCAAGCAGTCGCCGTAAAGACAAATTGTATTCCAACAGATGCCGCCAATCGTATCGATCGAACCCAGTTCGGTATATTTTTCGGAGTTGGTGTCGATCAGGAACAGCGTTCCAAATTCAGAATGAACCAGTAATTTGTCACCAACCATTAATAGTTGCCCGTTTCCAAACCGTCCCCGCTCCTTCCATTTACGTTGAAAATTATCGACGCTCGCACAGATCAAGTATCCATCAGACAGAGAATAAACAAATCCATCGTGAATCACTGGATTGGTCAACTTAGTCCGTAAGATACGCGGATCTTTCTTAATCGATTCAACTTTCCATTTGCCATTGGATTCGGTGACTTGGATCAGTTCACCGCCAGCCCCGTAACCTTTGGAAAGAATCAATCGGTTTTCGTCGACAATCGTGACTTGCGAGCAGTTGGCGTTGCTACCGGTGCTTCCAGGCCTTGAATGACTCCACAGCTCTTCGCCTGTTTCAGCATCATGTCCTACGGCACAGTCCTCGGCGACTAAGAGAATTTGTTGTTTGCCGCCGAGTGTTGCAAGGGTAGGGGAGCCGTAAGCAATCATCCGCTTTCCGCCTCGCCAAATTTCTTCACCGGTGATGCGATCGAAAGCGATCAGCGTCGCCGTTGGATCATTCTCGCCAATTTCGCTAGGGCCACCCGCCGCGACGACAATCCAATCGCCTACAATCAATGGCGAATTACTTCGCCCCCACACCATTCGAGAAGTTTCGGTGGTGTATTCAAGGCCTAGGCTTGATTTGGCGACGACTTGTTCGATTCCCACTAGGCTCGGGACATCGGCTGTCCAGAGCGTTTTGCCAGTCGCTCCGTCGATACAATCGAGCACACCGGTCCCACTTGCGGCGTAGACGAGGCCTTCGAAAACCGTTGGCGTTGCTCGAGGGCCGGCTTTCCCCATCGCCGCAATGTCTTCATGACGACGCTGGACTTGGTTGATCCATTTGAGTTCACCGGTTTTTACGTCGTAACATGTAACGCATTCATCAGCGCCGCGTTGCTCTTGCGTGATGGCGTTTCCATTGACCGCGACAAATGCAGACCAGCCGTCGCCGATTCCGATTTTCCAAAGTTCCTCAGGGGCTGAATCATTCCACGAACCAGCGAGCTTCACCGAGTCGATGCGAGCGTTTCGATCGGGACCAAGGAATTGAGGAAAATCAAATTTCGTCGTCGTCTTGACGTCAGCCAAGTTCGCGGACGTGGCTTTCTGGTAGTCAACGCTTCGACTCCAGAACCGCGGTCGAAATCCTAGGAACCCCATATCACCAGATACGTTCGGATAATAAAACGTAAAGAACGCGATCGGAATGGCGAACACGAGTAGTCCGACCAACTTTCGCTTGGCAAAAAACAGGAACCAGCAGCCCCACGCGACGACGAAGAGAAAACCGATGGGCAATGTGACCAGCATCGGAATCGCGGGGTCCATTCCAAACCGCTCGTTGAAAAAGTAGGCTTGCCAATGAAAGACGAATAAGAGGACAGCCGCTAATCCGGTCGCGACCAGCATTTTGGACGGAAATCGGGATTCAATGTAGGGTTGGGATTTCATGTTTTAGCGTTGCGTGAGTGAATGGTGAGCCGTCAAGATATCAAAGCTCGCCCGATTAGCCCACCATGGATTCACGCTAGAACCGGAAATCTATCCCTACGCGATCGCGGTGTCGGTGCGGAATTCGGTGGACGATAGGCGGCACAGAAAAACGAGCGGTTGGGCAATACGGCTCTTGGTAAATCGGCCTTGGCGCAATCAGAACCGGCTGAGTCGAAACGATC
>JBLINZ010000044.1:0-22224 GCA_047639375.1 Mariniblastus sp. | reverse complement strand
CGTCGGCCATGATGATCAACACGTTTGGCCGCTCAGTCGCGGAGAGTCGATTTGGCGTTGTCAACAAAGCCAAGCCAATAAAGATGATCAGAAACCTGTTGAATGTCATGTTTTGATGTTACAAGTTGAAGGGATTGAGTTTGTTTGACTCGCGAAGCGATCGAATTCTTCTAGCGGTGTTCTACATAAAAACGCATGCCAAGTATTGTACGACGAAAAATGACTATCTGCGAACCTTCCCGTGATCTTCCGTCGAACGCAAAAGCCAGCTTCAAAGCCGAGTCAACTAAAGATAACGAAGTTAACGAATCAATTCAGGTTGACCCGCCGGGATAGCTGTGAAGCTACGGCAATTGAATGAATCCCAACCAATACCGAACCGAAAAACATGAAGTCAATTGGCTCGATCAATTTCCGGCAAAGCATGACCGCAACCTTTGCTGTCCTATCAACTCGTTAGCAGACGAACTTGCTGGGAGCTGCCGGAATACGACCGTTATTTAAACTTCCAAACGATTGACAAATTGCTTCTGGCTGGATCAAAGAACGTTAGGATCAGGTTTCTGCACAACTCGACCGACTGATCGCGATTTCAGCTATTTCCGTCCCTATCAAATCAACGTTTTTTATCGCATTGTACTGCGTGCCATAGGCCATTCTGTTAGTGCACAGAATCTGCAACACCAAAATTGATCCGCGCGAGCATCCTGGGACAAGCTCGTCGACGAAAACCCACGTCCAACTGTTTGACAATAACGCAAGTCGTGAGAAAAGCAGGCCGTTGGGAATAAGAATCCCTATCAGTCAGCGATACCAGGTTTACCGGTTGCTTAACCAGCTGTCAATTTGCGGAAGAACCCATTTGCCCGCGAACTGACAACCAGCAACAGAGGCGATCAGGTGGGATGGAGCGGCTTGGCTTCCAATTGATTAGAAGATTGCAATTCGATTAATTACGGGAGGCTTCAACTTGTTGGGTAAAATGACGATTCTTCTCTTCCCATGTGTTTCCACCACCTGTGTAGTGATCGCCAAACGCTGAGAATAGAGCTTGCGGTAGTGTGCATCCGATGCAGCACATCGTCAAAAGAAGCAAGCCTGTGAGCAATGACATTCGTTTCATCAGAAGCACCGTTTTCCGCAAAGTCGTCGGCCGATGTAACCACAGCGACTATCCGTTAAGATCGGCAGCGGCGAGTCCTTCGATACACCAACGGCACGAATCCGGCAAGAGAATTCGCGTTTGAACGGATGCTAGCAAGCTGGGCCGAAGTAGCTGCGCCTCGTGATTTGGATCCGGAATGCGCCACAATCCTAATCGAGATCGTTCGGAGCAAAATGAACAATCAAAAGCTCGTCGTTGTTAACGGCGGTTGAAAAGTGCGGCGCATGGCGGCGGAAAAGTGCGGCGCTAGGTCCAAAAGAACATGAGGGTTTAGCTGTCAGTGGATTATGGGTTTAAGCCGATTTCTTTTTGGCTGTTTGTGAGGATCCAGATCGTCGTTTTGCATCCTTGAGTCGGTAACTTTCGCCCTTGGTTTCGATGATGTTGCAGCGGTGCGTGAGCCGATCAAGGGCTGCTCCGGTGAGCCGTTGGTTGCCAAGAACCTCCGGCCAATTCTCAAACGGTAAATTGGTGGTCACGATAATGCTGTTTCGTTCGTAAGCCGTTGCGATCAGGTCGCTGCGTTATCTACTACGATGTCAAGAAGATCGGTCCGGATGGAAAGACTCGCATTTCTCACGTTTTGAATTACGACGAGCGACTAAGAGAATAGCGCAGTCAGCAAAATGCAGTTTAATCATATGATGCAAGCTACGCCGTCCAAGCGTATTCAGTAAGCTTCGTTGCCGCTAACCGTTCTGTCGCTTTTTGATAGTTCAAACTTGCTTTGTTCCCATTGAGATAAATCGTCGACTTCTTTGTGGTTTGCGTGGCGAATTCCAGTTTTGCTGTTCAGTCTGCTGACCGGATTAAACCAAAAAAAAAGCTTTGCCAAGCGAACTTGGCAAAGCAATTGTAATCATGTCTCAACTCAGTATTGATTAATACTCAGGTGTGACTTCGCCACCATTTCGAGTAGCAAGCTTACCAAGAATTGACTCTTCGTAACCGTTGCTGAAGTTGTTGGCGTTGTCGACCGAGTAAGTCAAGAACTGAACGCTACCGTCAGCCATGCCCCAAGAGCTTCCACCAGGATGGCTACTCCAGAAGTGATAACGGTGAAGGTTACCAGGATCGTCTTGACTACCAGGTCGGTAGAAATCGGTTGGAAGACCCACTGTGTTGCTTCCACCAAAGTTAGTTCCGATACGCTCGTGAACACCAAGAACAACGTCGCCGTCTCCAAGTCCACCATCGCCAGCACCAGCCCACTGCCAACCGTAAAGTAGGTTGACTGCAGGTGTTCGCTCGCCGACCATCACTGTGTTCGAAGAACCATCAGAGATTTTGCCGAAAGTAACTGAAGAGTTAGCGTAGATCATACCGTTTTGGCCGCCAGTTAGCTTGAAACTGTCTGTTCCACTAACCGCAAGGTAAGAAGTGATCGCAGCTGAGTGGGGAGAACCATCCGAGTAAGTTCCTCCGTCAATGTACTTCTCGCCACCACGAGCATCAGAAGGACAAACAAAGATGTTGTTTGCTTCTTCCATGATCTTAAGTGTTTGTGTGCTGCCGTTAGGAGCGGGTGCTTCTTGCCACCAAGGCCAGCAACGAGGATGAGCGTCAAAGTTGGTGACATTGTAAAGGTTGCCCATTTCGATGAATGGAGCAATCTTCATCATCCAACTCCAGAACGCACCGCCGTTCGGGTACGAAGTGTTTGGTCCGTGACCCTGTGGTGGTGGATCAATCAAACCATTGTTACCAAAACCCCACCAACTAAAACCAAGTACGTGAGCCGCTGGGAATCGCTTGTAAGTACTTTCGTAGTTATGGCAGGCCAAGACTTGCTGGCGAACTTTGTTCGCACAGGCAATCCGTCGGGCTGCTTCACGAACTTGCTGAACAGCAGGAAGCAGCATTCCAATCAGAATGCCAATAATGGCAATGACGACGAGCAATTCAACAAGTGTGAAGCCCGATTTTCCGTTGCGTTTCCGCATAGGTAATCTCCTAGAAGGATTAAAAAAAAAGGTATCTTAATATTGTGATTTATTGGAAGTGATTCGACGTTACTCAAAATATTTCTTAATCGATAGAGCTATCAAATCAATTAAGGCAGAAGTTTTCGAAAAGTGTTAGTCGCATTACTGCCAGTAATCGTGAACGTTTTTTCGGGGTGAAATCGAATACAAATTTCGAGCGTCCCCGAGCTGTTGAGGGTTGGTGTAGTGATTTGTGATGATTGGCGGTGGCATTTGGATCGTTTGCAATCATCTCGTTTTGCTTTTCTGGTGAGTGGGTAAATCGAAGGGATGTATTTTCAGCGGCCTAAAATTCTGGCCAAAGTTTCAAGTCTCCAGCTGTGATCTGGCGTGCAAATTTCGTTCAAGTGGAATCGACTGATCGAAAAGCCTATAGGCCTTCAAACGTCGAAAAAACCGTGTTTTTTTCGTCCCCGCCGTCACTTTCCGCAATTCAGTCATCTCCTAAACAGAGGCTACCAACCGCATCCGGGCCGATAGTTGCGTCCGTAGTGAAAGCCGCCGCCTCGATTGAATCCCGAGTTAATCCCGGAATAGCTACTGCCCCGATAATACGATTGGACTGGGACACGTTGATAAAAGCCCGGATTCACGAAACTTGAATGGAAGCCTCGGTGACGGGTATGGTTGAATCCCGGCCCGTAGTCAGACCCTAATGCCGAACCACTTCCGATGTTGATACTGACTCCACCGCCGCCCCATCCAGGGCCAGCAAATCCACGATGGAATTGTTGGGCCTCAGAGTTTTGAGGTGTCAACATAAGCCATGCAACAGCAATCGTTGTGACCGCTACGATTCTCTTCATAGTAGAGCTCCAGTTAAGACAAAGTCATTTACTTGTGGACGAGTTGTGCTCGACTGCTTTTGAAATCGTTCATTCCAAATCGTTCATTCCAAAGATTCGCTGCTCGCCGGTTGATTGGTGAGATTGAATCTCTGCGTACTCGAGTCGCCTTCCATTCTCAAACTGATTCAAAGACAAAAATTCAACCGCAGAGAGTGTTTTCATCGCAACCAAAGTTTTTGAATTAGAGTTCACTTGGTGGCCAATCGGTTTGGTAGATCAGTCATGGCGAGTTCGGCCAAATTGAATGAGGACTTGATTCGCTTGAATCTTACGCCTGAAGTTGAAAAAGGCACCGTCAATTTATCGAATGTCGTACATAGAAAAAACAAATGCGAAAGAGGCGAGCCGTGGTCGCGCCAAAGGAGGTCGGAGCCACGGTGCGGCTCCTGTAAGCTCTCGATGAGACCACGAGGCGAAGTGTGCGTTTGAATCTGTTGAATCTTCCTGGGACGTGTATGGCACTTCAAAACGCAGGCAATAAGTTGCCTGGCTCCTGGGCGCCAGACGCTCGCAAGTGAATGCTGCACAGCTCTAATTTTTCAATTTGCGATATTTGTGCAGGACGATTGCAAGGCATGTGGCGAGAACAATGGGCACAGCAAACAGCCAAACCAAGTGTCCCCAGGATGGGGATGTTTGGTTGGAAGCAGGTTTGATGAACAGTAAAACCATAAAGACGGTGAACCAACCCAGAAAAAGAATGCCTTCCCAACGGTCGATTCGGTGACCCGTCGCAAAGATTGGTAGGCATGCAATCGAACTTACAAGCATCACGGGAATGTCAAACTGAAACGCTTCCACGGGAATTGTGATTCCGGGCGAAAGCACGGTGGTTATTCCACCGACCAAAAGTAGATTTGCGATGTTACTTCCGATGATACTGCCGACTGCCATCTCCGGAAAACCACGCTTTGCAGCAAGGAGTGAAACGACAATCTCAGGTGCCGAGCTTCCTACTGCAACAATCGTTAAGCCGATAACCAAATCGCTGACCCCCAATTGAATTGCCAACGTCGACGCGGCCCCCACCATCCAGCTGGCACCAAACCAAAGACAGGCGGCTCCGCCAAATACCTGAACAACGCTTAGCCAAATAGCCGTATCTGTCCCCGTGGGCAGCCTGTCACCGGCTTGATTTGTGGGCTTGGGCGCGGAAGTCTCAAGGGTCGTTTCGGAGCGAATTTGCCAAATCAAAAACAAGGCCATCGCCATCAATAGCACGACACCTTCCGCCGGGTAAAGCACACCATCAAGAGTCAAAAGCAGAAACAGCAATGACACAGCGATCATGATGGGGACTTCGCGTTGAACGATTTGCCGATGGACGACAATCGGGAACAGCGTTGCGGTTAAGCCTAGAATCAGTAGAACGTTTGCAATGTTGCTGCCTACGATACTGCCTAAGGCGACCTCGGACTTGCCGAGACAGACTGCATCAAGGCAAATTGCTAACTCGGGGGCGCTGGTCCCAAACGCCACCACCGTCAGGCCGATCAGCAGCTTGCTCATTCCAAGCTTGGCCGCAATGCAAGATGCCCCCCGGACGATGAGTTCGCCGCCTACTAACAGCAACGCCAATCCGGCAACCAGTAGTGGAATGGTATTCATGTATTTCAATTCCAAAAATGAAGACTCGCCACAATCTTGATCCTTGCGTTGAGGATCCTCGCCAAGCCCAAATCCTTCACAATTACCGCCGCTGGCGAGATTGGCCATTCAGCATCCAAGCGCCTTGCACTGGATGAATCCGCAGAGCTTGTTGGGACCTGCCATTTAGTCTTCTTGGGCTATCGTGACGTTGCGATAGAGACACAAACGCAAATTTTCGACAGAGATAACGTCAATTTATTCTCTGTGAATCATAGAAAAAATGAATATGACGCGTCTCTTCTTGGCCAGGGGCCAAAAGCACAGCAAGGGGTGATGATGGGGCTAGTTCATTCTAGCGATGTATTTGTTTTTTCAATTGGATTGTCGATGCTTATCTATTGGACCTATGGTGCGGGGTGGTCGTATATTTAAGTAGTCAGATTAAATTTTCTTTGGAGGTTCGAAAATGCGACACTCAATTCAAATTCAAATCATTGCCCCAAAGTCTGTCTTGTCGGACGTCGATCAGCATCAAGTCGAAAACATGATTTGGCTGCGTCTGTCGCCCATCAAGGAGTCGGTTGAAATGGTGAAGTTTGAGGTCAACCGATTGGATCAAGGAAGATTTGGCAGAGAGCACTTAGTGACGACCTCAACGAAACTCACAACGGGGCATGTGGTGACGTCTTGCACGACCAGAGTTTCCAAAGCTGCCGCACTAGTGGCGGCTACTGATCACATGAAGCATTGCGTTGAACGGCGAATTCGATTTGAAAAGAGCTGGTTGTACCAGTCTGCTCGTTGGATCAACAACGCTGCCTGTTGGTTTCTACAGCCCGTTCGGGCTTTATTCCGATTGCCTGCGCACAAGAGTTCAAGCCCGGCTTCTTAGCCAAGTTCTTCGATTAGCGGATCCATTCTTCAGGCTCAATTCACCCAGGAAAAACCGAGTTTCAATGCAAGGTCAATTAGAAATCAAACGCTCGGGCCACCGAGAAGTGTTTCGCTGGCCAGCATGGATCAATGTCATTGGTATCGGTGGTGTGATCGCGATGATCACCGTGCTATCCGTGCGGACTGTCTATCAATCAGAGTCTACCTTGCGGGCAAACGTTGCTTCCAAGCTCCGAAAGATTTTAACAATAGAATGTGAGGCGGTTCGCGAGTGGGTCGAATCCGAGCGACAGCTCACCACCTTTTTGGCGTCAGACGTCGAGCTCGCAGAGCTGTTGCTGGCAGCCGATCTCGATTCAACCACGGGGCACGCTGCTCTTGATCAGTATTTTAATGAGGTTAGCAAGAAGCTCGATCATAAGCCGTGTTTGCTGATGACAGCTGAGGGGGAAGTTGTTGCCGACGCCGGCGATAAGTGGCTGGCGAAACAAGTTGACACTCAAGGCGTCCAGCTGCGTGAAGTATTATTGACAGGGAAACCGACTAATTCTCCTGTTCTCTCGCCCGTAGAGGGAGTGGCAAGCGTCAATCCTTATGCATTAATCGTCGCTGCTCCTATCCAGCATCCAACGCAAGGAACGATCGGTTTTTTTCTAATAGGGCACAATGCTCAGAGCGAATTGACACAAGTACTGGCGTCAAGTCGTGCCGGCGATACTGGCGAAACGATTGCCGTGATGGGGTCTGGAGAATTGGTCTCCCAAAGCCGGTTTGAAAATGGAGCAAACCGGCTGAACTTTTTCTCGGAGTTGCACAGCGACGCAATCAAAACGGGAAAACCGCAGACGGATGGGGACCTAAGCGGCAAACTAGATCAACGTGGCTTCGCAACGGTTTGCGTCTCACGGTGGATGCCCGAAATTGGAATTGGCTTGATGACTAAGAAGGATCGCTCCGAAGCCAATGCTCCTGTCATTCAAATCCGTGGGTTCATGTGGATGCTCTCTGGTTTGCTGTTCCTGACTACAATTTCCACCGCCTTCTTTCGTTGGCATATTTATCGACTGAGGAAACTTGCTAAGCAAGCCGACTTGAGTCGCAAGCGGCTGGGGCCTTACGAACTCGAGGAGAAGGTCGGCGAAGGTGGTATGGGGGTCGTCTATCGAGCCAAGCACGCTTTATTGCGACGGCCGACGGCGATCAAGATTTTGCCTCCAGAAAAAAGCAGCCAGGCTTCGATCGAGCGATTCGAACGCGAAGTTCAGTACACGAGCCAACTAAAGCACCCCAATACGATTTCGATCTACGACTACGGTCGAACCGAAAATGGCTTGTTTTACTACGCAATGGAGTTATTGGAAGGACTCAATCTCGAGCAGTTGGTTCGACACGAAGGTGCCTTGCCGGACGGGCGAGTGATCTCAATCCTGCGGCAGGTTTGTGAGTCGCTTCGTGAAGCCCACGCCTTGGGATTGGTTCATCGAGATATTAAGCCCGCCAATATTATGCTGTGCGACCGCGGTGGCGCAGTTGATACGGTCAAGGTTCTGGATTTTGGAATGGTGCGTGATTGTTCCCTTGGCTCCAATGATTTAATTGGAACATTGTCTGGCACGCCGTCGTACATGGCCCCAGAGTGTTTTACTAACCCGGCAGGCGTTGACGCTCGAGTCGATGCGTTTGCCGTCGGAGCAGTTGGTTTCCTTCTTTTGACTGGGACACCACTTTTCAGTGCCAAGAGCCTGGCCGAATTGATGGGTGAGCACCAGAGCGACCTTCGGGTATCGGCTCTAAGCAGGATGCATGCATTCAACGAGGAGTCTAAACGCCCAATTTCAAACCGGCTCGCCCAGCTAATTTCACGTTGCGTAGCAACAGAGCGGGAAGATCGCTTTAGTTCAGTGAGCGATGTCTCGGAAGAATTATCAAAATGTCGCCCCTGCTTTCCTTGGGAGGGAAATAACGCTCGAGATTGGTGGCAGGATTTGACGTCGCATAAGGAAAAACCTGATCTGCAAACTCGAATCGATTTGGCTTCCGCAAGCAGTTTGTTCTTAGACACAACTCAAGCGTTTACGCTACCCACCGTTGCGGAGACTTCGCCGCGAAAGCCATTGATTCATTGAATGAAGCATCTGGGCTCGGAAACAGGGTGAATGCTTTTTCTCTGAGGCTGACCTGTTTGGCAACTCGACGCGTCAGGGAGGAACGACGCACCGTCCTCGCTAACGGGCTGGTTGATTTAAGCTGCGAGGGGATGGATCGTTTAACGATTAGCCGGCAGTGCCAAACGCAGGGCGTTTGTAGACGGGCGAGATTGCCCCTTGACGGCAAGCCACCAACGATCGCTCTTCCTCACCAAGGCGTCGGGTTGCCACCGCTAACGCCAAAACCGACATTAAAACAACGATCCCTGGCTTCGTCTTTCGCACTTTTCCGTCGCCGGAGTCGCAAGACGGGAGATCCATCTGCGAATCCCGAACCTGTTGCCAGTCCGGCTACAGCTCACTCCTTGGATCAATCCAGAAACAACACGCGTTTAGCAGGTTTTTAATTTTTGAAACGTACGAAAGTCGAACTGACGCATCGGGATACCATTTCACGAGGAAATGCCTCGGGCAAGGATCAAGCGTTTCTGATTAGTTTTGCCGATCGCCATTAAATTCTGCGAAGAGCCAGGGAAATAGAATGTCAGCCTCTCTGGGAATCGACTAGACTGCTAATTCATTGATCAATTGAATCCTTGCGAAAGAACCCTTGATGGCAATTCGACTACTTGTGTTATTGCTCATGACGTTGGCGGCACCTGCGAGCACTTTGTTTGGTCAGGACGCCACCAAGCCTAATATCGTTTTCATTCTCGCTGATGATTTGGGGTATGGTGAGCTAGGGTGTTATGGCCAAGAGAAAATTCTAACGCCCAACATCGATGGGTTGGCCAAGCAAGGCGTTCGGTTCACGCAACACTACACGGGTGCTCCGGTCTGTGCTCCGGCTCGCTGCGTCTTGATGACGGGGCAGCATCTGGCCCATGCCGAGATTCGAGGCAATCGAGATTCTGGCAACGGGCGTGTGTTCCCGGGACAGTTTCCAATCACCGATGAGATCGTGACCATCGCCGAGGTTCTCAAGTCCGCTGGCTACACCAACGGGGCGTTTGGCAAATGGGGATTAGGGCCATCCAACACAACCGGCTCGCCGATGAAACAAGGTTTCGATCGGTACTATGGTTACAACTGTCAGCGGAATGCTCACAGTTACTATCCTTTGTTTTTGGATTCAGACGAGAAAGAAGTTCGAATCAATAACTATCCGGTCCCAGGTCATTTGCGAAAACCTGAAGGCGAGATTGTGGCGGATGATTATCGGGCCAAGAACTACGCTCCGGATTTAATTTTGGCGGAAGCTCTCAAGTTCATTGATCAAAACAAAGACAAGCCGTTCTTTTTGTATCTCCCCTTTGTCGAGCCGCATGTTGCGATGCAGCCCCCGCAGGAGTGGATCGACCGCTATCCTCAAGAGTGGGACGCTGAGAATGGCGAGTACCGAGGACAGAACGGATACTTGCCGCACCCTCGTCCGCGTGCGGGATACGCCGCGATGATTTCCGATTTGGACGAGCACGTTGGCTCGATCTTGGAGCGGCTGAAGAAATATGACTTGGACGAAAACACAATCGTTGTCTTTACATCAGACAACGGGCCGACACATGGCGGTTCTGATCCGCGATTTCATATCGGCGGAGCGGCTTCTACTTTCTTTCAATCCACTGGTGGTTTGAGGGGATTCAAAGGGAGCTGCTATGAGGGCGGAATTCGAGTTCCGTGCATCGTTCGTTGGCCTGGCAAAGTCGCCCCAGGATCGGAAACGGTTGTGCCTTCGTATTTCCCCGATTGGTTTCCAACGCTGGCAAAAATCGGCGGGGGAACACTTCCCGGGAGTCAGCAGCTCGATGGAATTGATTTGACGGGCGTGGTGCAAGGTCAAGCGGCACCGGAGCGGACGGAGCCCATGATCTGGGACTTCAATGGCTATGGTGGAATCGCGGCGATTCGAATTGGCAAATGGAAAGCTGTGCGACGTGACTTGAAAAAAGGAAAGAAGCAACCCGCAGATTGGGAGTTGTATGACTTGGATCAAGACCCCAACGAAACGAATGATCTAGCCAGCGACAATCCTAGCGTCGTCAAGCGATTGGAGTCGGCCTATTTAAAGACCCGAACGTTTGAGCCGGATTTCCCAGTGCCATTTTTGGATGATTCGCTGCGCAAGCAAACGGGGAGTTTGAATTTTTCCCGACGGGCGAAGGAGAACGTTGCCAAGGTCGAGATGGTGAGGCTTGAGCAAGCCAGCAAGATGTACAAGCTGAACGTGGGTTCGTACCCGAGTAAGCTGGCGGATCTACAAGTGCAGCCAGCGGGGATGAAGCGAATCACTTGGGGCGGGCCATACTTGAAGGGGCGAGAGACCAAGCTGGATCCCTGGGGGAACACATATCACTATTCAATTGATGAAGCGAAGGATCGAGTTACCGTTTCGTCGGCAGGACCAGATGGAATTATTGGAAACGAAGACGATGTTTTTGGTAAACGATAGCAAGCGATGGCAGCAGATTCGGTCACGGCCTGAATCTGCTCCCATGAGTTCGGAAATCCAACCTGTATTCGTTCTCACGACATGACAAAAGCAAGTCGAGTCCATTGATCTTGTTTGAGAAAGAACAGGCTCCTAGACTCTCGCCTCAGTGTTTTTTCTGGGCGAATTACGGACTCGAGATTTTCTGCTTTGGCTATCTTCAACAAAAACTTGCTGGCTGCTTGTGCGCTAACTTGCATCGTGATCTGCGGTGAAGTGGTTGCTCAGGAACCGCTGCTTTGGGCTCCTCTCAAGCTTCCAGCGTCGTCAGAGTTGCGAGAAAAACTGAAGGACTCCACGGTTCCTTCACGCCCGAGTCCTGGCACTGGATTGCAGCCACTGATCAGTTCTACACCGCGCGGGGGTGTTCATTTAAACAGCGAATCCATCGCGTCGAACCAACCATCGAGCCCAGGCGTTGTGGCCGACTCGCTATCCCCGCCGGGGTTGCAAGATGACTCGATCCCAACTTCGTCTCGTTCGCTCGTGAGTATTTCGGGTGAAGCGATGATGGGGGTGGAACCTTGGCGTCCCTTTGCGACGTCCAAGGTTGATTTCGATCTTTTGGGCCAATTGCTTTTGCCCGCTGAGATCCGAGAACTCGCTCAAAGGGCTTCCGTTGCTAGGCGGCCAGAGGCGACGATGATCCGGCCGATGTTGCCTGTCGCCGATTCGCGAACAGCACCTGACACGTCCGTGATTCAAGATTCGAATATTCGCAGCGTTGGATACGAGTCGAGTTGGCTTCCTCAACAGGAAGAATCAAAACAGGATGATAAGAATTCCAATGATGCGGAAGACAAAGTCGATGACAAGGAACTGAAATCGGAAAAGCAGGACCCGGAAGATACAACGTCCCTGATCGACGAAACGAAAACTACCAAAGACGTGAAGTCTGAAATTCAGAGACAGATTGCACTCGTCAAGAACAATGAGAGCCTCGACGATACGGCCAAGGCGGAACAGCTCAAGCCCTTGACGTCGGCCAATAGCAAGATTGAGGAAGCGATTTCGTTTGAAAGTCAAATCCAATCTCGCCATATTGCAATCAAAGAATTTGAGAATGCCAAGATAGATCTTGAGAGCAAACTTGCCACGACCGAGGAGGGCGAGGTCCCTGACGAGACCAGAACGGCGAGTGAGCTCCAGGTAGACTTAGCGAGAAAGCGGGCGGAATATCAGGAGAAGAAAGATCAACTGGAGCTCATTGAGAACCTGTCCAAGCAGCAGGGCCAGCGAACGACGGAACTTCCTGGATTGAAAACCGCTGCGGCTGAGGCCTTGAAGGCCGTCAACGAGAAAGAAAAGCCTGAAGATCTCGCGTCGGCATTGAATATCGATTCCATGAAACTTGAGGCCCAAAAAAAGCTTGAATTCTTAAACAAAGATTTCGCGTGGCAGGTCAAGAACCGGGTCCTGCTTCCGCTCCGAAGATCGTTGATTGATAAAGAATTGAAAGTGCTTGAGGCGAACATCGATAGCTTTGAAAAGGCCTACACGAAACGCCGGAACGACGAAATTAAGGAGCAGCAAAAGCAAGCTAGGGATGCGGTGTTAAAAGCAGACCCAGAGTTGTCGAAGCTTGCCCTGCGCAATCAGGAACTCGTCAAGGTAAGAGGTGACCTGGCAACTGCAAGTCAGAAAAGTACCGGCGAACTCGAAAGAATCGAGCAGAATATTGATGACCTCAAGGAGAAACTTGACGCTCAGAAGGATCGAATTGAAACGGTAAGTGGAACCTCCAATGCCAGTGGCATGGAGCTAGTTAAGTTCCGGCACAATCTGATGTATACGTTCAAGAGTCAGCAGCGGATTGAGGAAATCATTCAACAGCGGCAAGTGATCCGGCTTGAAGAGCTGAAACTGGAAGAGCAAGAACGAGAGCTGGCTTCGTCGCAAGAAGAGAAACAAGCGGAGAACGCCAGCGAGTTGTTGGCGACGCAGAGGGCTTATCTTCAGGAGTTGTTGGTCGACTACAAGTCGTTTGATAACCAGCTCGTCACCGAGAAAGAAGCCTTGTTGAGGTTGGTGAAAGACGTCCGAGAAGCCCGGGCGTACATTGATAAGCAATCGCTGTGGCTGCAAAGTTCAAGACCGCTGGGGTTCAGCGATTTGGGAAAATTGGGCAACGCGTTCCAGTCATTTTTCAATCGCGGTAAATGGAACGATTTGGCGGTCGCCGTCAAGCATCGCGTCGCGAGTGCCCCGTACAATGCGGCCTTAGCTGGTTTTCTTTTGTTGGGAATGTTTGTGGTCTCTCGACGATTAAGGGAGCAGGCATGAGCGAAACACCTAAGCCTTCACCGGCAATCGAGTCGAGCGAACTCGAAGCTGCTCACGATGCAACAGAACGCCCCACGCAGGACGAAATTGTTTCGCAAATCGAGGAGTCGGAACAGAATCGATCGGGCCCCAACGAATTATTGCGGCGGAATATGGAAATGTATTCCAAGTTCACACCCCTCTATCGATGCCTTGGTTTGGCAGTGGTGGGGGCCGTGTTCCTGCCTGCGATTCTGGCGTTTGTCTGGTTGCAGCTGCAGCCGTATTTCGAACTTAGTACGCTCCGGGGGTCGGTCTCACGTGGCCTGTTGATGCTTTTTCCGGCCCTGTTTGCGGGGCTGGTGTTGGCTCGAGCGGTCCGTCCAAATGGGCTGGCTGAGCGACATTTCAATTGGTCGCCGGTGCTCTGCGAAGGCCTCTTGAAGTCATTGAATATCATGATTTGGGTGTGGCTACCGCTGCGGTTTTTGTACACGGCACTCGAGACCTACGATGGAAGTCTGGAAGCGGGGCAGCCGTTGCCTGGGCATTGGGACGATTCCTTGGGGCGAGTGCTGTTTATCGTCTCGATGATGGCGTTTACCTGTGGATTGTGGCTGACCGCTCGAGCGTTAAAGGTATGGATGCTTGATCCCGATCGCTCGTCTCATTGGCTGGATGGAATCCGCGGTTTGATACTATGGTTCTTGCCGTTGATGCCTGCCTCACTCGCAGTGATGTCTGCTCTGGGGTATCAATTCACCGCCGTTGAAATGAGTTGGCGGATGATGTGGACCGTGATCTTGATGATCGGGATCTCAATGGCTGGCGGCCTCATCAGCCGGATGTTATTAATCGCTCAGTTTCGAATCAAGCTTCGACAGCTCAGTCGCAATGACGACGGGCAAATCAGTAGCGATGAATCGATCGATATTTCAGGCATTAGCCGGCAAGTCAATCGCTTACTCCGAGCGACAGCGTTGGTGGTGATGGTCGCGGTTGGGTGGCAGATTTGGTCAGAGGTTTTGCCCGCGGTCAACTATTTAGATCTCGTTCAACTGCCTTGGAAAAAGCAAGAACAGGACGGATTGAATTCGGTCTTAACGCTGCGTCATCTGTTGATGGCCTTCAGCGCGATTGTGGTGACGTTTATCCTCAGCCGCAATCTACCGGGCCTGTTGGAAATCACGTTGTTGGATCGTTTGCCATTGGATCGTGGTGGACGGTACGCGATTTCATTTGTCGTCCGGTACTTAGTCGGGATCGCGGGGATTCTGTCCGCCTGCAACATTATCGGATTCACCTGGCACAACGTGCAATGGCTGGCGGCTGGTCTGACGGTGGGTCTTGGATTTGGTTTACAAGAAATTTTCGCGAACGTAATTTCTGGAATTATCATTTTGATTGAGCGGCCGATTCGCGTTGGTGATGTGGTGACCGTCAACAACACAACCGGAACCGTGACACAAATGAAATTGAGAGCGACCACGATTAAGGACTTGGATTTTCGCGAGTTGATTGTTCCGAACAAAAAATTCATCACGGAGGACGTTATGAACTGGACGTTGACGGATCGCCGTTCGCGGATCGTGGTTCCGATCGGCGTGGCCTATGGTTCGGATACCAACTTGGTTCAAAAGACGTTACTCAAAGTCGCGGGGCGGCATCCGTTGGTTCAAGATGAGCCGTCGCCGGATGTGTTCTTCCGGGAGTTCGGAGACAGCACGCTGAATTTTCAGCTCCGTGTTTTTATTCCGTCTCGGGAGATCTTCGCCAAAGTTCAACATGAATTGAACATGGCGATCGAAGCAGAGTTTCGGGTTCGCAAGATTGAGATTGCGTTTCCTCAGCGGGATATTCACATCAAGAATCTGGGAGATCTTCCGATCGCTAGACCACCCGCTGCGCCTCATGCGCCCAGCGGCGGCCAGTCGCCATTCGAAAAATCGACCGGCGAAGCTGGTTCAGCAGGAGGGACACAGGGGGCCTCGGCTAGGAGTGCCTCGGCTAGGAGTGCCTCGACGATGGGCGAGGACGATTTTGTGGATCCGAACAACACGGATAGTGCCCGTGCAAGGTTGGGTTCGCAATTGTCGGAAGGTTTGCTGGGAGAAGACTTGGATCGAATCGCGAGTGATGTTCTTGACCCGGGAAGTGGGATCTCACGACAAAACCGAATCAAGCCAGCGAGTGAGATTCGCCGGGTGGTTCCATTTCCGCTACGAGAAATTCGCGGGAAGCAGAACACCGTTTTGCCTCCCGAGTCACGCGACGCGTCTTAAAGTTTTGGCTCCTCACGCAATTTAGTGCGATTGGAGACAGCCGTTGAGAAAGGAGTGATCCTTGATCTTGGTGTCTTCTTATGAATTGGTAACCCGACGCGTCCTCGCGGACAAACGCTCTGCCTTTGGCCCTGTCGTCTGCCGGCTAATCGTAAAACGATCTATGGTCTCACCATTTGCCTGTCGTCCGGGTTGGCTCGCTCGTTGAAATACAGGCAAGCTACGTCACATTACCGTTCGATCTTGTACTCATCAATCTTGCGATAAAGGGTGGCTCGACTGATGCCAAGCAATTCGGCGGCTTTGGGGACGCTGTTGCTGGTTCGTTTCAGCGCGTCCTTGATCAGTTTCTGTTCCCAATGATCGATGCGGAGTGTATCCAGTTCGCCGTCAGAGACTTCTCGAATACCCAGATCAGGCAGTTCGATTTCGGTGCCTTCTGCCATTACGATCGCACTGTCGATGACGTTTCGAAGCTGTCGCACATTCCCAGGCCATTGATAGGCCAGCATCCGGGCGTTGGCTTTTTTGGATAACTTCATGTTCGGCTTGCCGTGCTGATTTCGAAAGTGATCCAAGAAGAAATCGATCAACATCTGCACGTCGGCTTCGCGGTCACGAAGAGGCGGAATCAGGAGTTCGTAAACACTGAGTCTGTAGAACAAATCTTCGCGGAACTTTTTCTCAGCCACAAACTCTTTGAGGTCGCGATTGGTTGCGCACAATACACGGACATCGACATTGACTTCTTCGGTTCCGCCGACCGGCAAGAAGGGGTGGCCTTCCAGCGTTCGAAGCAATTTGGCTTGGCCTTCGAGTGTCAGTTCTCCAATTTCATCAAGAAACAGCGTGCCGAGATCGGCTTGTTGGAACCAGCCGATATGATCTCGATCCGCGCTGGTGAATGAGCCTTTTTTGTGACCGAATAATTGGCTTTCCATCAAGTCTCTTGGAATGGCGGCGCAATTAACGCTGAGCATTGGCCTGTCGGCGCGAGGGCTGGAGCGGTGGATTGCTCTGGCGACCAACTCTTTACCAGCACCGCTTTCACCTCGCACGAGAACACACCCCGAAGCCTTGGCGACGCGAGTGATCTTAGATTTGAGATCGAGCATTTGGGGGCTTTCGCCCTTCATCTCATCAAACGTCGCGGTTTTTTCGACCAGGCGCGAATGGGAGGCGGCCAGTGACGAGAGCCGGTTGGCTCGGGCGAGCGAGCGAACCATGATATTGGCCATCGCACAGGCGACTTGGAAATGTGAATTGTGAAATGGATTCGTGTCGCGATAAAGATGAATCGCACCTTTGACTTGGCCTTCGTCGATCAACGGGACACAGATCGAGTCAGCGACGTCTTTGTCGTTTCCGGTATCGTGCTCGACGCGGATCGCATGTTTTTGCTGCACGACGCGACGCGTCAGGTTCGGGTCAAGATTTAGTTTCTCGGCTCGGTCTTCTGGGATCACCAGTTTGGGCGTGAGTTTTCCTTCTTCGGAAAGCCAAAGGAATCCGGCGGCGGACGCTTCTGTGCGATCGAACAAACGATGCATGCAGATTTCAACGACTTTTTCTGGTTCGTCAACCGACAGCAGCTTGACGCTTAATTGAAACAGGAAAAAGAAATCCTGCCCCCAGTTGTGCCCCTTGAGAAAGTCCAGCGTGTACTGGCCTGTTTCCTTTTGGTCCAGCGATTTGTTAAGCACGATTGTGAGATTGCCCGTCGTTCGGTTGTCGGGGACCGAACTTTCTTCTTCGCTAACGGGTTTGGGTTTTTTCTTGACGACTTCGGAAAACGTGAACGCGCTCGCACCAATCCGGACTTCGGTTCCATCCATCAGCCGTGCCTGGTCAACAGTCTGTCCATTGACGTAAGTTCCGTTGCTGCTGTTATTGTCTTTAAGCCACCAGCCGTCTTCATCGTGATAAACTTCTGCGTGAACACGAGAACACTGTGGATCATTGAGGACAATTTTGCATTGCCAATCGCGACCCATGAGATTCTTGTCAATTGGCGACAATTCAAAGCGGGCCCCGGCATTGGCACCCGCGTTCATTACAAGAAAGGCTGGCACGGAAAGTAAACTTCCTAACAGTTGAGAGAAATGAAAAACGGCTTGATTGAGCTCGATCGCAAATCGAGAAATTAGGTCGATTGGTTGCGAGAGGGTGAATCGCAACCGTTGAGGCAAGAGTTAGTGTGATTTATGTTCGTATTTGAACGAAAGCTGAATTCGATGAAGTCCTTATTGTAATTTAGTCGCGGGCATTCGTCGATGAATGAGGAACCGACAATTATTTATGGCCGTTTTCGGAATTGAAATAAAACCCCCCCGATCGATTGCGGTTTAGACAATGCGTTTAGCGTTGTCGCAATGCCTTGGATGGATGTCGGATTTAGCATCGGAGCGGGGAGTCAACCGAATCGCGTCGATGCTGAAGAAAGTCGGATTTTCCCCGGTATTTTTCGAATTTTTGAAACCGATGCTGGAATGCGCTACAATCGAATCGCTATTGCCTCGCGATGAACCAAACTCTACGATTTCCGTAACTATTTATGTCAAAATACGAAGGCTGAGTTGTCTCGGATACAACCGTTAGGAATAAAACATGCTTTCTTCAAAACCGACTTTTAGCAAGAAATTGCTGCTTGTCTTCTCGCTTGCCTCGTTCGCGTTCGTTGGGATGGTCAATGGACAGACTGCCGAAATTGAAGCGCAGTCCAAAACGGACAAGATGATTTCAAAAACTGTTTCCAAGGCGGTCGCAGTGCTGATGCAGCGCGACCATCTTTCCAGTCGAAAACTTGATGACACGATCTCGAATCGCGCGTTCGACATGTTCATCAAAAACCTCGACCCGATGAAGACTTATTTTCTTCAAAGTGACATTGAGGAGTTCGGGAAGTGGAAAAATGAGTTGGACGATCAAATGTTGGCCGGAGATTTCACGGCTGCTTTTGGTGTGTTCGGGCGCTTTTTGTATCGAGTCGACGAGCGAACGGATGTCGCGTTGGAGATGATCGAAGTCGACCACGACTACACGCTTGATGAAGAAATGGTGACCGACCGGGAGTTGTTGTCGTTTGCCAAAACCGAAGGAGAGGCCCGTGAAAACTGGCGGAAGCGAATCAAGTACAGCCTGCTCGTGCTGCGAGGTCAAGACAAAGATGAGGCTGACAAGGCTAACAAGCAGGACGACGAGTCGACTGAGAAGTCTGACGACGAGCCGAAAAAAGTCGCCAAGAAAAAAGATGATCCTCGAGAGCAATTGCGAAAGCGATACAAATCGTTCTCACGGCGAATGCATCAGATCGATGCGGAAGACGTTGTCGAGCGATACATTACAGCGATCACTTCGAGTTTCGATCCTCACACCTCTTACTTGTCCAAGGGCACGTTCGAAAACTTCCTAATCCAGATGGGATTGGAGCTGGAGGGCATTGGTGCCACGTTGGCGGTTGAGGACGAAGGCTATACCGTCATCAAGAACATCGTGGTTGGCGGTGCGGCTGCTTCGCAAGGTGAGCTCAAAGTCGAAGACAAGATCGTTGCCGTCGGGCAGGGCGAAGAAGATGGTAGCCAAGCCGATGGGGAGTTGCTCGGTAAGCATGGTCCAGATTTTGTAGATGCCACTGGAATGAAGCTGGATGATGTCGTGGGTATGATCCGTGGCAAAGCCGGAACCGTGGTTCGTCTAAATGTCATGTCAGAAAACGCTGGCGAGCTTCACACGATCAAAATTGTCCGCGAGAAAATCAAGCTCGAGGACAGTGCTGCTCGGGGTGCTGTTTTTGAACAAGGCAAGAAAGCCAATGGCGAACCCAACCTGATCGGCGTGATCGAGCTTCCCAGCTTTTACGCCAACATGGGTGGCTCAGACGGCGGTCGCAGTACGACGACGGACGTGCGGCGAATTTTACGTGAGTTCAATGAGAAAAACGTTGATGCTGTCGTGCTTGACCTTCGTCTCAATGGCGGCGGAAGCCTGAGAGAAGCCATCGATTGCACGGGGTTGTTCATTGATCTTGGACCGGTTGTTCAAGTCAAAAACCCGTATGGTGATATTGAGAAATTGAACGACGAAGACGGCGGCATGTCGTGGGAAAAGCCACTTGTCGTTTTGACCAGTAAGTTCAGTGCGAGTGCCAGTGAGATTTTGGCGGGTGCGATTCAAGACTACAAACGTGGTTTGGTGATCGGCGACACGACCACTCATGGTAAAGGTACCGTTCAGAGTCTGGTGAACCTCAATCAGATCATGTACCGCAGTAAGAATCCACCGAACGAGTTCGGGGCTTTGAAAATCACGACGCAACAGTTCTACCGTCCCAATGGCGATAGTACTCAAAAACGCGGTGTGATTTCTGATCTCGTATTGCCGTCGATCAGTGACAACATGAAAAACATCGGCGAAGCCGACTTGGATTATCCCGTTAAGTTTGATCGCGTACCCGAGGCTTCTTTCCAGAAATACAATTTCAACCGGAAAGAAATCACGAGTGCTTTGGCGAGCAAATCACGACTGCGGATTGATGCTTCCGCGGATTTTCAAAAAGAGGAACGCAAGATCAGCAAGTACGTCGAGCAAAGGAATCGCAAGACTGTCTCGTTGAACGAGGAGAAATTCTTAGCTCGTCGAAAAGAGATGAGCGCTGATCGTGAAGACGAAAAGACGATGGAAAAGCAAATGTTGCCGAAGAACGAAATTGAGCGTGATTTCTATCTCGACGAGATTCTTCGAATTACCTCAGACTATATGGGGATGTTAGGCGACAAGCGTTTAAGCAAAAATTGATCGAATCAGGTTTGGGGGGCGTGCGATTTAAAATCCACGGCCCCCTGAATAGGGGGTATGACGACGACGGGCTCTTAATAAGAGAGCCCGTCGTTTTTTTATTGAACTGCGAAATTTCAGCGTGTTCGGACTTGGCAGGCCGTTCTCTTTTAGTGTTTGAGGGGTTTCCCCTGTCATAACACTTTCTTTCGGATGTGACATATAAACGAAAGTCGCCAGAATACGACAGTCGGATGTAATGGTTTCCACTACACTGTCAATGCCGGCTTCCCACGGCGTTTCTTTTCGCAGCTTTTACTTATTGAGTCGATTCAATATGTCTTGGCATGACTTGCTTCTTACACGTATACGTGCCATTTTTTTTGGGCGCGAGCTCGAAGACGACGATATGGAAATCCGTGAGCGCGGATACCTGGCTTACGTTGTCATTTCAGTGTTGAAATTTCCCTTTCAGGTGATTCTTTTTCCGCTTCAAGTATTCAAGATTTTCCAAAGTTCCGAAGTCGATCTGGATGAAGATCTTGAACTTCTCAGTTTTGCGGGACGACTGAGTTACCGAACCAAGGAGTTTTTCTGCGGGGTGTTCCGGTTGGTCGTTTGGATTGTGCTCGTTCCCTTTCGGCTGATTGGGAACCTGTGGATGGCAAGTTTTTCAGATGTGGTGTTCGTCATCCCGGTCTTTTTGATGTTTGGGTTATTGGCGTTCGTCTTCAGCCAAGTGGTTTTCAATTCGGGAACCATTAAGAATCGGTACCTAATAGGCATCCAGAATGCGATGTCCCAAGGCGATTATCAGCTTGCTAAGACGTATTTTGGGCGACTGCTAAGTGACGGGGGGCTTACTCCACGCGAGCTGCACCAGTGGGCAGTCGTGCTGTCCCAAACCGGCGAAGGAGCCCGCGCTGATGCTCTAATAAACCAGTTGGCCCCCGACGATCGGTCGGGGTTTGGGAGGGCCCACCGCATGAGGGCACTCGCGATTTTGTCCACGATGACGGCCGCCAAAGATCCCGACTCGCTCAAGCGACTTCATTGGCATCTTTCCAATTCAGGCGACCGATCACCGGAGATCAGTCGAGCTTGGGCAACGTATTATCTTGCTTTGGAGATGCATGAAGAGAGCGTCATGCGGCTCAATGAAACCGCGGAACTGGATCCAAATAACTATCTTTTGATCGCTCTAATTTACAGGGATCGAGGTCAGGTTCAATCGATGCGGTTTGCGTTGAAAGACGCCAGGGCCGCATTTTTCAAAATACTCGAGCGTGACCAATTAGATCAAAAGACACGGATCAAACTGGCAATGGTCTATGCACAGCTCGAAGAATATGACAACGCTGAACAATGTCTTTTGAGAGGGATGCGGATTCAGCCTGATCCCGACACAAAGGCGGCTTTGTCAGACTTTTATGTGTTGCGGCACGACTTGGCCCGGGAATTTGACAATGAGGATGTTGAGAAGTTGCTTGGTTTCTTGATTCAAGCGATCGATTTGAATCCCAATCATGTGCCGATTTATGAGCGGCTGATGACTATGTGTAACGATTCGGAAGTTACACCCGAAAAATTGACCGCCATTCGCAAGGTCTGTCAACAAGTCGTCGGTGGCAACGAGCCAACGTCCTTGGCTCATCTTGCATTAAGCAATGTGTTGTGGTCCGAAGGCAATTACAAGCAGGCAAAATTCCATGTCGAACAAGCCTATCAAATGGATAACAAAATGGTTGTGGTCCTCAATAATCTGGCGTGGTATATCGCGCATGATGAGG
>JBLINZ010000043.1:0-22243 GCA_047639375.1 Mariniblastus sp. | reverse complement strand
CTAGTCAAGACTTACCCCGGCAAGCCTCCCGTTGAAGCCGTTCGCGGCATCAATTTCGAGGTCAACGTGGGCGAATGCTACGGGGTTCTCGGCCCCAATGGAGCCGGGAAAACGACGACGATCGAGATCCTGGAAGGGCTTCTGAAATGCACCTCTGGTGAAGCCGAGGTGCTAGGTATGCGATGGGACCGTGACGCCGTTGCGATCCGCGAACGGATTGGTGTGTCGCTACAAGAAACACAGCTCAGCGAACGGCTCAGCGTCGGCGAGACCTTAAATTTATTTCGTAGCTTCTACGCCACTGGCATCTCGCCAGACGAAGCGATGGCGCGGGTTTCGCTCCAGGAAAAAAAAGGCGCCTGGATCAAGACGCTTTCCGGCGGCCAGAAACAACGACTGGCCGTGGCCACGGCGTTGGTCGGAAACCCGGAGTTGATTTTCCTCGACGAACCCACAACTGGCCTCGACCCAACCAGTCGGCGGGAACTTTGGGAAATCATTCAAACGTTTAAAAAGGACGGCAAGACGGTCTTGCTGACGACGCACTACATGGAAGAAGCCGAACGGTTGTGCGATCGAGTCGCCATTTTTGACCAGGGAAAAATCATTGCAGAAGGCACGCCCAGTGAATTGATTCGCTCCATTGGAGCCGAACATGTGATTGAGTTCGCGATCGACCAGCAACATGCAGACCTCGACGAATTGCAGCTCCAGTCCATTCCGTCAGTCGAGCAAGTCGAGAGAGTAGGCACGGTGTTCAAGCTTACCGTTGGCCAGCCGCACATCGTGCTACCTCAACTCATCAGTGACTTGGCCAAAAAAGAGATTGTCATGTCGAGTTTGACAACCCGACACGCCAGCTTAGAAGATGTATTCGTCAGCCTCACAGGGCGCCAATTAGTCGGGGACGAAGAAGCCTGACAAATTGAAACTCGAAATAAATCCTCAACAACTCGCTGCCAGATCTAACGCTCAGCACCCATCGCCTGAAATTTGACCGCAGAACAAATATGAAACCGCTGCATCCCGTTTTCGCCATCACACTCGCTCGGCTCCGCGAATTCATTCGTCGCCCCGAAGCGGTATTCTGGGTCTATTTCTTCCCGATCCTGATGGTCATCGTGCTGGGCATCGCGTTTCGCAACCAGCCCGTCGAGTCTTTCGAAGTCGACGTCCTGGATGGCCCATTGGCCGCTTCGATTGTGGAGAAGCTAGAAAACGACGAGCGACTCAAACTCAATACCGTAACCGCGGACATCTCGCTTGATCGCTTGCGTTCCAGTAAGTCGACCATGTTGATTTCGGCTCCTGGGGATACGCTGGATAAAATCGAATACAAACTCGACCCCGCTCGGCCCGGTAGTCTGGCCGCTCGAAACATCGTCGATCAAGTTTTGCAAGAATCGCTCGGCCGCCAAGACGTGATTAAATCAAGCGATGTTATTTTTAGCGAACCTGGTAATAGCTACGTCGATTTTCTGGTCCCCGGCTTACTTGCGATGGGGCTGATGGGGGGGGGACTATGGGGCGTTGGGTTTGCGATTGTCGACATGCGGATACGAAAACTCCTTAAACGATTCATGGCGACGCCCATGCGGCGAACGCATTTCCTAATGGCATTAATGTCTAGCCGCTTGATTTTCATGATTCCGCAAATCGTGCTCCTTCTGCTGTTTTCTTATCTGCTGTTCGGGGTGGTGATTCACGGCAGCTGGTTGGCGATTCTGCTGATCGTGATGCTTGGAGCGATCGAATTCGCAGCAATCGGATTACTGGTGGCCTCCCGAACCCAGACGCTGGAGGGTGCATCGGGATTGATGAATTTGGTAATGCTTCCCATGTGGACGCTCAGCGGGATCTTCTTTTCTTACGAGCGATTCCCGGAGATCGCTCAACCGTTCATCAAGTGCCTGCCGCTGACACCAGTGATCGACGCCCTCCGGGCATTGATGATGGACGGCAAATCGATCACCACATTGGGGCCAGAGATTCTTATCATGGTAGCCTGGAGCATCATTCCGTTCTTCCTCGCGCTGGCGATATTCCGCTGGAACGATTGATGCCAAGTGTCGTGGAGATCAGGCGTTGCGTAGAGAAAATCGCGATCCTAAAAACGACTACTGATCATGAAAGCATCAAGATGGTGGCGGATGGTTGAGCGTACTGATGCGTAACAGATACCTTGATCGCTGGTTATCGATGAGCCAATTAGGTATTTGCACCAGCGAGAAGCAATGCCAATCGACACTCTTTCGGCGGAGCCGAAAGGCGACGTCTTTGGTAGCCAGAATGCGTAAGCGAGGGAGAGCCCTCGTTGGCGGTTCGCCTCCAAGGGTGTAGAACAGTCCGCCCAAAATCACTGGCCTACTCATGGGGTCAAAGAAACCGCCGATCGAATACCATTCACCCATGATTTAAATTCTGAAAGACGCCCAATCGCCGAATCCCAAATTCTTGATCCTCGCTCACAATGCCCCACGGCTCGCATCGAGCCGGTCACTCCGTTCACCACGATAACTTCGGCGAACGTTCTGTGAAACATGAAACGTTCGCCAGGGAACTGATTGAATTACGCCTCAGGGCATTTATGATGGTCTTCTGGAATGCCTTCTCCCAAGCTGCCTTGGGATACACTTTCACAACTGCTGGAATACGTTCATGAATTGCTTTCGAAGTCTTCTCGGTTCAACAGCCCATCGATCCAGCCGCCTGGCAATTCTGGCCTTCTGCATGCTGTTCGTCGCTTTCCCATTGTCGGCTCAGCAATCAGATTCAACAGCAGATTCGGCCAGCCGAAAACCAGCTGAATTCACCTCCCAAGCCCGCTTGAGCTGGCACGCTGAACACCTCAAGATGCGCGAGGCGTCTCCCTACAACAATCTCAAGTGGAAGCATATTGGCCCCACGCATATGAGCGGTCGCGTTACGGACATTGCCAAACCGCTGGACCTCCCCTTCACCTTTTACGTCACGACGGCCTCCGGAGGCGTTTGGAAAACGGTCAACGAAGGCACGAGTTGGACGCCCTTGTTTGACGACGCACCCTCGGCGGCGTGGGGCGCAATCGCGGTCGATCCTTCGAATTCAAATACGATTTGGATCGGAGGAGGCGAGTCCAACATTTTCCGCAGCAGCATGGCGGGAACGGGCGTTTACAAATCGATGGACGCTGGAGAAACCTGGCAACACATGGGCTTAGCCGACACCCAGCACATTGCTCGAATCGTCGTCCATCCCACCGACTCCAATGTCGTTTACATTGCCGCGGGCGGACACGAATACACAGCCAACGAAGAACGTGGCGTCTATAAATCGACCAACGGCGGAATCACTTGGAAGAAAGTTCTCTATGAGTCTGAGATGTCCGGCGCCAACGATGTCATCATTGACCCCCAGAACCCAGATACGCTCTATGCCTCCATGTGGTACCGCATTCGTGAGCTTTGGAGCGATCCTGTCCCAGGCCCTGGTGGAGGAATCTACAAATCAACCGACGCCGGCGTGACTTGGAGACGAGTCACCGAAGGCCTTCCGCCCCGCAATACATCGGGCCGTATTGGACTGTCACTGTCCGCCAGTAAACCCAATGTGGTTTACGCATTGATCGACAATCACGACATCGCACGAAAAGCCAAAGAGGACGAACGTGACGCGTACGGACGACCCAAAACAGATGTCATCAAGGGTGCCGAAGTCTATCGTTCTGATGATCACGGTGAAACCTGGAGCCAAGTCAGCACGCAAAATCGCACGATGGAAGGCTTGTTTTCAACGTACGGATGGGTCTTTAGTCAGATTCGTGTCGACCCTTCGGACGAGAACACTTCGTATATCATGGGCGTCTCGCTTTTAAAATCGACCGACGGAGGCCGAACGTACAAACGGCTGTCCGATCGTGGCCTGCATTCCGATCACCACGCGATGTGGATTCATCCAGAGAACCCGCAATACGTCATCAACGGCAACGATGGCGGTGTGAACCTATCCTACGATGGCGGCCAGAGCTGGAAAAACCTCGAAAACTTGCCAGTGGTCCAGTTCTATAATGTCGCTGTGGATAATGAGACTCCCTTCAACGTCTACGGTTCCATTCAAGATAATCACAGTTGGAGCGGCCCCTCGACCCATACTCCGGGACGCAGCGATGCCTACCAATGGAAGCGGGCACCCGGTGGCGAAGCGAGTTATCATGCGATCGATCCAGAAGACAAGAACACACTTTATTCTGAGATGTTCTACGGCAGCATCACGCGCTCGGACTTGTCGACGAACAAGACCAAGAGCATCAAACCGCAACCCCAACCAGGCCAACCTGAACTGCGTGGCCAATGGCTAGCGCCATTTATCCTGTCGCCCCACAATTCTCGCGTCGTCTATCACGGCATGAACCATCTGTTCCGCAGCCTCAACCGGGGTGATCAATGGAAGCAAATCAGCCCCGACTTGACGGCCTTGGACCCTGCCCGGCAAGGCAATATTTCGTTTGCCACGATTAGTTCGATCAGTGAGTCTCCACTAAAATTTGGGCTCCTCTATGCCGGCACCGATGACGGCCGGATCCATGTTACGAAGAACAGTGGCGAAGACTGGGAAGAAATTGGAGGCCCACTAACTGGCAAATGGGTTTCTCGAATCGTCGCTTCTAAATTCGATCAAGGAACCGTTTATCTGACACAAAATGGGAAACGAGACAACGATTTCCAAGTCTACGTTTACCGTTCCACCGACTTCGGTACGACCTGGAAAGACATCAGCCAAGGCGTACCGGGCGGCCCCGTTAATGTCATCGCCGAAGATCCATTCTCACCCGAGGTACTGTACGTCGGCACCGATATGGGAATCTACGTGACGACCGATGGAGCCAAAACTTGGAGTGTTCTCGGGGCTGATTTGCCGATTACATTCGTCCAAGACATCGCGATTCAAACCCGAGACAAAGTCATCGTGATCGCAACGCATGGCCGCGGAATTTGGACGCTTCCGATCAAGGACGTCGAGCGAAAATCATCCAAGCAATCGAAATCCGAGTAATGCTGTGTCGGCGGGCAGTCTTGGTTACCAAACGAATGGAAGCCTATCCAACAAATGAATCCAAGTGGCTGACATGCCACTTGGATTCGATACTTCTTAAATTCCGGCTAGAGTCAACCTCAGTTGACTTCAGCCACTGCGTGAACCAGCTCATCACTTGCCATCGCTTCTACCGGTTCGCCGTCTGCTGCTTTAGGTGCGACTTTAGATTTCTTGGTGTCCACCAGCTGTTCATTGTGCTTCATGTTCAGGTAGAAACGGCACCCTAGAAATCCACTGATCGTTAAGCAGATACCACCGACACAGAAACCTGTATCGAACGGTAAACGAAATTCTGCCATGAAATAATAGACGGCCAACGCGAAACTACTCACCGAGATCCCTAACTGTACGTGGCCGAGTTCTTTCCGTGTTCGGTCTTCACATTTGCGAACGCTGCTGCGAGCCACTGAATTGGCCAGTTCCCGCATCGCTCCCAGTGAGGCCATCGGCTTCGCCTTGGATTTTGGCTTGAACTCATCTGCCTTGAGCAGAGCCTCTATCTTTCTTGGCTCTGCCGCAACGGCTGTGATGGATGCTGACGTTTCCTGAATAGGAGTTTCAACCACTGGCTTAAGGGCTTTGGTCGTCTGCTTTTCGTCTCCACGCATCCGGCTCAGTAACTGGGACATATAGTCTTGAACATCGTCCACCGAATCATCGTTCGACTCCACAGGAGCGACCACTTCTGGTTCAACATAAGGGCTGGGCTCTTCAACCGGTTCATTGGCATCGTCGCCTTCAGGAATCCCATTCCACTGCCCTTCAGATTTCATCCGCTCGAGTAGCTCAGTAACGCTACTGGAATTGGAATCTTTGCCTGTCGGCTCCTCAGTTGGTTCTGCTTCGTCGGCAACGGTCTCTACTCCGACTTCCAATTCTTCTTCGACGGAAGCCTCGGACACGAAGACACTCTCCAGCAAAGCACTCTGAATTGACTCAATGCTGGATGTTTGACCGGACTCACCCTCGTTCGGGTGTGAAAACTGGGATTCGAGCTCCGAGCCTGCGACAGCCAGTCCCGAGTCTTGCTCGGCACGAACTTGCTCTTCTTCGGAATCAGCCTGCAACAACATGGAGGCCAGCGATCCAGGGACCTGCAAGTCGACCAAGACATCGTCGGTTTGATTCTCAAGCGAAGCATTTTCTGCGAACGGAGCAACCGCCTCATTCAGGCCGTGGGTCGGAGTTTCGAATGATTCCGGCAGTTGCTCGTTCGCAGGATAATCGCCTGCTGGTTCCATCGGTGGTTCTAGGTCGTGAACAGATTCCGATTCGGAAATCTGCTCGACGGAGTGGTCAGTCGTATCCTCGACAGTCGCGGCGACCAATGCACTTCCAAAAACGTTTTCAAGCTCAGACCGTCGGTCAGCAATCTGCTGCTCTGGATCGCCTTGGCTCAACGGGGCGTCTGTGATTTCGACATTGCCAGCCGACTCAACTTCCGCCTGAGGCTCTTCAGAGTCGCATGCAACAATCTTCTCGTCGTCGGCTTGGCACGAGTCGTACTCGCTAACCAGCTCAACTACGGCGGTTTTGGCTTCGATCTTGGATCCGGATTCAATCGCGACATTCTCCACGATCGCAGGCGTCTCAATGGACCCAACCGAGTCGACGCGGGCCTCAGCGAACTCATCGATCGGCGACTCAGCTTCTTCCAAATCGGCTTCCGATCCAAACGTGACGAAAGTCTCTGAATCCACTTCGGCTTTGAAGTCTGTTGCGGCGCCAACTGACTCGGCTTCATCCGTCTCGACCGCGACACCCTGATTACTGGCGAGGCTGACTAGTTGATTGAGATGTTCGGCGAGCGATGAGAGCTGGCTATCGATTTGGTCAAATCGTAATTGGTGCTTTTCATTCTGTGCTTGAATCGCGTTGACTTGTGACTCCAACGCGTCCACTCGCTCGTCGTTGGCCGAAGGAGCCAGATCGCCGTTGGTTTGATCAGCTGCTTCCATCGCGTTGCACTCTGAAAAAGACACCTCAGCTTCTACCCCATCCTGCGCCGAGCCGTGTTGCCAGTCTGAATCCGAAATGGCATCTTGGTCAACGAAAGGAATCGAAACGAAAGGAATCGAAACATTGGCTTCTTCAGCGTCGGCAACAGCCTCGTGATGGGCACCTCTCGGAGCATCAACGCTGCCGAGCTGCGTGACTTCAACAAACAGCGAATTAGGGAATTCAATGCGATCACCTTCCTTCAACCAATGGACAGTGCTTGAGTTTCCGTTGACGGTCACATCGCCCCCATAACTTCGCACCGCAGCTCCCTGAGGTCCCCGGAAGATTGCACAATGCGGCAGGTCGACGCGACCGCTGGCTGAACCCTCTAGCCCCACGAAACACTTGGCCGTGTTGACAGGAACCAACTCGCCATCTCGCAGGCCGCCGGTAAGTCGCAGGATAAGATCATTCGTTGTGTACATGGATTGTGTGGTCATAGGATTCGCTTCTTGGGTTTCTAAGTAGTTTCGACTCGCGAACAGGCTCGAGAGTCTGAACGCCATGCTGCGATCGAGGCAGGTGGCTTTCTCGCTGAAACATGTAGCTCGCTCTTATGAAGGCGTCAAACAACGTGATTACAAATGAGCAAAAAAACATCATGCTACAGCCACGACTACCACAACCCGACTAACGCGACCTCCAGACCTCTCATGTACCGGCAGCCTAGGCCGACCAATGATAGGGTTTGCCCATTTGAACGGAGCCAAGTGTCGAGTCTGCCGGTCTCAGGAAATCGAATTCTTGAAAACGCGAAAGCGACCAAAAACTAAGCGGTAAGTGCCGTCCATGTTTCATTTTGGCATCATTTCACTCGGCCCACATAATTCTCGAAAAATGCTGGCGCTAACGAAACGCGTACTATAGTTCTGAGTGCCGTGAGGAGCAGAACGATTTCCGCCCGCTCTCGACCAAGCCAAATACGTCGGCCATCACTCTTTAACAGAACAACATTGCGGACCCCAAAATGACACGCAAAAACTCACTTGAAGACATGCGATTGATCCTCACTCAACGTCGAGACGCCCTCGTTTCAGCTTTGTCAGGTGACGACAGTCTCTTGAAAAACTTCAGCCAGCAAACGGGTGGAGACGTGGTCGACTTTGCGAGCGACAGTGCCATCGGCGAAATGAGCTCGCAGCTTGCGGAAGTCGAAACCCGCGAGCTTCAACAAGTCGAAGCCGCCATCGTCAAACTCAAAGACGGGACTTACGGCAAGTGCGATGCATGCTCGGGCAACATTCCTGTGGCACGACTTCAAGCCTTGCCTTACGCCGCCTACTGCATCAAATGCAAGCGGGCAGCCGAAGAAGCGGGAGTTGAACCCAACTCGGTTACCGATTGGTCGACCATTCTTGACTCGGAATATCCGACCGACAACATGGACTTCAACCTTTCGTAACCGGCACAGCCGGACCTCTATCTGGCAAACCGAATGACGAAGCCACGGGTAGCGCTCGAATTTCGGTTTGAGATTGGATACCTTCGCAATGACAACATTCTTCACAGCTATAATATGAACCAGTCATCTTCGCCTCAACGACTTAGTCAATCCGCCCTGCCCGACCGTAGGCTCGGCCTGGGCGGACTGAGCCTCCCTGCCAAATGCCTGGCAGCGACACTAGTCTTCGCGATGTGTGGATTGTCGTTCACTCCCCGAGCGCGATCACAATACATTGCCCCCACGTTGGCCGCCCCAACGTCCGCCAAATTGAAAACGGTAAACCTCAATGCGCCGCTGGCGTCACTGAGTGCACACGACGCAAGGTATCGGCTGCTCGCGGAAGAAGCTTCGGCGATGACTCGTCAGCATTCACTGCTGAAAAAGCTCGTCAAAACCGTGGGGCCCAGCGTCGCCCATATCGAAGCGAAAAAACGCCAAAAAGCCAATGCGACCAGCAGCGGTTCTTCGAACGCTCGTCGACCGGTCGTGATCGAAGAAGCCGGCTCCGGCATCGTGATTGAATATCGAAAACGGTTCTATGTCGTCACTAATTTTCACGTCATCGAAGACGCAGGAGTGGGCGACATTCAAATCGAGGTTGCTGGACGACTCTATTTCCCCAGCCGTCTGTTTCATGATCGAGAAACCGATCTATCCGTCATCGCGCTCAGCAAAACAGACTTGACGCCCTGCCGAGTCGGCAACAGTGACAATGTGGAAATCGGTGATTTCGCGGTAGCTGTCGGAAGTCCCTTTGGTTTGAGTCATTCGGTTAGCTACGGAATCATCAGTGCAATGAACCGACACGACCTGGACTTAGGTCCCCAAGGCGTCCGCTATCAAAACTTTATGCAAACCGACGCCGCGATCAACCCTGGCAACAGCGGTGGCCCCCTGATCAATCTGCGTGGCGAGATCATCGGAATCAACACGGCCATCGCCAGCAACAGCGGAGGCAATGATGGAATTGGATTTTCGATTCCGATCAACATGGCAATGCGAGTCGTGACCGACTTGATTGAGCACGGCACGGTCCAACGTGGATTCCTCGGAGTTTCATTGGACGCGAGCTACGGCTACGAAAAATCCCGCAACCTCGGACTCAACGTCGCCTATGGGGCCTTGGTCTCCGCCGTCACCCCCTCTTCACCGGCTTACAAATCCGACATTCGCGTCGGCGACGTGATTCTTGAGTTTGATGGGAAACGAGTCAACAACGATTCACAACTGGTCACCAAAGTCAGTCTCGCACGGATCGACGCTCAAGTTCCAGTCAAACTTTTTCGCCGTGGCGAGATGAAAACGGTCCAAGTCGCGGTTCGTAATCGAAGCCAATTCAGCCCAAAAAATTAGGCGTAGAAAATTAGGCCTAGAAAATCAGGCCAAATGAATTTCTTAAAACAGGTCACACGCAGGGCGCACCAGCGAACAACCAGCGAGACATTCCACCCCGAATGCGTCAGCCAGTCCCTCCGAAGATTCCGAGTGTGTCAGGTCACTGCTTCGACGCGTTACCAGCCAACATCAGCTGATCGATAATGTATTGCCCAATCTGTTCGCCTTGAATGCCAGTCGCGACCGTCACGTTGGGGCGCCATTCGCGTTGATTACGTTGATCGGTAACCAACAGCCCTCGCGTCAACAGGCCTTCGGTTTCTACGTCGCATGCCATTTGTTCGTAGACAAACAAATCTGGCTCCAGCAAGGCCAATGCTCCGACAGCGTCGTTGAGCGTAATGGCTTCTTGGCCCATTTGTTGACGATGAGCTCGAAACGAGTGTCGCAAAATTTGACGAAGAAAAAACCCGATCCGAGTTTCGGACTTGGGCAACTCATCCAGCATCTCCATCCCAAAAGTGACTTCTCGGGTCACATCGAGCGGGATCAGGATCTTCGTGGTGCGAGATTTGATAATCTCTTGGGCACTGGTTGGATCAAAGTAAAAATTGAACTCGGAACAGGGTGTGATATTTCCCTGCCCCGCCAAGCTGCCGCCCATCATGATGACCCGATCGACCAGCCCTGGCAACGTCGGATCCCGGCGAAACGCTCGGGCGAGATTAGTCAAAGGCCCCAAACAGAGAATCGTGACTTCGTCAGGATGGGCCCGGACCGTATCAATGATAAGCTTCTCTGCGGTGACCTCCCGCTGGCGATTGGACGACTCAAATCCAGCGTTACCCAGACCATCTTCACCGTATAAATATCGGGTATCGACTGCTGGAGCGTCCTCCGTGCTACTGGCGACCCCCAAACGAGGATACCGGGTAGGGTCCAATTCTGCCACGATCGCGTGGAGATTGCAGTTGGCTTGATCTGCCGTTACGCAACCCTCCGTCGCTGTCACGGCCAGCACTTCGACGCGAGAATCGAACAATGACATGCATAAAGCCACGGCATCGTCGATTCCCATATCACAGTCAATGATGACTTTACGAGGCATCCATCCTCCAGATCGGTGTTAACCGCTTTTGAAAGCAATTTGATTTGAGTCCCAATTTTAGGTGGCTCAAAGAACGCAAACAAGAGAAAAACCTTCATGGTGTATGCTTCTTTGTCATCCTCTTGTTAAAATTTTAGTGTCTGCCATCTTCGAAAGCTGGCGACACCCTACTTACCCCTCTCAAAAGGAAGATTCATTGATTGCCGAATCTACTCAACTTGTCAACGACGGCCGGTCGCTCGACCGCGAACAAATGACGCAGGTCGTTGATTCAATCATGAAGGGTGAATGCTCTGACAAACAGATTGAGTCCTTGCTCGTCGCACTCTACGAAAAAGGCGAAACCGTCGAGGAATTGGCCGGGGCCGCCAGTGCCATGCGGAAACACATGACGCCCATCCAAACTCGTCGCGAAAACGTCGTGGACACTTGCGGAACGGGCGGCGGAAAATCCGGTACCTTTAATATTAGCACTGCCGCCGCGATTGTCGCCGCTGCCGCGGGAGCCTCCGTCGCGAAACATGGCAACCGGGCATCCACCAGCAAAACCGGCTCCGCCGACGTTTTGGTTGAATTGGGAGTCAATATCGAGTGCTCAGTTGAGACGGTGCAAAAATCCCTAGACCAACTTGGGCTGTGTTTTTGCTTCGCCCCCTTGTTTCACCCCTCAGTCAAACACGTGATGAAAGTCCGCCGGCGACTCGCACACCCAACGATTTTCAACCTGCTTGGCCCGCTCTGCAATCCAGCCAATGCTCCGTTTCAAGTCCTGGGTGCCGGCCGTGAAGAGACGCGAATCAAGCTTGCCGAAGCACTCTCGTTGCTGGGAACCAAACGATCAATCGTCGTCCATTCAAGGGATGGCCTGGGCGAAGTCTCCATCTCTGACAAGACGGAAGTCTCCGAGGTACACGGCAAAAACGTGACCGAGGGAATTTTGGCTCCTGAGGATTTTGGTTGTGAAACCGGGAACCTGACCATGCTGGCCGCGACCAGTCCCGCGGAAAGTGCTGAGAAAATCCAACGGGTCCTGGCAGGCCACTCGGGCCCGGCCCGCGATGTTGTTGTTGCCAACGCCGCCGCTGCACTCTGGGTCTCAGGGCTTTGCGACGGCCTGTTGACCGGGGCCGAACGGTGTTCCAATGCGATCGATAACGGTCAAGCCGCTGAAATCCTCAAGGAATTGGCAGACTTGACGAATCGAGGTTAAATCCGGCTGACCGTTTTCCACCATGGAGGATGTTGCTTAAAACCATGAGCAGGCGGGAAAAACGCCCACGAAACGCTCTTTTTCTGGGTAGATGGGTAAAAATCGGCGAGTTAGACCTTACGAATTGACGATTGGATTGGTACCCTTGTGGTTCGATTTTAACAGCAAATTTGAGGTAGATTACGATGGCCAAGCCAAGTCACAAAGTCAAAAAAGCGAATCACGGCAAGCGCCCTGCTAACAACCGTGGACGAAAAGCCAAAAACAAGAAAATCAAAACTCCGTAGTTGATACCGGTTCTCCCAAGTTCTTGCAGTTCGGCAGGTTCGAAGCCAGCGATTTCGAATCAAAAGTTTCGATTTCAGCGGTCTTGCGGAGACAATTTAATTGCGATCAAAACGGCATCCGTGCCGTTTTTTTCATGGACTTACCCCAACCCTTTCCCAGACGCAGACCATGGGCCGCCGAGCACTTCCTAAACTTGATCCAACGATCGATTTCAGTCGTCATCTCTCCGAAGTCGACGATCTGCAGACGCCGTTTTGCCCCCAGTCACTATTCCAGCAAACAGCCGATTTGGAAATCGAAATCGGCAGCGGCAAGGGATTGTTCGTGCTCAACGAGTCTGGCAAGCACCCCGAGCGCAACTTCCTGGGCAACGAAATCGCTCACAAGTATTGCCAATTTGCCGCGTATCGGCTGGCACAACAAGAACGCCCCAACGCCCATATGCTCCACGGTGACGGGCTGAAATTTTTCCGAGAAATGCTGCCGGACGAATGTGCCGTCGCAGTTCACGTCTATTTCCCGGACCCCTGGTGGAAAGAACGCCATCGCCGACGACGGGTGATGCAACCAGGTTTCATTGCCGATCTCCAACGTGTCTTACTCCCCGGCGGCGTGTTCCATTTCTGGACCGACGTCGAAGAGTATTTTGACGAAACCGTGGGCCTCATGCAGGAACATTCCGACTTGACCGGACCGATCGCAGTTGAGGAAACGCCAGCTGAACACGACATGGATTTCCGAACCCATTTTGAGCGGCGAATGCGAAAATACGACCATGACGTATTCCGTTCGCAGTTTAAAAAAACATAGAGGACCTAACCCCAACGCACCTGTTGAAGATTTATCGGCACAATCCGGTGGTGTCGCTGCCGCCCAATCACCGGCTTACCGTTGCTGCTAATTAACCAGCCATAAAATCAACAAGCTCGTAAATGAGGAAGAACCCTCGTTAGTGGATTGCATCATCTTCGTTCCGCCTATAAGTCGAACGACAAACGCCGCGTCCTCTTAAACCGGCTTGACTTTTGTCCCACCAAGATCGAACACACGGCCGTCGCCATCGGCTACAGACGATTCGCCTTTGAGATACGTCTGATGGTCAAGCTGATAGAGTTTCGTGCCAGTCGGCGTCGGATATTCACAAGTGATACAGGCTTGGCAGAGCCCATCTCGCGGGATACCGATCGCACGAGCCACCGATTCAATCGGCAAATACCGAAGTGAGTCACATTCCAACGCTTCCGCCATCTGGTCTTGAATTTCCTCGGTCAGTCGCTCGCCGGGTTCGTAGAAATTGGGGGCGAACAACTGCTTGATCGTCGACATATCGATTCCGTAAAAACACGGAGCCACGATCGGGGGACAAGCCACACGCACATGGACTTCTTTGGCGCCGCCTTCTTCCTTGAGTCGCTTCAGCAGGGATTTCATGGTCGTCGAGCGAACGATTGAATCCTCGACCAAGATCACACGCTTGCCTTCGAGGACCTCCCGAAGCGGTGTGTACTTAATTTTCGCGCGCTGAGCCCGTGTTTTCTGTGAGGACTCGATAAACGTCCGGCCGCTGTAGCGATTACGAATCAAGCCTTCTCGAGACGGGATTTGGAGGTGGAACGCCATCGAGTCGGCGGCCGCCTTGCTGGTGTCGGGCACGGGAACCACGATCGTGTTTTCGTCGATCTCGATCAACCCACTGGCTCGCTCCTGATCCGCCAATTCTTTGCCCAACTCAGTCCGAGTTGTGTAGACACCACGATCATCCAACGTACTGGCGACGTTAGCAAAATAGATCCATTCGAAAAAGCAGTGGGCTCGGCCGACTTTTTCAGCGAACTGTTGAATCTCAATCCTCCCGTCAACGATCGTGATCGCGTGACCAGGCTTGAGCGATTCAATTTCACTACGTTTGAATCCGAGATTCAACAACGCCACGCTTTCGCTGGCAGCGGCAAACATTGGCCCTTGGATCGCATAGCACATCGGCTTGATGCCCAACGGATCCCGAGCGATCAACATTTCGCCTTTGGCGTTAAGCAGGGCCAACGAATACGCCCCATCCAATCGTTTGGCCACCTCCCGCATCATCTCGACCATGCAAGTCGAATCCTGCCGATCTAATTGCCGGCTGATTTCATACATCAACAATTCGGTGTCTGTTTCCCGCACCAGATGATTATCCGGCTCACTCAACATGTCCTTGGCGAGTTCAGCAAAATTCGCTAACTGTCCGTTGAAGGCAAATGTAAACCAATGACGTCGATTGAAATGATGATTCTCAAACGGCTGGGCATAGCTTCGATCGTCCTTGCCACAAGTCGCATATCGCACGTGACCGATCGCGGCCGGCCCGCCGTAGCTGTCCATCAAACTGGCGGCTTTGGCGGAGTGTGACAAGCGAAACACCTCTTGGACACTGCCAATATCGCGATGCGTGTCGATCAGCTGACCGTTTTTGGGCTCCGGATGAAACCGGGAAATGCCAGCCGACAACTGGCCCCGGTTCTGCATATCGAGCAGCATCCGGGGAATCAACGTCGAGGCATGGTTCGGATCTTCTCCGGGACAAAGCTCGCTGCCAGGTTGGCCAGGAAGATGGTAAATCGCGGCCACGCCGCATTCGTGGTGGAGTTCGCTCATCAAGGGTTCCAGGTGCTGGAATCGGGGTTAGCTGGAATTCTAGGTTCGAGGCTTCGTTCTCACAACCGTCGATTTGAAAACGAATTTTACTTCCGCCGTCGCAACCCCTGAATGCAGCAGAACGAGTAAGCCGCATCCCAAGAATGTGGTCCACCCCTGCATTCTAGATCGGCGAAAAAATGCTAGAATCTGAGGCTGCGATTGAATTATCCCACGCCTAGAAGCAGAATTTTACCGGAGATTTGGATGCCCGTTTTTGAAGATTGGATTGCCGACCGAACCAAGGGTTTTGATTCTAGCGGAATTCGCAGAATGTTCGACTTAGCGGCCAAGCTTAAGGATCCGATCAATCTCTCGATCGGACAGCCAGATTTCGATGTCCCCCCACCCGTCAAAGCTGAGCTGATCAAGGCAGTCGAGGACGGGAAAAATGGATACGCGCCCACACAAGGCATTCCAGCCCTCCGGGAAAAACTGCAAGCGGAAGTCGACCGTAATTTTGGCCATGACGATCGGGAGGCATTCGTCTGCTCTGGAACCAGCGGCGGCTTGTTCCTTTCGATTTTGGCCATGATCAATCCCGGCGACGAAGTGATTTACTTCGATCCATTTTTTGTCATGTACCCTGCCCTGATCGAAATGGCTGGCGGTAAAAGCGTCAAGATTAGCTGCTATCCGGATTTCAAAATTGAGATCGAAAAAGTTAAGGCCGCGATCACAGACAAAACCAAAATGATCATCCTCAATAGCCCCTCAAACCCGACCGGCGTGTGCCCCAGCGAAGCAGAGATCAAAGCCGTCGCCGAACTCGCTCACGAACGAGGAATCTGTTTGGTGTCGGACGAAATTTACAGCAAATTCACCTATGACCAACCGCACGTTTCCGCGGCTAAATTCAATCCCGATACGATCGTGATCGATGGATTCTCTAAGACCTACGCCATGACTGGGCTGCGGGTCGGCTACGTTCACGGGCCAGCGACTTTGATGCAGACGCTTATGAAGATCCAACAATACACATTCGTATGTGCCCCTCAACCGGCACAGTGGGCGGGTGTGGTCGCAATGGATTTTGACATGTCGCCTTATGTCGCGAGTTACAAAGCCAAACGCGACCGAATGCTCGAGGGACTCCAAGACGACTACGAAATCGTCAAGCCGGGTGGGGCGTTCTACCTGTTCCCAAAACTGCCTTGGGGAACAGGCCAAACGTTTATCGAAGAGGCGATCGCCAACAACCTGATGGTGATCCCAGGCAATATCTTCAGCGATCACGACACGCATTTCAGAATTTCATACGCCGTTGACGACGCGGTGATTGAGCGTGGAATCGAGACGCTTTGCAAGCTCGCCAGAAACCCGGTGGCTTAAAAAAGGGGGGCGTCCTAGCTGTTGGTATCCCCTCGTGAAATGGCAACCCGCCGCATAATCGCTTGTTGAGTGAGCCTTGAGCCGCATGGCGGCGTAAGCGGCCGGGCTTCGTTAGATCCGAATGCCTCTCGGCCCTCGCCCCACATGCATTCGCGACCCACAGCTGGTAGCGACAGCCGTCAAGACTTTCGGCATTCCGGGCGGACTAAAATCCTGCCGGTTGCCCAAATACCCCGCCCCGCGTGCCACGTCGCGCGTAGGGGCTGCTTTGCAAAGAATCGGCTTGGGCTTTCGGTTGTTCGTAACCCAATGGCCGGACTCCAGCTAACGGCGGGCCTAGCTCATTACTGGGAAAGGGATCGTTGGCTGCGGCTCGGTTTCGCTGCATTCCAATCGTGCCCTGTGGCCCCCAGTTGGGCCGCAAGTTGTAACATCCGGTCGACACTGAGCACACCAAAATCAGGCTGAGTATGCCTAAGCGATGCATTCTGTTTCGGCTTGATCGGTTCATCATTATCTTTGCCATGATTGTTTCCGTCGTTCCGTCAAACACGCAATTGACCGCGGCGCAGCAGCGGCCAAACCGACAACGTCGGTTTCGCGAGGCCAGACGATAGTGACTGTAGCCCAACCGAGCAAGCCGAATTCGAGCTTTCGTGGGTGGACTCTTGACATGCGAAAACCAGGAAGGTGATTTCGACATGAAGCAACCCGGCGAGACTGTGACTTTGGGGTAGCCCAACGCGTAAACGCATGTTGGTTTAATGACCGGCTAAGTGGGGGCAATCTTAGCCCGAATGCGTCAGCGAGGCAGAGCCCTAGTTAGCAGCTCGCCTTCCATCGCAATGCGTCCTCGCTGCCGCGCCGGGCTATCATTTTCGCCTTCGGTTATTCTGCTCACTAAATCAACAAGCCCGTAAGCGAGGACGAACAACTCTTCAAGGCGAAGCACTAGCTTGCGTCCGGCACAGAAATCTCAAGGAATTCCACACCACCTTCCCCAGGCGTCAAAGCCGTCTTGCCCAAACAAGCAGGCAGCAAAACGGTCTCCCCTAGTTTAACTGGCAAGCCACTCGGGTCACCAGCGAGCATCATCTCCCCGTTCGTCACGGCGAGAATCCTAAATCGACCATCGCCACCCACCGCATCCGCGGTAGACAAATCCGCGCGATTCATGATGAATTTCTCGCAGGCCACAACTTGCTCCCACCCTGGGCGTCCGGTTGGCGAAGTGCTTTCTGGGTCGACGGGGCCCCGGGCAAAATCGGTGGCCTCGATCGCCTGCTCGATATGAAGAGGCCTGGAGACACCTTGTTGATCAACCCGATCCCAATCGTAAACGCGAAACGTTGTGTTGCTGGCTTGCTGAATTTCAGCAACCAACAATCCCGCTCCAATCGCATGCATCGTCCCGGCGGGAATAAACACACAGTCGCCAGCCTGGGGCTCAAAACTGTGCAACATCAATTCCGTTTCGCCGCGTTGAATCGCCTCACGAAACCCCTCCGCCGTAACGCCTTGCTTCAAGCCTGCAAAAATCTTGGCTCCCCGATCCGCGTGCATCACATACCACGCTTCGGTCTTGCCCAGATCCGGGGGGGCGAGGGTCGCTCCGAACGAATCATTGGGATGGACCTGAACCGAGAGAGGTCGGTTGGCATCTAGAAATTTAAACAACAGCGGGAATCGATTCTGCAAATGAGCCGGCACGTCGGGGGCCGTGATCTGAGCCAGCAAAGCCTCTCCCACCAGCTCAGTTCCTTGCGCTGCGATCAATTGTCGCAGTGTCTGCCCAGCCAACTCGCCGAATCGAACGACGCTCTGATCTTCCTGATGATCGCTGACTTCCCAACTCTCGGCGGCATTTCCCGTGCCGATTGGCTTGCCCAAGACGCTCGCCAGTCTTTGTCCGCCCCAAATATACCGCTTAAAGAGTGGTTCAAATCGAAGCGGATACATGGCTCAAATCTCCGGCGAAGATTAGCTGGCAACTAGCAATTCAGCCAATCGAACAGACCAAAAAAAACGATAATCCCAAATTGCTTGGCTAGGATCATTGTGATTTAACCCAGCAACACGACAAGGAATGTTGTTGGGTTGAAGTCGCCATGTTACTATCGAACTTCCAATTTTGCAGTAGGGCATCCAGTTCTCTCGGCTCCCGCCAATCTCGACCATCTTTGCGTTTTTAATTCGACTGGAATATTCAAGTATGAGTTTTCGCCAACCTAACGAAGATCTATTTGAAACCAGCCGAATGTCGTTTGGCGAGCATCTTGAGGAGCTCCGCCGTGTCTTGGTTCGAGCCTTAATCGGAGTCGCGATTGCCGCGGTGATCGGATTCATTTTCGCAGAAGAGACAATTCAGATTCTCAAGCAACCGCTGGTCGACGCGATCGGAGATTATCAGCTAGAGGATGCCTCCAACGCCTTGGTCGATCGATATGGGTTCGTCCCGCCAGAGTATGGCGCTTGGATGAAAGAAGGCCATGTTCCGCGGCAGTTCAAAATCGACCCAGAACAACTCAAAACTCTCCTCGGGATCAAGACGGATGCGGTGAACCTGGCGGCGTATCGATTTCGCGTCGATCAATTCAACTCGCAGGATTTGCCCGAGGTTTGCCAGCGACTTTCAACGCAGCCTCCAGCCAAGCTGGCGACGCCTGAGAAACTCAAAGCGATTTGGGATCATATCCCTGAGGCTGATCAAGCGGTGATTACACGAATCGCGGCGCTCAGCTCAACGGATGACGCCGACACCGCTGCGGTCGCCGATGTGTTCAACCAATTACTGGACGTGAAAACGCTGAGCGATGCCAAGGCCTTTGAAGTCGACTTAGGTGAGCCGGCTTCCGGATTTTGGGCGATCTTTTCCCCATCGAAACCAAGCCCCTTGGTGAAGCTCAAAGAAAAGCTTACCGCCGAACCCAATGATGCGCTCAACCGTCGTCTCAACCGAGCCTTGATTGCTTCACAGCTAATCGATCTCATGCCGCCCTACAAAACGGACTTAACGACCATCGAAATCTGGGAACACGGTGACTTCCAACCGCAAGCCCTTGGCGTCGGCGAAGGTTTTTCAGTCTGGTTAAAGGCCGGCCTTTTCTCGGGATTGGTCATCGCCGGCCCGTGGGTGTTCTGGCAAATTTGGATGTTCGTAGGATCTGGACTATATCCGCACGAAAAGAAACACATGCATGTGTTCTTGCCAATCAGCATCCTCCTGTTTGTAGCCGGTGTTTTGCTGGCATTTTACTTCGTCTTTCAGCCCGTCTTGGGGTTCCTGTTTTCCTTCAACCGCTCGATGGGAATCGCGCCCCAAATGCGGATCAATGACTGGCTAAGTTTCGTGATGTTCCTACCGCTCGGATTTGGAATCGCGTTTCAATTGCCATTGGTGATGCTCTTCATGAATCGCATTGGATTGTTTACCGTCGAAGCCTACATGAGCAAGTGGCGAGTCGCTGTGGTGGTGATCTTCGTGATTGCAATGCTGCTCACGCCTGCCGATCCAATCTCGATGCTACTCTTGGCCATTCCATTGACGTTCTTGTACTTCTTGGGCGTCGGCATGTGCCGCTGGATGCCTGGGGCGTCCAATCCGTTTGGAGAAGAAGCCACGGCGACCAGCAGCAGCTAAGCGGCGTGTCGGTTAAAAGCAAGTCGTCAAGACTTTCGGCATTCCAGGCGACCGAAACTCTTGACGAGTTGCGCTACCACGGATCGTCAAATGCGATGGTATTTCTTCGTTTTGAGATCTCGTCAACACCGGTTTTATCTCTCGACCGTCCCTCAACGAGCTACCCCCTAACCTTCATCGGTTACTCGCTTCAACCGAAAAGCTTCACTCCAGCTCACTCAATCGCTTTTCAAGCCGGCTGGCATATTCCACCAACTGAGACTCAGGGGGATAGTGCCAATCAGCCAAGGCTTCCGAGTTCTGTTTGACGAGCGCCTTGACCCGTTTGAACAAAGCCAACTGACGCGGACTGAGCCATTTTTGATAGTCATTCCTCTTCGATTTGAGCGAAGCATTGATCTTGGTCGCCTGGGTTTCTGTCAACGGCAAGTACTTAAGCGGCGTCTGAATCAGATAATACTTTTGATCAGAAGGCTTGGCATCGGTAATGCTTTTCTCATGCTTTACTGCGACCGCTTGAATGCCGACTTTTTTCTTCGCCAGAAGTAATTGCTCGGCGGTGTGGGCGTAAACTTTGCTCGCACATTCGAACGACTTGGCAGTCTCCAGCAACTTTTCATAATCCACAACTCGCGGGTCATACTTGAGCGTGACTACTTCCAGTGAGTCTTTCCAGCCCGAGCGAGTCGAGCTCACGCCTCGGATCCCACCGAGCTTGGCCTCGCCTTCCCAATAACAATGCATCGCAAATGTTGCCGTCGCCTGCTTGGGCTCAGAATCCGCCACTGCGACCGTCGTCAGATAAAGAGGGACCTCTTGCTTGGACGCCTTGAGTGCGGAAACCATGCGAGTCACCGTTGCCGAAGTCGACCAGATCCGATCCTGGCGGTCGATGATGTCTTTTCCATCCGCGTCGAGGTAGCGCACAACAGGATTGTTCCACGACGGTTCATTAAATTGCTTGAGTAGCTCAGCGTCTTTTCCGGGGCGATTATTGTGAATCAAAACGGGAATAAATAGCGTTTCGATGGCTTCTACAATTAACGGATTCGATAACGGCTCACGGCCGAAGTCTTTACAAGTCTGTCAGCCAGGTATCTCTTGGAACAGAACCAGCATTGGGCGCCCGGTTTTTGCGGCTTGTACTTTGGCAGCATCCCAATCAGAAATCCATTGAACGCTTCCTGTTTCTTCTATTTCCTGCAGTCGCCCCAACGCTTGACTCGCCGCCGAAACCTGGACAGGCCCGATGGTAAAAAACGAACTACAGGCGACGCCGATAACGACAACTCCCATCGTGACCCCAAAAATAGTCTTCATTGATCGCTCGTTTCCAATGATTGAATGGCCTGAAACTGCTGCTGATAGATTGTTGACGGATGATTCAATGATACATTACTAGAATACTATCCAATTGCAGCGTGACGTTCACCTAGCAAATTACAGGATCGCAAATTAGCTTTTGAATTTCTCAATCGATAACTTCCCGGAGTAGACAACATGGCCACATTTCACCTCCATCGCAATCCACCCCTCTTGAGATTGGCCCTGTTTTCAGCCGCCCTCGCCGTTTCCTGCATCGGCCAGACGCTAGCCCAGGACGAATCCGAGTCTTCCCGTCGCGAGGCTGAGGCCATCAAGAGTATCGAGGCAAGCGGGGGACGAGTCTTTAAAATCTCGGCGGCAGACGAGCAACGTGAAGTCAGCTTCTATTTGGCCAGCAAACCCATCGGCGACCAGCAAATCCAGGCGATCAATGCGGTGCCCAACACCATTTGGGTGAATCTGGCCGCCACAGATATTACCGACGAGGGACTCCAGCAACTCGCAGGCATGCCGATTCAAAAACTGCATCTTGAAAAAACCAAAATTGGTGACGCAGGCCTCAAACATCTCGCGTCGCTTAAAGACCTTCATTACTTGAATCTTTACGGCACCAAGGTGACCGACGAGGGACTCCAGCATTTGGCAGGCTTGAAGAACCTTCGCAAACTCTATCTGTGGAAATCAGCCGTCACGGAAAAAGGAATCCAACAACTCCAAAAATCCCTCCCCGAACTGACAATCGTCGGCGAACTCAAACTCACGCCAGTCGTCCTCGAAGCACCTAAAAAGCCTGAGGCCAAGAAGCCTGAG
>JBLINZ010000042.1:0-22667 GCA_047639375.1 Mariniblastus sp. | reverse complement strand
TCCAAAGTAATATCGATTTTGGGCCTGAGGGGGTGCGACGAATTGCTGCCCTGGTGCGACCCGAGTTTGAAGCTGGTTTTGCTGAAAGCTTGATCCATTTTGCTGAGCGTTGGCTACTGCTCCGATGCTCAAAGTGACGACCATGGCGACGACCAAGTTTTTGATTTGCGTTCTCATCTCAATTCTCCCTGTTGATAATATTTAAGCCGTTGTCGGCGTTGTTGATGATTCACTACTATTCAAAAATCGTGCCAAACTTTCTTCGGGTTGACTTTTTAAATCGGCCTTTCCGACATCTCATTCTCAACAACTAGCATTTTTCCAAATCAAAACGTGGCTTCTGGCCGTATTTCAAAATGTCGTTACACCTCAAAAGGATTCGTTTTTGATAAATGAATTAGGATTTCAACGAACCATTCCCACCAGCCGCGAAAGCGAAACTGTTGCGCAACTGAGACACCTGTATCCGATCGACGGCGCCATGCCTAAGTCTCGAGCATGGGAGTCGTCAGAATTCGTGGGGAGAAATGGCATGGCGATGCGGGATTTTTGCGAACCGGAGGATGCCCACCTTGCCCGTCATCCGCTCCGACTCGCGCGGGAAAAATGTGCCCAAGCTACGGCTTCTGCTCGCTTGAGTCGCCATGCAAGCTTGCTCGGGCAAATCGTGCCCAACCTGCGCCTGGGCAGAAATTTGCCGATTCAGCCCACAAAAGTCAGCTTCCCAGCCGTCGTTGCCCTTTGAATCCCTATCAGATTCTTACCGTGTTAACTAGAATCCTACGGACCAAACGATTGTCTGCCGCCGGCATCTCAAATGCCATATTTTTCGAGCTGCAACCTTCGCACCTCAAACATTGACTTCCAACCCATGAATGGACCCGCCCCGGAGACGTGGCAGGTGAAAAAACGTGGTCCGGATTTCAATTCTTGCGGCAGCACCCTGTTGAATAGAACGATTCTCATGAAACATATTCGTAATTTTTGCATCATCGCCCATATCGATCATGGAAAATCGACGCTGGCCGATCGCCTGATCCAAACCTGTGGTGCGATCGCTCAGCGTGACCTCCACGAGCAGATGCTTGACTCGATGGACATTGAGCGCGAGCGAGGGATTACGATCAAGAGCAACACGATTACGATGGACTACAAGGCTCCAGACGGCAAAAACTATTTGCTGAATTTGATCGACACGCCGGGCCATGTGGATTTCTCGCATGAAGTTCGCCGGTCGCTGATGGCGTGCGATGGCGCGTTGATCATCGTCGACGCGTCTCAAGGCGTCGAAGCCCAAACGGTCGCCAATCTTTACTTGGCCCTCGAACATGATCTCGCAATCTTGCCCGTGATCAACAAAATCGACCTGCCCGCCGCCGACGTCGAGCGAGCCCGGGAGTGCATCGACGAAGAGTTGGGGCTGGACCCATTCGAAGCCATTCCAGTTTCCGCCAAAACTGGCTTGCATGTGGAAAACGTGCTCGCCGGAATCGTTAATAAACTGCCTCCGCCGACGGGCGATCCCGAGGCCCCTTTCAAAGCCCTCGTTTTCGACGCACATTTCGACAAATACCGCGGCGTGATTCTGCAAGTCCGCGTGATGGAGGGAACGCTTAAACCCAGAGACGTGATTCACTTCATGCATGCGGAGCGCGATTTCAAAGTCGACGAACTGGGATACAACCAATTCAAGCTCACTCCCCGTGAGCAGTTGAGCGCAGGCGAAGTCGGCTACATCGTTGCCGGCGTCAAGAGCGTTCGGGACATCGAAGTCGGCGACACCATCACCCACTTGGAACGCCAAGCGACCGAGCCGATCCCGGGCTACCAAGCGGCCAAGCAAGTCGTGTTCTCGTCGGTCTACCCGATGAGCACCGACCAATACAAAGACCTCACCAAGGCATTGGACAAACTCGCGATCAACGACGCCGCCTTGACTTACGAAAAAGACAGCTCGGCCGCGTTAGGTTTTGGATTCCGTTGCGGGTTCCTGGGGCTGTTGCATCTCGACGTGATCCAAGAGCGACTCGAACGTGAGTTTGATCTTGGGCTGGTCATCTCAGCCCCGTCCGTAAAATATAACTTGACCCTTCGCGATGGATCGACGATCGAAGTCGACAATCCCAGCTACTGGCCTGACCCAACGCAAATCGAGTCGGCGACGGAGCCGTTCATCAAAGCATCGATTCTCACGCCCGAGGCCTACGTGGGCCCCGTGATGGAGCTTTGCCGGGAGCATCGTTCGGAAAGCCAAACGATGAATTACTTGTCCGCCGGACGGATCGAAGTCATCAGCGAAATGCCGCTGGGCGAAGTCCTGTTCGACTTTTATGGCAAGCTAAAGATGATCACGCGTGGCTACGGTTCGTTCGACTACGACCCAATCGAGTACCGAAAAACGGACGTCGTCAAAGTCGACATCTTGGTCAACAAAGAACCCGTCGACACGCTTTCGTACCTGGTTCACCGCGATAAAGCCCGCACAAGGGCACTCCATTATTGCGAACGGCTGGCGAAAGAAATCCCTCGCCATCAATTCAAGATTCCGATCCAAGGTGTAATCGGTGGCACCGTGATCGCCCGTTCAACCATCGCTCCGTTCCGTAAAGACGTCACGGAAAAACTATACGGTGGTGACGTTTCTCGTAAAAAGAAGTTGCTGGAGAAACAGAAAAAGGGAAAAGCCAAAATGAAGCAATTTGGCAGCGTTAATATTCCCCAAAAAGCGTTTGTGTCAGTGCTCCGCGCTGACAACGATTGATGCATCGTTCGCAAAATAGACTGATACTTTCTACAGACACCAAGTCATTCCATGGATGAGAACACTTACTACGCCCAAGTCGGCGGCGAGACAGCAGTTCGGAAAATTGTCGATCGGTTTTATGATTTGATGGACGAGATGCCCGCGACGCGAGGGATCCGGGCCATGCACGCCACAAGCCTCTCGGTCTCGCGCGACAAGCTATATAAATTTCTCTCCGGATTTCTGGGCGGGCCATCGCTGTACATTGAAGAGTACGGACACCCAATGCTGAGGGCCCGCCATCTTCCGTTTGAGATTGGGGAAAGCGAACGGGACCAATGGATGCTGTGCATGAACCAATCGCTAGACGAACTCGTAGAAGACAAAATGATTGCGCAGCAGCTCAAACTCAACCTGTATCGAACCGCAGATCACATGCGGAATAAAGAAAGTTGACCTAACCGTGAGTGAGTCACCACTCGGCGTTCAAAAGTCTGTTCATTTTTGCCCGCTCATTGGTTACTTCTTTTTTTAAAAATTGACTTTTCTGGGTTGGAAAATTGGTTGCGAGCGCGACTATCTTGCCAAGCCACCTGTTTTGGAACTGCCCAGCGATGACATCCACTAGCGACAAAATCGATCAGCTGACGACTCAAATCGCAGCCCACAGCGAACCTTTTCGACAGATCGTAACCGAAGTCAATCGTGTCCTTGTCGGCCAGGAGAAACTGATTCAGCGAATGCTGATTGGTTTGCTAACGGGAGGCCATTTATTGATCGAGGGCGTGCCTGGTTTAGCAAAAACAACCGCGGTCGCCAGCCTGGCAAAGGCCATCAATACCGGATTCCAGCGGATCCAATTCACACCCGACCTGCTTCCCGCCGACGTGATTGGAACTCAAGTTTACCGTCCACAGGACCAGTCGTTCGTGGTTCAGAAAGGACCGATTTTCTCGAACTTGGTATTGGCTGATGAAATCAATCGCGCCCCGGCCAAAGTCCAAAGTGCCCTCCTCGAAGCGATGCAGGAACGCCAAGTCACGATCGGCAGCGAGACGTTTAAGCTTGACGATCCGTTCCTGGTGATGGCCACGCAAAACCCGGTTGAGCAGGAAGGCACTTATCCGCTTCCCGAAGCCCAAACCGACCGGTTCATGTTAAAGGTGGTCGTCCACTACCCGAACCGAGATGAAGAGCTGCAAATCCTACGTCGCATGAGCAAGACATCGGTTTCGGTCGATATTCAACCAGTCACAGGGCCTGAGGAAATCAAAGCGGCACGAAAACTGATCGATGAAATTCATGTGGACGAAAAAGTCGAAGGCTATATCGTCGATTTGGTGATGGCGACTCGAACGCCAGAATCGTACGGGCTACCGTTGGGGCAGATGATCCAGTTCGGCGGCTCGCCACGAGCCACCATTAGTTTAGCGCTGGCCGCCAAGGCCACCGCATTCCTGGCCGGCCGAGCATTTGTGACTCCCCAAGACGTCAAAGAGATTGCGATGGACGTGCTCCGGCACCGGGTCATGATCACTTACGAAGCAGAAGCGGAAGATCGGACGTCCGAAGGGATTGTGGAACAAATCTTGAATCACATTCCGACGCCTTAACCCCGTGGGCAGTCGCTTAGATCGCTTCAGAATTCGCAATCGTCAACCCAAACTTGCGCCGCATTCAATCGCATGATCCCCAAAGAAGTCTTTCAGAAAATTCGCCACATCCAGATCCACAGCTCCCACAAAGTTGATGAGCTGTTGGCTGGCTCATGGAATTCTGCTTTCAAGGGCCGTGGCGTTGAGTTCGAAGAGGTCCGTCCCTACCAAGTCGGAGACGACGTCCGAGCGATCGACTGGAACGTGACCGCCCGTAGCGACCAACCGTTCGTCAAACTTTTTCGAGAAGAACGCGAGCTCTCGGTGATGTTGCTGGTCGACCTCAGCCCATCACAAAATTTCGGGACGTCAACACAAACCAAACGCGAACTGGTTGCCGAGCTGGGAGCCACGCTGGCAATGTCCGCCATCAAAAACAATGACAAGGTTGGATTGACCTTGTTCACTGACGACGTTGAAAAAAGCATCCCACCGCGGAAGGGCTCACGGCATGTCTTGCGACTGATTCGAGAACTGCTGTATTGCCAACCGGTCGGGACTGGCACCCATCTGAAATCTGCGATCGAGCATTTGAATCGTACGAGCAAGCGACGGTCCGTCGTTTTCCTGATAAGCGATTTTCAAGATTCCGGTTTCGAATCCCTGCTGAAAATTGCGAGGCGAAAGCATGACATCATTCCGGTGGTCGTCAACGATCCCAGGGAACACGAAATTCCAAACGTTGGCTTGATTCGCTTGGAAGATTCCGAAACGGGTGAAATCGTCATGCTCGACACCGCCAGTCGCAAGAACCGTGAGTTGTTTCGCCAATTGAATGAGCAACATGCCGCGGAGCGGGACCGTTCGTTCGGACGATTGCAACTGGCGCCAATTCATTTAACGACCGGACAAGATTTGGTTCATCCCTTGCGTCGCTACTTCCGTGCCCGGGAGGGACGGTAGTGTTCAACTCAGCCACAGTTTCAACTCAGGCAAACCCGAATTCCAAATTCACAAAACGGCCACAAACAATTCAGCCAGCCCAACCGATGTTCCCCTGCTTGATCCTAATCGCTGTCCTGATTTTGGGTGGTCATCAGCTGCCTGCGGATGAACCTCGCATGCAGGAGGTATTGACCGCCGTGAATCTGGATAAAACATCGGCTCAAATTGCAGATCCTTTCAATGTGACCATCAGAATTTCCGCCCTGAAGGGAACGCAAATCCGTTTTCCGCTGGTTGGTGACCGAATAGGCGAACTGGAAATCATCGAAACGAGGGATGAGTTCGACATCCCTGATCCCGATGATTCAACACAGCGAACTTGGACGCGCGAGCTTCAACTTGAAAGCTTGTTGACGGGCGAGCAGACGTTTCCGATTCAGGAAATTCAAGTCGGAATTGGCTCCCAATCCCGAATCGTCCGAACCGAACCGAAAACCATACGAATCGACAGCGTGCTTGAAAAGCAAACCGACCCGACGAAGATTCGCGATATCAAGAGTGAGCAAGACATCGAAATTCCCCCTCTTGTTTCGTACGCTTGGGTCGGCTGGCTGGCCGGTGGGTGTGGGTCCGTCGTCGCCTTGGGGCTGGTTGTAGGCCTAATCATCGGCCGCAAAAAATGGATCACACCGAAACAATGGGCAACCCAGGAGCTAATCACGCTCCGTCTATCCGAGGCCATGCGAGCTGGCGACGCCAATTCGGTGTTTGCCGCGATTGAAACTACGACGAAAACCTATCTTGAAACACAGTTCGGTGCTCTCGCGATGTCCAGTACCCCCGATGAGTTGATGGCTGAGATGAAAAGCAACGTCTCCGACCCAGCCATTCATTTGCGGCTGGGTGCCTTGCTGTCCATGATTGAGCACGCAAAATATGCGGGGCAGCATTTCAGTTCAGCATCGCTCACGACGGCGGTTGCCGAAACACAAGCCTTGATCGACTCAATGGATGCCATTGCGACTCAGCCCACGAACGAAAATCAGGCCCCGACCGTGACGAATGCGGAGGTGAATTAATGTTCCATTCACCGCTCTATTTCCTGTTTTTGCTGCTGTTGCCGCTGGTCATCTGGCGACTATTTGGTTCACGCCGTAAGTCGACGGTCCAATTCAGTTCAATTTTGATTGCCCAATCGATCACACCCACGATTCGACAACGGTTGCTTTGGTTGCCGCGAGTTCTAACCATCGGTTCGCTCTTGTTTCTGATCATCGGGCTGGCACGCCCGCGCGAAGGCCGCGAGCAAACGGTGATTGACAGTGAAGGGATCGCAATCGAAATGGTCGTTGATCGCAGCGGCAGCATGCAAGCGATGGATTTCCAGATCGATGGCGAGCGAGTTGATCGACTGACGGCGATCAAAAATGTCGCCGGAAAATTCATCTCGGGCGAGGACGCGTTGGAAGGGCGTTTCAGTGATCTGATTGGATTGATTACGTTCGCCAGATATGCCGACGGCATCACACCACCGACGCTGGACCATAACTTTCTTGTCTCCAATTTGAAGCAAACGGAGATCGTGACCCAACAAGGTGAGGACGGCACGGCGATTGGTGATTCGATTGCCCTCGCGGTTGAAAAGTTAAATGCTTTGGACGATCGTCAGGCCAAAAAAATCAAAAGTAAAATTGTGATTTTGTTGACGGATGGAGAAAACACTGCTGGTGAACTACAGCCTGTCGAAGCAGCAGAAATCGCGCAAACGATGGGTATTAAGATTTACACGATCGGTATCGGCACCCAAGGAAAGGCTCCTTACCCGGTTCGAAATGCGTTCACGGGTCGCACACAAATTCGTTGGATGCAGGTCAATATTGACGAAGAGACACTTCAACAAGTCGCCCAAACAACAGGCGGCAAATACTTCCGCGCTACCGACACCGATTCGCTGACAAAAATCTACGAGGCCATCGACAAGCTGGAAAAAACCAAAGTCGACACGAAATCTTTTGTTGACTATCGCGAGCTTGCCGTCCAACCTTATCGCTCCGGGATGATCAACATTCCGCCTGTTCTGCTGATCGCATTCGTGCTACTGGTGATTCGTGTGATCCTCCAGAACACTTGGCTGAGGGAGTTTGCATCGTGATCGATCTCCAAGTCGGCAATCCGCTGTTTTCTTTGCTGATCCTGTTCAGCTTGCTTGCAATCGGCCTGGCGATACTCAACGCCGTCCTCAGAAAGATGGCCATTGCGAAGTTTGCGAGCCCCGGTATGCGTCGTACACTCATACCTGGGATGACATGGGTGCGACACGCTCTGTCGACGATTTTAGTCACGGCCAGTATAGGCCTCTTGGCTATCGCGTTGATGGATATCCGGTGGGGTCAGACAAGCCAGGAGGTTCCTCAAAAAGGAATCGAAGTCATGTTTGCACTCGACGTCTCGCGCAGCATGCTTGCCGAAGACGTCGCCCCCAATCGCTTGCAACGGGCCAAGCAGCAAATCAAGGACATGGTCGACGAGATGGCCGGCGACCGAATCGGACTCGTCCTATTCGCGGGCGAGGCCAAACAAGCCGTTCCGCTGACCAGCCACTACGACGACTTCAAGCAAATTCTCGATACGGCTGGCCCCCATTCGGTGACACGTGGAGGGTCTCGTTTGGGAGACGCGATTCAAACCGCGGCCGATGGATTTGTCAGCAAGACTAACGGCCATCAAACGATCATGTTGTTTACCGATGGCGAAGACCAAGAGAGCAAGCCGGTTGAGTTGGCCAAACAATTGAGTTCGGAGAACAACACGCGGATCTTTACGGTGGGCCTCGGCGATTTTGAAACTGGAGCGAAGATTCCAAACGCCGGCTCAAGACAAAGTCAGTTTGTGGAGCATAGCGGACAAGCCGTCTGGTCAAAACTTAATGGCCAAGTGCTCAAGGCCATCGCGACCGAGTCCGACGGAGCCTACATTCCGGCGGGAACCAAACGCGTCAACATGGCCGACGTTTACCATGGCTACGTTGCTAACATTCAGCAAACAGAATTTGAAACGGCAAAAATTGATGCTTACGTGCCACGGTACCAATGGTTTGGATGCGTCGCACTCTTGATGCTCTTGCTCGAAACTTGGATCACAACGTCTGGGGGAAGAAAGAAATCTCGCCAGCAGTCGAACGATTCGGTCCGTTCCGTCAATCAAAGCCAAACCGATCGCCCTGCCCCGCTAACTTCGTCGCGGACGAACGGACAACACTCCGGCCCACATCGTTCCATTGGCGCGGCCGCCCTTGTGCTGACGTTGATGCTGGTAAATTCGACGCATGCCCAGGAATCACGCTCCGTTTCGCGCCAGATCAATTCAGCGAACCAATTGCTTCGCGACCAAAAAATCACCGAAGCGCTTGATGCTTTCAACAAGATTGAAGGGCCGCCGGGGCGCCAACGAGACCAGCTGAACTACAACCTCGCCGTTGCCCACTACCGCCACGGTGATTTCTCCGCGGCTCAAACACTGTTTGAACAAGCGGCTCAAGCAAGCAACTCCGCCATCGCCGCTGACAGTCGATACAATCTGGGAAATTGCCATTATTCGTCGGCACTTGAATCGCTTGAGCAGAATCCCAAATCCGCCATCCAGGAACTTCAAGCCGCGATTGCAGGATACCGCAGCTCGTTGCGATTAGACCGAAACAATGCGGACGCACGTGCCAACATTGAACTTGCCAGCCAGTTGCTTAGACAGCTGAACCAGGAACAGCAAGACAAACAGCCTGAGAACGAAGAGAAGAAAGAAGACGATTCTTCAGAGAAGGATCAGAACAAGGACAATCAAGAACAGTCGCCGGATTCAAAATCCGACTCGCAGAAACCTGCAGCAGACCAATCTGAAGAGTCGAATTCCGAACAAGACGACTCGTCACCAACGGATCCTGGGCAGGAAACAAACGAAAACGAACAGGACGCCAATCAAGAACAAAATTCTAGTGACCCAAACGACGCTCAGTCTGAAAAGCAAGATCCTACATCCCCTGAACAGCAATCCAATTCGGCCAATCCACAAGACCAACCCGACTCATCGAATCCTCAACCCACCGAACAACCACAAGGCGAGCAAGGTGCGAAAAACGATGAGAAACCTGAGGAAGAATCTGAAACCCCAGCTGCCAGTGAATCAGATCCTGATTCGAAAGACGATGACGAAAGCCAAGGGAAACTGACCAGCGCCAATGACGCCGAGTCCCCAGCCGGAGACAAGTCCGGGACCGCTGTTGCGCGACCTGACAAACCAGGCCAGATGACTCGGGCGGAAGCCCTCAAGATGCTTCAGTCGATTCGCGATCGAGATTTATTGCGACGGTTTGAGCTGCAGAAACGAGAACGGTTACGACGGGTCCCAGTGGAGAAGGACTGGTAATCATGACGATTCTTAATTCGAAATCCAACAAGATCGCTTCGGCTATCTTCTTCATCGCGATTGCCCTACTCACGCTGGCAAGTTCAGCTTGGGCTCAAGACGTCACGGTTGGAATCTCGACGCGCGAGGCTTACGTGGGCATGCCGGTTGTCTTGCAATTCCAAGTCACCAACGCCGCCAAGTACGAGTTCCCTCCCCTTCCTGAGATCGACGGATGCACGGTCACTGACGACGGCCAGCCCTCGACCAGTGCGCGGATTACGATGTTCAATGGACGGCGTAGCGAGACTCGCACGGCCACCAAACGCTATTTGATTACTCCCCGCAGAGAGGGAGAGTTCAAGATTCCTGAATTGACGTTGTTTGTCGATGGGCAGCCACGAACATCTGAGGGAATTTCGTTTGTGGCCACCAAGAGCGAAACAGGGGATCTGATGTTCGCCGAGATTGAGGGTGGCAAGCCCAAAGTCTACGTGGGCGAACCGTTGGATCTCAAACTCAAGATTTGGTTGAAGCCTTTCCACGATCGTAAGAACAACATCAAGTTATCCGAATCACAAATGTGGCAACTATTGTCCCGCCAAACTTCGTGGGGCAGTTTTGCTGACAGCATTCAAGAAATGTCTGAAAACAGGCAACGCCCGCAAGGCCTTGAGATCTTGCGACCGGACGCCGAAGGGAAGTCCCGAAGCTACTATCTTTACGAAGTGAAGACCACGATTTATCCAACTCGAACTGGAAGTATCGATGCCGATGACGTTCAGATCATCGTCAACTATCCGCTTGAGTTGGGTCGGTCGCGAGATCCGTTTGAGAATATGCTGGGAGGACGCTCGAGCATCCGTCAAATGATGAGCGAGGATTTTGGATCGCCATTTGGAAGCCGATTGACCGTGACTGCTTCGCGACCCATCGTGGCGGACATCAAACTCGACTCAACGAAAGTCGTGGCGATCCCAACTGCCAACCGCCCCAGTGACTATCGCGGCGCGGTGGGACGATACCAAATCGCGACCAAAGCAGAACCGAAAACCGTCGCTGCGGGCGATCCAATTACGCTCCGCATTTTTGTAGTTGGGAATGGCGATGGCCCAATGGAATTGATTCAGGCCCCTCCCCTGTCGGAAATCACTTCGGTAACCGACGACTTCAAAGTTTCCGATCAAGCACTCGCAGGATTTGTGCAGGATGAAACGAAGGTTTTTGCCACCACGGTTCGCCCACGACGCCAAGGGATTACGGAAATCCCCGCAATTCCGTTCAGCTTTTTCGATCCTGTCACAGAGTCTTTTGAAACGGTGTTCAGTGATCCGATCGAAATCACTGTCAATGAATCAGAGATGCTTTCACTCGATTCGATTGTTGGCAACGGTGGTTCATCGACACCCTTCGACTCGCCAGACCCTTCGACTCCCGATCTGGAGAATATCATCAGCCATGACGTTCTCGACTCTCCTACCTCCGTCCGATTGATTTCGGGATTCTGGTATTTCGTAATTCTTCCACCCGTGGCTTGGTTCATTGTGGCCGTTTCTAAACTGTTTTGGGGCGCTGTGATTGGATCGTCCAGATTCAAATCGCCGATAACGGTAGGAACCCAAGCGATTGAGATCGCGAACAACCAGGGCGAACTGAGCGAGGCAATGCGTCGTTACATTCAATCTCGATTCGGCCGTCAGACCATGACGTCAGTCCAAGCCGTAGGGGCCTTGCGAACGGCCCGAATCGGCGAGCTGGCCATCCAAGTTGAGTCTGAATTTGCATCGTTACTCCAAGACGAAGCATCCACTCAGGAGTTGGCCGTGCGAAAAGCATCGGTGAAAGGGATCTTGCGTGAACTCGAGACGGCTTTCGCAAATAGCAGGACGGCAAACATACGACCCACCCCACAAGCCAATCCAAGTAAAACGCTCGCCTCGGCCAAGCCTTCTTCCGGACAGATTGCGGGATTCCTCGTCGCTTTGTTGACTCCCTTGGCGATGGGAGCCAACGCACCTCAGTCTCCCGAATCCGAAACGGCTGCTTTGTCACGAGCTCAACTAGAAACCGTTCTCGATGAAGCCAATGAACATTATCAAAATGCGAGAGAACTCGCTCAAACAGATGCCGCGGAAGCCAATGAGCAGTTCTTGCTGGCCGAAGAAAAGTATTCGCTGTTGATAAAATCTGGGGTCTCGTCTGCCGGTCTTTTCCTCAACCTTGGAAACGCCCAATTGGCTACCGGCCAATTCGGGCGAGCGATCGCGAACTACCATCGCTGCCTGAAAACCACCCCGTTCAATCAACAAGCCACTCGAAATTTGTCGTTCGCGAATTCAAAAATCGAATCATCCTCATCGGCCAACGAATCGGGTTTCCCTGCGGACCTCGGAGTTACCGGGAGCCTCAAAAATACAGCGTTCGCTGGCTTGAAGACGCTGAGGAGTGCAATTCACCAATTCGTTGGGTTTCGGAGTTTGTCTACGATCGTGGCAGTCGCTTCCATTCTGTTTTGGCTGTTGTTGGCCCTGCCATTTTTCGGCGTTCGAACCAAAGTCTGGCGACTCGCGATGGTTCCGCTATTTGTCTTGGTTGGCACTGGGTTACTGCTTAGTCTCAACGCCATCCCCAACACTAACGTCGAGGGAATACTGGTCGCCAATCAAGTGCAACTACGAGAGGGCGATGGATTTGAATTTCCAGTACGTCATCAAATTGATGCCGGCGAAGGCAAGCCAGTCGAGATACTGTCGAAACGAGGAGATTGGATTCAGATCCGCACATCATCGGATGCCAGCGGTTGGGTAAGCGCGAAGAGCATCGCGGTCATTAAGTAGTTTTTTGTTACAAACTCGCACACGGCCGGTTTAGCTTTCTGCCACGAAAACGCAAGGTCCAACGCAGATGTCTTGAGATCATTCCTATGCGAATGAGGTGGCATCGTTAACACTCTTTCGACGGAGCAAAAGGCCACTACATGAATCCGCCAAGCGAATCGCAATCAAGTTTGGCTTAGCCCATGTAGGCGGCACAGGCTCTGTGCCGTCCAAAAGACCAACCGCCCAATCGCAAAACGCCCCACCCAGCAGCCAACGACCATGAATTTCACGCGATCCAAAATTGACACCTATCACGCTATTTCAGTACTGGTACTCGAAAATCCGGCGACGAAATGGTAAATTTCTAGCATCAGTGATTTGTCCAATCCGACCGAAGCTACTTCTTCGTCAATTGTTTAGGAGACGCCCAATGGCCAAGAAGCTTTCGAAATTTATTGGAAAGATCCATCAAGGCGATTGCATCAAGGGACTCAAAAAAGTCCCCGACGGATCCGTTGATTTGGCGTTTGCCGATCCACCGTTCAACATTGGATTCAAGTACGATGAGTACAAGGACCGGCTGGAGGATGATCAGTATTTGGCTTGGTCACACGACTGGATTTCACAAGTCCACCGTGTCCTCAAAGACAATGGCACGTTCTGGTTGGCGATCGGCGATGAGTACGCGGCAGAACTGAAACTCGAAGCTCAGAAAATTGGCTTTCACTGCCGGAGCTGGGTTATTTGGTACTACACGTTCGGTGTCAATTGCAAGAAAAAGTTCACACGTTCTCATGCTCACATTTTCCACTTCGTCAAAGACAAAAACGATTTCGTGTTCAACCACGACGACATGGATATCCGTGTGCCGTCAGCCCGTCAGCTGGTTTACAACGACAGCCGAGCCAACCCCAACGGCCGGATGCCAGATGACACTTGGATTCTTCGACCCCAAGACTTAGTCAATGGATTCGAACCAGACGAAGACACCTGGTACTTCCCTCGCGTGGCGGGGACGTTCAAAGAGCGAGAAGGGTTCCACGGTTGCCAAATGCCGGAACAGCTAATTGGACGAATCGTCCGGTCATGCTCGAGTCCTGGCGACATTGTAATCGATCCATTTTCTGGGAGCTCGACGACGATCGCCGTCGCCAAGAAACTTGCCCGTCGCTATTTCAGTTTCGAACTTTCAAAAGACTACGTTCGGCTTGGGCAAAAGCGACTGGACGGGATTTCTGTGGGTGACAAACTCGATGGCGCCGCAGAACCGCGAGTGAGCGCACCCAAAACTGATCGCAAGAAAGCTTCTGCGAAAAGTAAAACCCCGCTTGACTTGGGCCAACGGGCACAGCTTGAACTGTTCCCGGACGAGCCTGAGATACATGCCGAACTGGCCGATTCTATTCAAGGTATGCTCGAAGCGTTTTCTTCAGCCAATCATGGCTATTCGGTCGATCGAATCGTGGCGGATCCGATCTTGAATGAAGATTTCCAACGGGCCTGTGACCGTCACTCGATCCCCGGCACACCCGCAGAACGCAATCGATTTTTGTTTCGAATCCGGAAGGCAGGCAAGTTCAAATCCTTTGATATCAATACTACCGTCCGGACGGAAATCGGCTGGAAAGAAATTAGCCCATTCGTCGACGCAAGTGAAATTGCTTGGCGTCAAATCAGCAATAAGTATTGCTTGAGCCTCGATGAGCTGTTTTGCGATCCTCGGATTGCCACCCAGTTTGACGAACTTGCAGCAGGATTCGCGCCAGGATTTCAACCCTTGGACTATCGCTGGGCCGCCCTCAAGCTTCGCAAAGAAGGCAGCAACGCTCGTCAACGAGCTACGTTAAGAACGCCCAAACAACTGGGAATCTCGGCACTCGGAAAAACCAAGCTCAAGAATCTAGCGGGGACCCCTATCTCGGAATTGGACTTTGATTCAATTCCGACAAGCCCTGGCGTCTATCTCGTTCGCGAACCTGACGGCAGCCCGCTCTACGCTGGTGAAACAAGCGACCTGGCGTTCCGGCTACATCGAAGTTTTCACCCAGCAGGACATCGCTCCAAGTGGATTCAACGTGACGAAAATCTTGAAGTGTTTTTCCTGCCCGTGGAGTCCGTCACCGATTACCGACTGGCACGCCAAAGTGTTCTCTTGAAATGGCATCGACCCGCATGGAACACTCTGAAAGAGCTTTCTACGTAAACAGTGATGGCTGGGGAGATGACATTGTGCGAATCAAGTGGTGAACGCTTTGACGGCACAGGGCCAGTGCCTGCTACATCGGCTACGCCGGACTTGGATTGCTGCTGGAGAGAGACAGTCAGATCAGGCCGTTGGAATGTCGCGGCGTGAATAGGTCACTAGTCCGATTGTCCAGCAAATTGCAAACAGCAAGAGCAAGACCACGATATTGCCGATGGGCCATACCCCCGTGCGAACAACATCGACAGGTCGAAAATAGTTTAGCAGTCCTAGAAACTGAATTTGTTTGATCCCGCTGATAAATGGTTCGATAAAATTCAGCACGACGGAACAAAGTGCGATTCCAGCGATCGCTCCAATCGCCACGCCCCGTCTGTCCAGAAAACAAGAAACCATCGTCGCCAAGGCACCGATGCTCATATTGAGCGCCAAAAAATTCAGAGCTGGCGGAATGTATTGGCTCAACGAAACCACTTCTTTCGTTTCAAAACAAGCCAATGCAATCGACATTCCGAGGAGTGGAGAAAGCGACAACATCCCCGCTGCTAAGAGCCACACTCCCGTGGTGGAAACATAGACCTCAGGCCGGGAGACTGGCAGTGTCAACAGCATATCAGCGGTCCCTCTTTCAATTTCACCAACTGTCACACCGGTCGCAATGGCAATGATCACACTCCACGACAACATCAACACGATGCCATGCGTAAAACTTATCGAGAATAAAATACCCAGCGAAACTTCACCTTCGACTTTGATGCCCAGCGCCACCTCAAAAATTTTCGCCAAAAAAGGAAGCTTCGAAACGAAGTCGAGCAGTTCGGTTCCCATCGTCAGCATGCCCCACACAAACAAGACTTGAAATCCGATCATTCCCAAGGCCGCAAGGCAAATCAGCAGCCCAGCATCTCGCAATGTCTTGAGGAATATCGCTGGGTTAAACATGCTGCTCACCGCCATTGGCGTAGTAGGTGATAAACAAATCGTTCAAGTCGGGTTTCTCGATCGTTAAATCGTCAACTTCGTAGGCTTGCAGCCAATCAAGCAACTGCTGGACTTCGCCTGACCAGGTGCCTTCGAGGTGTCCATTCTGGTGCTTCAACACTTGCAGTTGTTGAGGAATCGAATCGGCGGGTTGGCCGTCGCCGCGAAAAATAATTGCAACTCGCTTGAGTGCACGCTCACGGAGAATTTCGATCGATTGATGCTCGACAATTTTGCCTCCCCGTAAGATCACAACCTCGTCGCACAACTCCTCAACTTCATTGAGCGAATGGCTGGAAAACAAAACGGTTCGGCCTTCGGTGACGACGTTTCTCAGCTCATCTGAAACTGATTTTCGGACCAGTGGATCAAGCGCACTCGTGGGTTCATCCAAGATCAATAGTTTTGGCTTGTGCATCAGGGCTTGGATCAAGCCGAGTTTCTGCCGCATCCCAGTGGAATACCTGCGAACGGGCTTGTCCAAATCCAAATCAAACGCATGGGCGAGCCGCTCAATCTCAACCGTGGCGTGACGGCGTCTTGCTGCTGCGAAGAACTTGAGCGTTGCCCGGCCCGTCAGGTTGGGATAAAAATGGACGTCACCGGGGAGATACCCGACCTCCGCTCGAATTTGCTTGCCGAATCTTGCAGCGTCTTGCCCGAAAACATCAACGACTCCCGAATCGGATTTCAGCAGCCCCAACAGAATCCGAAGAGTTGTCGTTTTCCCGGCTCCATTGGGACCCAAGAATCCGACTAATTTCCCCTGCTCGACTCGGCAATCGATCTGGTGAAGCACCTCATGCTGACCATAAGATTTACAAAGCTTCTCAACGTTGATTGCGTTCATGAGGGATGCCTGGAAAACGGAAGAATTACATCTTCCAGCACGAACTTATTGGAAGTTGGAGTCGGCTAATTTGGCAAACAACTCAGTCAGGGTCTGGCTGGTTTCTTCCAACCTCGACACCAACCGTAGCCCCTCGGTGTCTTGATGTTCTTGCATTCGGCTCTCCAACATGCCTCCGATTAGGAGCACATTTTGAAGTTCATTGTTGACTTGATGCATCAACTTCTCTCGCTGACTCACCTCAAGCGTTTGCTTTTTTTCGTCATCCACTAATGCAACCTCGTTTTTTAAGTTGTTTGGAAATGATTGAAACGAGTTCACGCGGGTCGATTGGTTTTGTTAAATGCAGATCAAAGCCAGCTTTGGCCGCTTTCTCTTTGTCGGTGGCTTGCCCGTATCCGGTCAAGGCAATCAACAGGTCGGGTTGGTTTGGCAATTTTCGAACCGCCATCGCAACTTCGTATCCATCCAGGTCAGGTAATCCAACGTCAACGATTCCAACAACCGGTAAATCTTCGACAAAACTACGGAGGCCTTCTAGGCCACTTTGAACCGCAACCACATGAAATCCCAGCCGTCCAAGATAAGCTTTCATCATGCCACGCGCATCTTTATTATCTTCGACCAACAACAGTTTTACACCCAAAAAATCGCTGAAATCTTCTTCTTTTTGAGCAACTGCAAGGGGACGCATTGAGGTCATTGGAAGCGTCAAGCGAAACCGACTTCCCTTCCCCAACCCATCGCTTGCCGCAGTCACGTCGCCGCCGTGCGCTCTGGCAATCATTCGCACCAAAGGCAAGCCAAGCCCCATTCCGCCTTGGCCTCTGCCTAAAGGCTGCTCAGCTTGAACGAACACATCGAAACCGTCGGTTAACAGATCCTCTGTCATTCCCTCCCCGTCATCTTTGACTTGAATAGTGGCTAAGTTTCCATCGTGGCTGAAGGACAACGTTATGTTACCATCAACGGGTGTGTATTTCGACGCATTCACGAGCAAATTGACTTGAGCTTGAAGGATTCGTGAACTGTCGGCCAACACAAACAGAGGAACGTCCGGGCTCAAAACGGTCAAGCTCTGACGTTTAATTGCCAGCCGAGATTCAATGGATTCGACAACGTGTTTTGACAGGAGTACGAGGTCAATCGGATTCAAATCAAGCTTGATCTTGTCGTGGGTAATTCGCGAAACGTCCAGCAAATCGTCCAGCAATCGCGAGAGCTGGCGGGCATGCCTTCCGATGATTTCCAACGCAGACTTGGCATTGAACTTATCTTTCGAAGAATCCAAAACTGCCAAGGAACAGGTAATCGCCGTCACTGGATTGCGAAGCTCATGAGATAGCATGGCGAGAAAATGGTCACGACGACGAACTTTATCAAGATTGGCTGCCTCTGATAATTTTTGTTGAGTGATATCTCGCATCACGATCGACGCGCCATCGAGCTCGTTTTCTGCGCGAAAGATGGGTGAGATGGTCAACTGGGCATCGATCTCGATTCCATTATTTCTGGCAGTTTTAAGTTCAATACAATCGACTAATTTGTTCAAGTTGATTTTGACCAGTGCGTCACGCAACTTTCGCCGGCTCTGTTCATTCGAAACCAACATCTCGACATGCTCCCCAATTACTTCGGAAGCTTGGAAATCAAAAAGTTTGCGCGCCCCGAGGTTCCAGGTTCGAATGACGCCATCAGGCGTGATTCGAAAAATGGCATCGTCGGATGATTGGACTATCTCTGACAACTCAGCGATTTTTTGTTCAACGATTTTTCGTTCAGTAATATTCTGGACGAGCGCCAACATCCCGACATGCCTACCTTCTGAATCGTGAACTGAAGTGCCAATGGTTTCACTTGAGAACGCGGACTCATCTTTCCGACGATACTCGACCTCATGGGGATCTAAATGCTCGTTGGTTCGAGGATTAAAATGCGTTTTCCCGCGATCCTGGTAGGCCTTGGGATCGGCGTAAAGAAACTCAGTTGTTTTCCCTAGTAATTCTGATTCTTGGTATCCAAATTCTTTGACAAAGACTGGATTGACTTTTTTGATTCGGCGCTTAACGTCTGTCAGAATTAACCCGCACGGCAACGCTTCAAAGATGCGTTCTAACTCACTCGACTTCTCTCGCAACTCAAGATTGGCTTCCCTTAATTCAATCAACTTGGTGACTTGCCGGGCGAGTATTTCGAGCGATCGCAGTTGTTGATCAGAAATGTCGCGAGTTGAATCGTGAATCACACAGAGGGTTCCAAGTGGAAACCGACCCGCATGTGAGAAAATCGGAACACCGGCATAAAACCTAATATTGGGCTCGCCGACCACCAATGGATTGCTCGCGAATCGGACGTCTTGAGTCGCGTCAGTCACGATCAACGGCCGGTCTGGCTCGCAAATGGCATGAGCACAAAATGAATCCCTGCGGGGCGTCTCGCTTGGCCCCAGCCCTACTTTGGCTTTGAACCATTGGCGATCTTCATCTACGAAACTGATCAAAGCGATCGATGTTTGACAAATCTCAGAAGCTAACTGGACAATCCCTTCAAACGCCGGATCGGATTCCGTGTCGAGAATGCAGATACGCTGCAACGCTTCTAATCTTGCATCTTCGTCAGGATAATTGGGCGCTCCTGGCAATTCCGTCTCCCTGTTGGCACAAACCGTCTGGTAAAGAACCTCAAATCTCTCTCGTACAACGGTTCAAAAGCACTCGATTGAGCCACCTGGCAATCGAAACTCGCTGAGTGCCCGACCCACGTGCGGCATGAATCCCTTCCCATTCTCGGCTATTTATACCACTTAAACTCTCTTTCAAACAACTGAATTATTTATCGTCTCAAACTAAGCTAAAACGTTCTTTTGGCGATTAGATCGATCAATTTATTTTTCGCACATCACAATTACCATCAAGAGTTGCGTGGCCTGTCTTCACGGTCAAAAATACAACATTTAAATTCTATCACAATTGGAAATTCCTATGAGTTTGCGCCTCTTGCTGATCATGCTCTGCTGCGTTGTTTCCGTTCCTGCAATGGCATCAGATCGCCCAAATATCCTGCTAATTCTCGCAGATGATTTGGGATACGAGGATTTGGGTTTTCAAAATTCACCTGAGATCCAGTCGCCCAACTTGGATCGGTTGGCGGCCGAAGGAATCCAATTCTCAGATGGATACGTATCAGCTTCCGTTTGCAGCCCGTCTCGCGCGGGGTTGATGACTGGACGTTATCAACAACGATTCGGTCACGAAGCCAACGTTCCACCGACCCCGCACGGCATGGATTTGAACGAAGTCACGTTAGGCCAACGGATGCAACTAGCGGGTTACCGAACAGGCATTGTCGGAAAATGGCATTTGGGAAACCTAGACACACAGTATCCCACGCAACGTGGATTCGACTACTTTTTTGGCTTGCGCGAGGGGAGTCGCAGCTATTTCTACGACGCAGAGAAAAGCGACAAACCGGGCAACCATCACGGCATTGAAGAGAACGGAAAACAAGTTTCGTTCGACGGTTACCTAACCGATGTACTCGGGGAGAAAGCAATTGAATTCGTCAAAAAAGAATCCGACAAACCGTTTTTTCTTTACCTCTCATTCACAGCACCTCACGGGCCCATGCACGCAACCGAGGCCGACACCGCACGATTCAACCACATCACCAACAAGAAAAGACGAACCTATGCCGCCATGGTTTGGGCGATGGACCGGGCGATCGGCAAAGTCATCGCCCAACTTGAATCCCAAGGCATCGCTGACAATACGATGATTTGGTTCATGAGTGACAACGGAGGAGCGACGGGAAATGCATCCAGCAATCTACCCCTCGCTGGCCACAAGGGCATCAAATTCGAAGGCGGCATTCGCGTCCCTTTCATCCTTAACTGGAAAAACAGATTCCCAACACCAAGAGTATTTCCTTCGATGGTTAGTACGCTCGACGTGCTGCCAACTTGCGTGGCTGCCGCGGGCGTCCCAATGACTGAACTCGAATCAACGGACAGACCACTCGATGGCGTGAATCTAATGCCATTTTTGAAAGGCAAACTGACCTCGGTGCCTCATCAAAAACTATACTGGCACAAGCTTTGGTTTTCGGCCCTCCGCGATGGCGATTGGAAACTAATCTACGTTCAAGACTATGGATACGCGCTGTACAACCTCAAAAACGATCCGTCCGAAAAGACGAATTTAGCAAACTCGGAACCCGAACGCGTCGCTCTAATGACGGCCGATCTGAACCAATGGAAATCCAGTCTCTCGGAACCTCAATGGCGTGAAGGTGAAAACTGGTTCTCAACGCACAGCAAGAACCATATCAAGATTATCGAAGGACGAGATGGGCGCTAGTTGGAATCCCGCCTCACACGATAACACTGCCCCAAAGATCGCACGCTAAAACAGTTTTGCGGCGGCTTGGAGTCCTGCGACCGGGTCATGCTTGGGCCAATACTCAAGGCCCATGTATCCTTGATACGAGGTCGATCGGATCGCCGCAAATATCTCCGGGTAGTTGATTTCACCGGAACTCAATTCATTTCGGCCAGGTTGACCCGCGGCATGAAAATGTCCGATCTTGTCGATGTTGGCCACGATATTCGGAATCAAGTTGCCTTCGCTGATTTGTTGATGATAAACATCAAATACGACTTTCACGTTCGGGCTGTCGACTTGGTCCACGATGCTAAACGCCTCGTCGCTGTGGATCAAGTAATAACCAGCGTGGTCTACTTTTTCATTCAGCGGTTCAATCACGAGCGTGATCCCTGCCAACTCAAGTGCCGGCGCGGCTACTCGTAGTCCCTCGACAAGTGAAGCTTGCTGCTGGGCACGCGTCCGCCCCGGAATGGAATCGCCGACTTGAGAAATCAAAGTCGGGCATCCCAAATGAACTGCCACCTCAATCGATTCGGTCAAGCCAGCCAAATACGCATCCCTTAACACCGGATCGACGAGGCTGATAAATTTTGTGCAACAAGCCGCGACCTGCAATCCATACTGAGACTGAAGTGCGACCAGTTGGTCAAGATCTTTTTCCCACCAACACCAAAACTCAAATGCGGGCAGGCCGCAGTCACTGACAATCTTGAGCGATTCGGCCAGTGATTTGTCGCCCAGGACAGCATCGATGCAGACGGAAGGAATCAGGTTTTCAAACTGCGGCATGGTTCATTCGAATTCGGTGATGGCGTTGTGATTGGACCCAAACAATTGTCTCGCGGTTGGTTCTAGAACGCAAAGTAAGCGTAAATACCACCCGCCAGTAGAATGAGAATCCCGCCCACGAACCAGGCTGGCTTCCAGGGAGTGAGGTCCACGACTTTGGCATCTTTTTGGATGTAGGGTTTATCAAACTTCATCCCAGTTCCGCCCAGTACCAATTGAAGCACAATCAGAAACACAAACACGGCTCCCATATAATGAAAACCTGATCCAAAGACGTCAACTAACCAACCGCTTACGGCTTCTGTCGTTTCGGTTTTCTCAACAGCGCCAGTAAAGAATGTCCCCACGACCATCAACGCCAGCCCCGTAACGAGCGATATCATTGCACTCTTGCCGTCAACGTAGCGATTGAACATGCCAACCATGATGATGGCCAATAGCGGAATGAAGTAGACACCATTGAGCGTCTGAAAGAACCCGAAAATTGCTTCTCGGCCATAGAAGATATTTGGAGCGGCAACGACTGCAAATACGGCAACCACAAAACTACAGACTTGACCAGAGCGAACGACCGTTTTGGTGGAAGCGTTCGGATTCAAGTACTGCTTGTAAACATCGAGTGAAAACAAAGTCGCGGCTGAGTTGAGAACGGAATTAAAAGTCGAAAGAATTGAGCCGACGACGACAGCGGCAAAGAATCCAAGCAGCCACTCTGGGAGAACTTTGCTAACCAACGCCCCGTAAGCTTTGTCAGCGACCCAATTCCCGTCTGCATTTGTGCCGATCTTGTTGATCATTTCTGCATCCTCAGCCCCGATCACAAGATAGGCGGCCACGATTCCGGGCAAGACAAGAATCAACGGGGCCAAAATCTTAAAGAACGCCGCCAGCAAGACGCCTTTTTGGCCCTCCGCGAGATTCTTGGCTCCAAACGTCCGCTGAATGATTTGCTGGTTCGTACA
>JBLINZ010000041.1:0-22724 GCA_047639375.1 Mariniblastus sp. | reverse complement strand
ATTAAGATACATTCGCGCCGTCGTGATTCAAGTTTGAACACCGCGGGTCTAGATTCGTTTCTTTTCGGAGCAGATGAATATGCTTAAGGTAGCAAATGGCTCGATGCTTGCGTTGACTACCCTTGTCTGCCTAGGGCAGTTTGTGTTTTGGTATGACAAACTACCGGCCGTGGTTCCTTCGCATTTTGATGGGACAGGGCAAGCCAATGGTTGGATGAGCAAGTTTGGTTTCTACCTGCTGATGGGATCGCTTCAAGCACTCCTCCTCGTCGGTACCCCCATGTTAGGCCGGCTAATAAAAAACCTGCCAGATTCTATGCTCAACATTCCCAACAAAGACTATTGGCTGGCTCCAGAACGACGTGAGGGGACCCTGGATCTAAATAGTTGTTTCCTAGGCACCGTCGGGTGGCTGACGAGCTGGTTGTTTATCGCGATTTTTCATATATCGGCTCTGGTCGCTACGGAACAGCAGGCGAGTGTCAATCCACAACTCTATTGGGCGATCGGAATTTATGTTGTCACACTGTTCCTAGCGACCACACGTTTGTTGTGGCGTTTCAGATTCCCAGCCGGCGAACGGGGAGATCGAATCACCAATTTGGCCGACACCGATAACTTCGCGAATCGCTAGAGGATCGCGAGAAATAACAGGATCTTGATAGCGGACCGCTTGAGAACTCCTTAAAATTAATTTGCTGATTTACCCAAGGCTACAACATGAACTCCATTAATTCCTACCAAACAGTCAAACCAGTTTCCCGCTTGCAAGGTTTACTGGCGATCTTTGTGGTTGCTTTATCCTCCATTTCCACAACAGGCTGCAGCGAAACCAAGGCTCGAGAAGAGGCTCTCGCTGCGGACGCCAGTCACGCCCAGGCCCAAGCCATTCTAGCCGAGGCGTTGCAGTCGGAATTGAGCGACGCGCTCGCGATTGAAATCGCCGGCCAGGCTGACCTCGCTCAAACTCAAGCCCAGTTTCAGGAGCCGGACGAAGCAGAGACCGACTCGCCCGAGCCTGATGGAGTTTTGGGAAAGGCCAAAACTTTATTCGAGGCGGCCAAATCCCAAAGTGGATCGACGGCGTCCGGAGCAGGGAAGTGGGTTCAGGACACACTCAACGGCGCCACGAAATCAGGTGGGCAAACAGCAGATGACACAATGAACTGGGCCAACGAAACCTTTCAATCACTTAAATCCCAGGGACTGACAACCGCCAATGACACCTCCGAATGGCTCGGGCAGGATTTCAACAACATGGAGTCATGGGAATACAAAATCGTCACCTCAACAGGAAACGATGACGAAGTGAGCGAGCTTCTCAATCAGCTCGGCACGCAAGGCTGGGAATGCTTTAGCACGGAGCACCTCGCGCCCGGTACCCGGCTATTCATGAAAAAGCCTACCCACAGCTACCTGCGTCAATTGCCTTTCAAAGACTTGATCAAGCTCGTGCCGTTGATGGGCGGCAACAACAATTAGCTTGCCGACCGCGTCGCTTCCACCGCTGTAAAATCTATTCCCTGGCCTCGGGCTCTTCGTCCAACAATGTGATACGCACCGATTTGATTTGACGACGGTTCGCTTCCTGAATATTGAACTGGACCTGGCCGATGACCAATTCGCGTCCAGAGCGCGGGATCTCATTCAACTGATGCATGAGCAAGCCCGAAACCGTGTCGAACTGATCGTCTTCCGGTAACTCTATCCCCAGCACTTCGTTGATCCGCCCGATGTGGACCGTGCCCCATACATCAGCCTGCGTCGGATTCAACAACGTGATATCTTCGGATTTATCTTTGTCAGTTTCGTCGACGATCTCGCCCACGATTTCCTCAAGAATGTCTTCGATGGTGATCACGCCCGCCAGCCCACCGTATTCATCTTGCACGATCGCCATATGCGTTCGGACGTGCAAAAAATTGTTCAGCATCTCATCAAGCTTGGTCGTCTCTGGTACGAACATCGGATCGCGAAGCAGTTTCCGCAACGGCCTACGTTTGTTTTCGTTCCGCAACGACTCTCGCAGGAGATCCTTGGCGTAGAGCAAGCCCACGATATTATCGATCGTGTTTTTGTAAACGGGAATTCGCGTCCGGCCGGATTCGCACACAAACTCAACCATGTTGGCCCAAGCCGTCTCTTCATCCAAAGCGTCGACGCGTGAGCGATGGGTCATCACGGACGCCACGTCGTTATCGTCGAGTTCCATGACGCCTTCAATCATGTCTCGGGCATCAGCCTCAATGAAACCATCGTGTTCGCCTTCCGAAACCATCGAAAGAATCTCGTCTTCGAAAGCTTCTTCTTCGTCTTCTTCCTCATCCTGCCCACTGGCCCGAGCCAACATGGCGGTCACGAATCGCCCCACGACCAACAACGGCCAAGCCAGTGCCGAGACGATGAACCAAAATCGCCAAGTCCGAAAGAGAAATTGCACGGCCGCCAGTCGCGCCACCGCCCACGGCAACCAGCTACCGCAAAACACCAATGAAAACGCTACCAATCCAATCAGCGACGTGATATCCCAGCCGCTCAGATCAGCCATGATTCGAGATTTCAGCAACCAGCCGGTCATACCAACGGAAGCCACCGCCGTAGCGATCATTTGGAGAATCCCAGCACCTAGCAGGAACTGATCTCGCAGATCAAAAATGCGTCCAAAACGTTTGGGTTGCTTCTTGAGCTTGCAATACTCTTCGAGTTCGTGCCAAGCAATCTCAGTCAACACGACCGATGCGATCGCTGAGAATGTCGCGAGTCCGAACCCGCCAAGCATCGCCCAAAAAAGCCCAGCCAACATCAAGCATCCACCTTGGTTCCACCGTCAGAATCGGTGTCTGTCCAACGATGTTCGATCCCGAACTTGGCGAGATAAAGCTTTTCAGCGACACGCATTTCAACGGCCTCCGCCGGATCTTTATCGTTATAGCCGACCAAGTGTAGCATCCCATGGATTACATACAGGAGCAGCTCTTCTTGCATGGTCCCACCCAATTGGGCCGCCATCGTCGCCGCCGTGTCCGTGCTGACGATCAATTGGCCCACCAATGAATTGGCCTCGTCATCAAATTCCAGCACAAAACTAATCACATCCGTCTCGTAGTCGTGCTCCAAGTACTGCTTGTTCAGCTTTCGAATCGCAGGGTCGTCAACGACCGCAATGCTAACCTCACCGGCCAAAACGCCATGCTCATTCATGATCATTTCGACTGCGGATGTGAGCATCGCGGGATCAAAAAGTTGAGACTGTTCGTCTGCGATTTCAATTTTGTAGGGCGGTGACGTGACCAAAGGATTCCTGTTTAGAGTGACGATTTCAGGCGATGACAAATAATAGTCGCCCCAGTGATTAGAGTCCGCTAGACGGGCTCTTTCTCTTTATCTTTATCTTTCTCCGGATACTTGACCCTCGCATGGTACATCGCATTCAGCGACTTGATCAAGGATTCCTGGATCGTATAAAGCTGCTTGATTGTAATGTCGCAATCTTCGAACTGCCCGTCTTCAAACTTCTTTTTGGCAATTTCGCGGACAAGGTTCTCGATTCGAGCCGGAGCAGGCTCACGCAACGCGCGACAGGCGCTTTCGACCGTGTCGGCCAACATCATGACGGCAGCCTCAGGTGTCTGTGGCCGTGGGCCGGGATAGCGAAAGTCCGATTCGTCTAGCGGAACATAGTTTTCTTCACCATGTTGCTGTTGCTCTTCTCGGTTTTGCTTTTCAGCCCGCCGGTAAAAATACTCGACTAACGTCGTTCCATGATGCTGCTCAATCAAGTCGATAATGCGTTGTGGCAAGCGGTGCTTGCGAGCGATCTCAACTCCGTCCTTAACATGAGCAATGATCACCAAGGTACTCATCGTCGGCACGAGGTCGTCATGCTTATTCGGCCCGCCGGCTTGATTTTCAATAAAGTACTCAGGCTTGCGAAGTTTTCCGACATCGTGAAAGTAAGCGCCGACACGACACAACAAGCCGTTGGCGTCGATCGCCTCGGCAGCCGCTTCGCCCATCGACGCCACGTTAATGCTGTGATTGTATGTCCCCGGTGCTCGTTGAACCAATTCCTTCAACAACGGATGATTGGCATCGCTTAGCTCCAACAGACTGAGATCCGTTTGAACGTCAAACAAACGCTCCAGGAACGGCAACAACGCCGTCATCACCAACCCCGAAATCCCCGCTCCACCGGCAAACCACAATGCATCGGTAATGAGAGGCCACTCGAGTGGCTGCCCCAGAAGATAATTCACTCCAATCACCGTCGGCAAAACGACCGCGGCAACGATCATCCCGACATTCACTAATTTTGTGCGGCTGCGAATCGTTCGACACATCAACGCCGCCGTCGACGAAGCGGTGGTCAAAACCACAAACTCCCCCAAACCGAATCCATGAGCAACCGTGAACGCCAACGAGACCAGCATCGCCAGCAGCATCGCCAATTCGATGTGGTACACAATTGCGACCGTCATCGCAAAAATGGTAATCGGGAGAATCTCTGATCGCCATTCGACCTGCATGGAAACCACCCAAGCCAACGTCAACGTCACCAGCATCAGCCCCAGCAGAATGGCGAATTGACGCAGATCGTCCAGCAGATACCGATCCCGGTAATAAAGATACTGACAAAACATCGAGAAAATGGCGGCAAACAGTCCAAAGAACATCACCGAACGAACCAGTTTTTGTGACACCGTTTCGGCTGAGACTTGAGCCGCATGCTCAATCCGCAACATCTCGATGTCGACTTCCGCCAATGGTACCCCGGAACTGATTCCCCGGGTTGAGAAATTCTTCGCGTTCTGATGCTCAAGCCGATCGCCGATCTTAAACGTTTTCATGACGGGCTCAACCGCTGCCATGGCCTTCTCAGCGCCTTCCGTGGAACGGACTTCATCCCAAGAAAGAGTCTCTGGGAGCTGGGGACGGAGCCACTGAAATATTCTTTCGGCCACGAGTTTCGTGTCCGTAATGACTTCTGATTCGTTTCCAAATTCTTTGATTAGCCGATCACGTAAGTCATCAGAGACCTCCGCAATACGAACGTCAGAGACAAACGCCCGATGCCGGTCATCGAAATTCCCCTTGGGGTAAATATCAATCTCCTGCATGTTGCCTTGGCCGATGTCGTGCGGCAAGTCTTTGAGGAGTCCATTATTGTCAATCTCCGAAAACGCTAAATCCACCACTTGTCGAAGCGTCGCGAGTTCTTCGTCAGCAATGATCGCTTCTCGAAACAGGTTGAACGATTCTTCGTCAGCTGCAGTTTCGGGGGAATCATTGGCACCCGCTGGAAAAAACTTCGTCCAGACGTTTGATTTTTCAACTGCCCCAAATTCTTTCTGCTTGATTTCAAACAGATCATCAATCAAGGCGTTGCGCAGTTGTTGAAGAGGTTGTTGATCGTTTTCGTAGAAGCACAAAAAATTGCGACGTTCGCGATCTCGGTTTTCATCGGTCGCTTTAAAATCTTCCGCTAAAAACGAAGAATGCGCGTGCATGTCGCGAAGCGGAGCCTCACGAACTCGGTAGGGGAACGGCGGGTCCCAACCGAACATTACGACGAATAAGATGGCCGTTGTCAGCAGGCACAACCCAATTCGCGCCCACACGTCGGGACGTTTCATGAAATCCAGAGCTTTGACAAGCGGTGCTTTGGGCGCTGGAGTCATCCATCGATTTCGACTCGACGAAGCGTTTGACATCTTTAAAGTGACTTTCGAATTCGCTCGTTAGTTGGACAAACCGGTGGGCCGATTTTAAGCGACCACTCTTCGCGTCTCGTTATTTTTGTGCAACGCCTGGCTCGCGATGGTTTTCACCATCATAAGCCCGCACGATGTCGGTCACCAATCGGTGCCGGACAATATCTTCGGCCGTAAGATGCACGACCCCAACGCCTTCGATTTTATCCAATCGCTCGAGCCCATCCACCAGCCCACTGGGCGTCCCGCGCGGCAAGTCGATTTGTGTATGGTCACCTGAGACCACGATTTTGGAAGCCTTGCCCATCCGCGTCAAGAACATTTTCATCTGGGCGATGGTCGAATTCTGGGCTTCATCGAGAATAATAAAGGCCTCATTGAGTGTTCGGCCCCGCATATAAGCTAAAGGACAAACCTCGATGACATCGCGTTGAATCAACTGCTGGACTTGGTCGTAGCCAATCATCTCATGAATCGCATCAAGCAACGGCCGCAAATAGGGATTGATTTTGGCCTGCAGATCGCCCGGTAGAAACCCCAAACTCTCGCCCGCTTCGACCGCTGGCCGCACGAGTACGATGCGTTTTACGCTTTGGTTCTTGAGTGCTTCAACCGCCATGGCGACCGCCAAATAGGTCTTACCAGAACCCGCAGGACCGACGGCGAACACAAGATCATTCTTCCGCATCGCGTCGACATAAATCGATTGCCCAGGCGTTCTCGGTCGAATCTCAACTCCAACCTGAAGCGTCTCAATGGCCTCGACCGTCTTTTTTGGTGCGGCTTCCCCCGTGATCCTGGCGATTGTTTCGTCAAACAACGCCGGCGTCAGATTGCCTTTGCGGCGCACGATTTCTGTAAGCTGCTCGATCGCATCGGTCGCTTGAGCGACCGACTGCTCGTTTTCGCCGGAAATTCGGACCTGGCCGTTGCGATGGGTAATGTTGACTTCAAATTTGTCACGGAGCCGTCGCAGATGTTGATCTTTGGCTCCAAACAATGGCAAAACAAATTTTTGTTCGACCGAGGAAATAGTCGCTTCAGTCATTCAATAAGCAGTGGCTTTTCTACACCGCACCTGAAACCAAGAATATGACAGTTAGTGGAGGGCATCGCTGCCCATAACTGTGACGGTAATCAATGATTTTCCCGTCACTTAATTATAGCTAATGGCTACTGACAGACCCATCGCGATTATGTTCACAGCGTTTTTTTTGCGCCGGAGATGCCGGTTTGAATGGCAAAATCGCCCCTGCACCCGCCAGTGACCAGAATATTCGAAATACTCGGAAAAAACGGCCTCCAAGACACTTTAGATTTTCATCTCGTCACCCAAGGCCGTCCTGCCCCCCTCATTACTGCTTGATCCCTGCAAGCTTCAACAGAAACGCATAACGCGTTGCCGTCTCTTTGAATCGATCGAAACGCCCTGACGCACCGCCATGGCCTGCCTTCATATTCGTCTTCATCAGCAACAGATTGTCGCCCTGCTTCATCACTCGAAGCTTCGCTACCCATTTTGCCGGCTCGAAATACTGAACTTGAGAATCGTGCAAACCCGTCGTCACCAACAGGTTGGGATAGTTCGCCGACGCAACTTGATCGTAGGGCGAATACGACAACATGTAGTCAAACGACTCTTTTTCATTCGGATTGCCCCACTCATCATACTCAAATGTCGTCAGTGGAATGGTGTCGTCAAGCATGGTTGTGACTACATCCACAAAAGGCACATCAGCGATCGCGCCGTGATAGAGCTCGGGCTCAAGATTGATGACCGCTCCGATCAACAGTCCGCCAGCGCTGCCACCTCGACAGTACAACTGCTTGGGATCGGAATACTTCTTTTCAATTAGAAACTTACCGACGTCGATGAAGTCGTTGAAGGTGTTCATCTTCTTGAGCAGTTTCCCGTCCTCGTACCATTGACGTCCCATTTCCTGTCCGCCGCGGATATGGGCAATCGCGTACACGAATCCGCGATCAAGCAAACTCAGGTTGGCCGAACTAAAACTCGGATCCATACTCGCACCGTACGATCCGTAGCCATACTCCAAGCAAGGTGCAGTGCCGTCGAGTTTAGTATTTTTGTGGTACACAATCGAAACCGGAACCTTGACGCCGTCTCGAGCCGTCGCCCAAACCCGTTCCGTTCGGTAATCTTGAGAGTTGAAATCGCCCACGACCTCCTGCTGTTTCAACAGTTTCTTCTCGCCACTCTTCATATTGAATTCGAACGTACTACGTGGCGTCGTCAAGGACGTATAAACATAACGCAACAGAAGCGTGCCCGAATCTGGAGTCGCAGCAACCCCCGCGACATACGCCGGCTCCTCGAAAGGCATATAGAAATCTTTGTCCGAATTGTTGGACTTGATTCTCAATTCGACCAAGCCATTTTTACGCTCAGACAAAACCAGGAAGTCATTGAAAAGTGTAAACCCACTCAGGTAGACGTCTTTGCGGTGAGGAATGACCTCCTGCCATTGATCTTGCTGGTGAGCGTTCTCTCCACAGGTCAAGAGCTTGAAATTCTTAGCGTCTTTGTTGCTACGAATATAAAACGATCCGCCAAGATGGTCGACAGAATACTCGTGATTGGGTTCGCGTGGTGCGAAAATAGTAAACTCGCCATGCGGATCGTCAGCTGAAAGGTACCGCATTTCGGAACTCAACGTCTGACTTGATTCGATCATGATGAATTCTCGCGAGCGAGATTTCCCCACGCCACAAGAAAACTCTTCATTCTTCTCCTCGTAAACCGCTACGTCCTGGTCGACGGGCGTTCCAAGTTCGTGTCGCACAACCTTATAAGCGCGTAAGGTTTCCAAATCTTTAAGTGTGAAAAAGACAGTTTTACTGTCGTTTGCCCAGGTACAGCCGCCCGTGACGTTTTCAATTTGATCGTCAAGCAGTTTGCCAGCCGCCAAGTCCTTGAATCGCAGGTTGTACTTTCGTCGACCGGTAAAATCGACCGCGAAGGCCAGCACTTTATTGTCAGGACTAACTCTCAACCCCGCCACATTACAAAACGGCTGGCCTTCGGCTAGCTCGTTCACGTTCAACACCACCTCCTCAGCCGAATCGGGCTTGTCGATTTTGCGACAGTGAATCGGATACTGCTTGCCCTCTTCGAACCGTGTGTAATAAACGTACCCCCGATCGGAATACGGGACAGACGAGTCGTCTTGCTTGATCCGACCTTTGATTTCCTCAAACAAGCTCGCTTCTAGCACTTTGACATCGGCCAGCATCGATTCCGTGTAGGCGTTTTCGCTGTTCAAGTACGAGATGACTTCTGGGTTCTCGCGTTGGTTCAACCAATAGTAGTTGTCAGTTCGATCGACGCCGTGATTGGAAAGGACGGTCGGAATCGGTTTAGCGACGGGCGGTTTCATCGAGCTGGCTCTCGTTCGTTGGCGGGAAAAAGAAGATTGTGCCTGCACGCCGTCACGTGGCAACAGGTGGTCAAGATTCGCAGTCCCCAAAGCCCCCAACGCGATCACAACGGAGGAGTGCTTTTGGTATTCCGGAACGACCGAATCAAACGTGTCATATTGCGTGTGGTGCGTCGTGCGATAAGTCGCCCGGCCACTTTGGTTCCAAAAGAATCCAGGCACACCAGCCCGAATGTAGGAGACATGGTCGCTTCCGCCGCGAGGACGTATTGATTCCACGACTTGTATTTCAAACGGCGCTCGTTCGTCGAGCTTGATCGCTTCCGCAAACACTTTTTCAAAATCCGGTCGCATTGCCTCTGTACAACGGATCCCAGACACGAAGTTCGTACCGCCGTCGTGTACAAAAACTGCCGAAACATTTTTGTTAACATCTTTTTTATGCTGCGTAACGTAAGCCGACGACCCCAGTAGGCCTTGCTCTTCGCCTGACCAAAGCACGAACCGAATGGTGCGTCTGGGTTTGACACCGGCAGCCATCAGGATTCGAGCTGCTTCCAGGGTCGTTGCACATCCTGCCCCATTATCCGTCGCCCCCGTCGCGCCATCCCATGAATCGATGTGGCCACCGACGACCACACGCTCCTCAGGCCATTCGGTTCCAGGAATTTCCGCGATCACGTTGAAAAGAGGAATCGGGCCTTCGCGGAAATGGTTACGGATATCAAACGCGATTTGCACATCTTCATCTTCGTCCAAGAGCGTTTTGATTTCATCCCACTGCTCTTTCAATAGCGAGATATTGGGAATTACAGGAAGCGAATCCATGTCGATACGATAGCTGCCGCCCGTCAAAATCAGATTGTCGCTCGTCCCCCGCACGACCCCCGCTGGCTCGCAATCCATCATCGCTTCGTAAAGTTCCGTGCGCTGCTCACGAGTCAACGGCTTTGGAACGGGTTTCGCATCTTCTTTGTCGGTTTCCTCTCCTGACTTATCATCTTTTTTGGCAGCCGGAGCCGATCGCCCCCGACGAGGCACCCAAATGTAAGCTCCCTTAAGCGTGTCACGCATCTCTTCCAGTTGTTCCATCGACGTCGGAGCCAAGACGGCTTTTCCTAGCACGCGACCTTGCGTCCCAGCGGTCCAAGCATCAGTTCCAAATTCAAGAGTCATTTCTTTGGGAGAGATCATGACTCCCGTCGCGGGTCCGCGTTCAAATCCAACAGGAAACTCTCCCCACTGTTCCAACCGACTTTCAAGCCCCATCGACTTGAACTCGTCGCGCGCCCATTCACAGCCGGCTTGCAAACCCTCGGATCCGGTCAGCCGAGGGCCGATTCGGTTGGTCAAGTAATCAAGATGTTGCTGAACGCGATTGTCGTTCTTACCGATCTCAATCACTTTTTGTATCTGAGCATCCAGCCCGGGATAATTGCCCGCTTCATCGCTCTCACTGGCTTGCTGTGCACACGTTGCACCCACCATCAAACCCATCAACAAAAATGCCAATCCCGGAATCGACCAATTTCTCATCATTGCGTCCTCATCGAGCCAAAAAGAATAACGACCGTGCCATTCGGAACTTGCGTGCCGAGCGAATAGAAAAGTATACCGAATTGCACTGGCAACCACAGCCAATCGTCAACCAAACCTGGCTTGAACGTAAATTACTTTCAGGATTGAGTTTCGATTCGTGCAATGAATTACGTTACAATACTGTTGAGCCGGAAACCAATTTTTTGCTTTCGTTTTTTTATGCACGGCATGACGCAAGGCCCCCATGACAGCCCCTCGCCAATTTGACAACGCTATGATTAGGATTTATTTGACCTCGCTCGCGTGCCTGACTTTGTGCATCTCAGGATTTCTGGCCGGCCAAGCGAATGGACAATCGGAGGACTCCTTCTCACCACTGGAGCTCGAGTTTTTCGAAAACAAAATCCGCCCCTTACTCGTTGAGCATTGCCTGAGTTGCCACGGCAATGATCCAGAAAAACTTCGAGGCGGATTAAGGCTCACCTCAAGAATCGAAATCTTGCAAGGCGGAGATTCCGGGCCAGCGATCGTGGCCGGCGATCCCAAACAAAGCCTGTTGGTTTCCAGTCTCCACTACGACGATTTTGAAATGCCGCCCCAAGGCCAGCTTGAGCCCGAGCAAATCGCGGCATTCGAAACCTGGATTAAAATGGGCGCCCCCGACCCGCGGGCTCCCAACCAAGCAATTGCGGAACCCCTTGGAATCGACATCGAAGCCGGTAAGAAATTCTGGGCTTTTGCTCCTCGGAAAGAAATGTCGCCGCCCCCAACCAACGATCACACTTGGCCAGAAACCGACATCGATCGATATGTTCTGGCAACGCTTGAATCGAAAGGTATCCGCCCCGTTCGTGACGGTTCGCGCACGGACTTGATTCGTCGGGTCCATCTGGCACTCACTGGATTGCCACCTACGGTTCAGCAAATCGATTCGTTTCTCAATGACGGGGCCCCGACAAAAGACGCTCTTGCCAACGTCGTCAATGTGCTTCTTGACTCACCCCATTTCGGCGAGCGCTGGGGGCGTCACTGGCTGGACGTTGTCCGGTTTGCCGAATCCAGTGGCGGAGGACGCAGCTTAATGTTCCCAGAGGCTTGGCGTTTTCGCAATTATGTCATCGATTCGTTCAATGCGGACAAAGCTTTCGATCAGTTTATCCGTGAACAGATCGCTGGCGATATTTTGTCTTCGAAAACTCGAACTCAGCGCAATGAGCAGATCGTCGGCGCGGGGATGCTGGTGCTGGGACCAACCAATTACGAACAACAGGATAAAGAACGCTTACGACACGAAGTCATCGACGAGCAAGTCGATACCGTTGGGCGAGCCTTCCTCGGTTTAACCTTGGGCTGTGCCAGATGCCACGATCACAAATTTGACCCGATCCCCATGACCGATTACTACGCGCTGGCAGGCATTTTTGGCAGCACCGAATCACTCATCGATGGCAACGTTTCAACTTACGTTTCGCAATCGTTGGGAACCGAGGCGGAGATCCATGCCAAGGCAGCCTATCAAGCGAACGTCAGTTTCCTCAGCGGCCAACTTGCCAATGCGAAATCTGAGTTGCAAGCACTCACCAAGGAACCTTTTGCTGATAAGAGTGGGGTCGGCAATTCTGGGCGGAAGAACCAGCTTGCTTCTGAGCTTCAGGGGCTTGTGATTGACGATCGAGCTGCAAAGCTTGCTGGCGACTGGATTGAATCTCAATCGGAAAAGAGGTTTGTCGATGGGCATTATTTGCATGACGACAATCGCGGCAAAGCGAACAAGAGCGTGGTGTTTGCACCCAAATTCCAAACCGGCGGAGAATTCGAAGTTCGAATTGCGTATAGCGCCGGTGGTAACCGCGCCTCCAACACGCCAGTAAAAATTGATCACCAGGACGGGCAAACAACAATCCTGGTTAACCAAACCAAGACTCCACCGATTGATGGCTTATTCCTGTCGTTGGGTAAATTTCGATTCGAAGCCGACGCGACTTCGCTGGTGACGATCTCAACCGAGGCGACCGACGGGCATGTCATTGTCGATGCGATTCAGTTTCTGCAGGTTTCGAAAATTGGCACGCCCCCACAACCAGCAAGGCCTGCGACAGCTGCGAACGTCCTCGAAATCAAAGACGACAAACAAAACAAGCCGCTGGAGCAGTCAGAGGCAGTTCGAGAATTGGATCCGGAACTAACGGCCAAGATCAAGCGACTCAACGATCAAATCGAAAACTTGGATCGGGAGCTAAAAACGCTCAAGAAGAACGGCTCGCCAACGGTCGCAGTTGCGATGTCCGTCAAAGAAGGCAAATCGCCTCGCAATGGCCATCTGCATATTCGTGGCTCCATTCGAAACTTGGGCCCCGTCGTCGAGCGGGGATTTATCTCGGTTTGTGGCGGTGAGACCGTGCCGTCGCTATCCGAAAGCGAGAGTGGCCGCCTGCAATTGGCGGAATGGATCGCCTCGGCGGAGCATCCATTGACCGCGCGGGTCTACGTGAACCGAGTTTGGAGACACCTATTTGGACATGGCTTGGTCGCCACCACCGACAATTTCGGGTTCGCGGGCCAGACGCCTTCCCACCCCGAACTACTTGACTATCTGGCCAACGAGTTTGTCGCCAATGGATGGTCGACGAAGACTCTGATTCGAAAGATCATCGATTCACATGTCTACCGCCTGAGCTCTGAACACAACGAACAAGCGTTCAAGGTCGATCAGGGGAATCGTTTGCTGTGGCGAGCTCACCGCCGCCGCGTCGATGCGGAGGTCCTTCGAGACTCCATCCTGTTCACGTCTGGGCAACTTGACTTGACGGCAGCAGAACGCACGATTCGCAAACTAACTCAGTACGATCTTGGCTATGAGTTCAAGACAGTTCGGAGAAGCGTTTATGTTCCGGCGTTTCGCAATTCCGTTTTGGACATTTTTGAGGTATTTGATTTTGCCAACCCGAATCTGGTGACTGGGCATCGCAACACGAGCACGCTGCCAACGCAAGCGTTATTTCTGATGAACAACCCGATGGTCATCGAGCAATCAGAACATGCCGCTCATCGATTTCTGGCCGAAGCGGGCATCGACGAATCACAGCGAGTTGCGTTGGCCTACCGTACCTTGCTGGGAAGGAAACCAAGCAACATTGAGACAGAGATGGCTTTGACCCAGATTGATTTCGTCTCCAGCTCGACCGACGAAGATGATCCGAAACTTGCCGGATGGAGAAGTCTTTGCCAAGCCTTGTTTGCCAGTTTAGACTTTCGGTATGTTGATTGAGCCACTTGCCTTGAATTGCGGTGAAGGGTGTGCACGAATTGTCGCTCCGCGACCTAGGTCTAGCAGCGGCGACCTGACCTTGGTTTAAAACCGGTAAAATCCCAAGGCTACCGCTTGTTGAAGGATACATCAGCACCTTTTTCTCCTGGGGCCCCAAAGCAGCCCCCATTTCAGTTAGAATCAAGAAGTAATCATTTCGAGCCCAAGCCCCAGAGCACCACGGGGTAAGCCGTCGACCCAACATCATTTTGCTAGGCTGGGAACCATGACCAATCCAACACAATCCCATTCACGGCGTGACGTCATTCGACAGGCGGCATGTGGATTTGGCTCGCTCGCGTTGGCGGGAATCCTATCGGGACAGGCGACGGGTGACGACAAACGCAATACACTGGCGTTGCGTGCACCCATGTTCGCCCCCAAAGCCAAGCGAGTGATTTTCATTTTCATGCAAGGTGGTCCCAGCCACGTTGACACTTGGGACTACAAACCGGAGTTGATCAAACGGGACGGCCAGAACGTTGACTTTACTGGCGTGCGATTTGGAACGTTTGGCACCCAGAGCCAACGCAAACTACTGCGGCCGCTGTGGGACTTCAAACAACATGGCCAATGTGGCCAATACGTTTCTTCGCTGTTCCCGCAAATGGCCCAACACGTTGACAAGATGTGCATGATTCATTCGATGCACACCGAAGGCGTCGCGCACGGCCCCAGTACGTTGTTCCTGCATACGGGAGCCACGAATCTAGTACGCCCTTCGATCGGAAGCTGGATCAATTACGGCCTGGGCACACCGAATCAGAACGTCCCAGGGTTCGTGACGATCAATCCGTCAGCCAGCAAAGGTGGACCTCGAAATTATTCCAACGCCTTCCTGCCGACTGTCTTTCAAGGCACCGCGATCGGCAGAGCAGGGCAGCCCGTTTCAAAATCGAAAATCCGAGATATCGCCAATCAACATTTCCCGGCCGACGTCCAACGGCAACAGTTCGAGTTCCTGCAATCAATGAATCGACAGCAGAGACAGAGTTCACTCGACGACGAACGATTGGAAGCCACCATCGAATCGTTTGAGTTGGCGTATCGAATGCAAATGAATGCGCCCAGCATCATGGATTTAAACAACGAGACACAGGACACGCTTGAGCGTTACGGGATCGGCGATCAGGCGACAGAAGACTTTGGCCGCCAATGCTTGTTGGCCCGTCGTTTAGCAGAGGCGGATGTGCGCTACATTCAAATCAACTATGCGGACGAATCGGTCAATCCACGGTGGGACCAACACTCCAACATGCCGGCTCACGCCAAGCATGCCAAAGCGGTCGACAAACCCGTCGCCGGACTGCTGGCGGACCTGGAACAACGAGGCTTGCTTGACGATACGCTGGTCTGGTGGGGAGGCGAATTCGGGCGCACGCCCTTTGCTCAAGGCAAAAATGGTCGCGATCACAATCCACGTGGCTTTACGGTTTGGCTCGCCGGCGGTGGCGTCAAACCGGGACACTCGCACGGTGAGACGGATGAGATTGGACATGAAGCAGTCACGCAAAAAGTCCACATGCACGATTTACATGCGACCGTGCTCCACCTTTTAGGCCTCGACCATGAACGCTTGACGTACGAATACGCCGGACGCAATTTCCGCTTGACCGACGTTTCAGGGAACGTCGTGAAAGAGATTTTAGCTTAAGACTGATTCGCCTTGGCAACTCATTTGCATCGCCTGCGGGCTAATCGTCAGTTCGCATGGTTCGAGCCCAGACCGTCTTTCGACAAACCAGCAGGCGACCCCAGTTTTCGTGCCCATCAAGTCATTCGATTCCATGTTGGCACGTCTGGGAAGCAGGCCCTCGGGCGTGTGTACAATCCGCCGTAGCGAAACTCGTCAAGAGTTTCGGAAGGCTGAATCGCCGAAAGTCTTGACGACTTGCGCTACGAACACTCATCAACCGCAAAACCCGAACACGGGTCTAGTTTCCCTGAGCACCCCTCAACGAGATCGTCTCGCCATCAAATCAACAGACCCTAATTCGTTGAGTTTGAGATTCTGGATTCACGAATGTCCTGAATCACCTCCTGAAGCGCCGACTCTTTTGACTTCGATTCCTGTTCGTTAAGAATCTTTTTCAACGCCCCGAAGCGAGCAATAATAAATCCTAGTTCACCGGCGTTCGGCGTAAGTGACTTCAGTCGTACTTCTTCGTCATTCATTTTAGCTTTCACATCCCTAATCGATAGCGCCTTGAGAGCGTTAAACGATTCGAGTGCGAGATCCACATTCTTGTTTTCGATTGCTTTTTCGGTGTCACCCTCAAGGACTTCACGCTGAATCACCATACTTAGAATCTCATTTTGAAAGCCTTGAATCACGCCTTCGGCGTAGAGACGAGTTTCGTCATTGGGCAAAGTCGAAAGCACGGACTCATAGAGACCGGGAATGATCGGCAGGCGCCGAAGACCTCGGCTTCCTCGTCGCACCAGAACGATTCGGAGTCCATCCGCCGTCGGTGGAACATCGATAGATCCTCGCCAATCCGTCTTGCCCAACAAGACCGGCTTTTCTCCGCGGAGGGAACCGCCAGGGCGCCCCGCAAAGACTTCGAACCCTTCCATGGGCGTACGTTTCTTGTCGTTAGAAACTAAATATAGTTTGGTCGATCGCTCTGGCGGTCGAATCACAAGAGCCAGCTTTTGAGCTCGTTTACTTTTCCGTTGTGACAACGGAGCTCGCTGACTCGATTCAATCGACGCTCGAAGAACGGCTCCATCTCGAGAATTGACGGTCAAGAATGTGAACTCAATCGGGTCCAGTCTCGCCAAGTTTCCTTTTTTGTCGGTGGTCCGAATGATCGGCATGAACCGATCGTCCTCCCGGACGAAAACGGGCGAATTCACAATCTCGCCAGCGTTCCAATTCATCTCACTATCAATCGTGGTTCGGAGGCAACTTCTCACCGCTCGAATCTGCATGACCACTTCGTCAACCTTGCGAAGCTCGCCTTCCTCGTTAGTCTCGGTCAATTCCTGGACGCGATCAATTCGAGCCAAGGGCATGAACGCGATACTGATAGCGTCCATCACGCCGGCACCCAGCCGATGCTTTTGTGCCACGTCTCGAAGCACTAAGGGGCCCCACTGCTGGGTTTGAATGTCGTACTCACGGACGCGGACATTGGTCTTGCCGGCTTCTTCCTTGAGACACACCAACATTAGCTTGTCGTAGTTCTCTAAAGCAGATAACGAGTCAACGCCCACGCATTTTTCGGGCTGGTCGATGTGTTTCAAAAAACGATTCCGCCAGCGCGACGGCGCGAGCCCAGTCGTCAAATCCCAACCGCTTGGATCCAACAATTCCGAACGACGAGTCACGTCATGAGCCACTTGCTGATAAACTGAGTTCACGCCTGTTGAACCATCCAAGCAAAACCAAACCGCAACCGCATAGGGACGATACTCCCAAGCCCGAACCGAGGTCTCGACTAGATCCTGGTCATCGAAATCCGGCGTGAAGACTTCGACCGGATCGACGGCTTCTGTATCCGACTCTTGCTCAGATGCCTGAGGAGAATTCTGTCGAGCGATGGCCGACCGCACTGGCACCATCGAGATCGCCACCAGGGCGACAACCCACATAATACTCAACATGGATCGTTGGTTGGCACCCATTGCGTTTCGCTCCTCGACGTTATCAGTGTACAGTTGTTGAAACAAATTCATTTTCCTTGCTGCTCTTCCTCAGCCGTCAAATCAATCTTCCAACGGTCGACATTTTGATACAGATGAATTAAGTCTCGGCCAATCTCACGGACGGTCGTGCGATACGCGTAATGTTCTTTGATTTGCCACAGTGGGATAATCGACAAGTCGATTGCGGTTTGCCGATGCAGTCGTCGCAAGTCCGAACATGCCGATTGCCATGTTTCGGCATAGCTTAAATTTCGCAGCGTCTGTTCGATTGGGGCACTGACCTGAGCAGCGATCCCTTCTGGACCAATGATCTGCGCGGCGTCTGCCAACGGCTCTTCCATCGTGACCTCGAGGTAGAGAAAGTCCCAGTTGTCGTCCTCCGGAACCGTTTGGCCAATCCTCAGCAAACGAGTTTCCGTGTCGATCCCAATTTCGCTCCACATGCGTGCGATTGCTGCTGCCGCATTGGATGCCGACGTACTTGAGGTGTGGGCGATCACTAGTTTTGGAGTCGGGATGGGCTCGGGACGCCGAGGTGGATTGGGACGCAACGAGAGATTAACCATGACCATCCCCATTTGCGAGTTAAACGCCAACGGACGAACCTTCAAATCATAGGCATAAGCAATCTGGTCATTCTCCTCCGTGCCAATCGGAAACGGACCGCTGATCACATCGCATCCATCCACCGGCTCGCCATTGCAGATGACCTCGTTGACCAACATATTTCGATCGATCGCATGCGACAAACCATTTCGGAAATTGGGATCGTTGGCGACTTGACTTCGAATCTTCGGCACCAACATGTGAACGGTGGGAAGGATATACGACCGGACCTTCACATCCGGTGAGGCCTTGAGCCGCTTGAGATCCGCAATGGGGACCCGATCTACAATGTCGATATTACCTGCGATCAGTTGATCCGCGGCCACGGAGGCATCCTGAAACAGCTGCTCGACGACAACCGGATGCTGCCTACCAGCAACGCGTTCATATCGCGGATTGAGGACAAATGTCTTAAGATCATTTTCCGTTCCAGCTAAAATGTATCGTCCGTTTTGGACGGCTTCAGAATCGTCAGTCAATTCCGCATAGGGAATTTTAAGCAACGCTTCGGGCCGCACAAAGGGCGATCGCAGCGTGAACGTCACTCGATTCTCGCCTTCAATTTCTACGTTCTGAAAAATTTTGGCCCAGGCCGTCTTGTAGTCAGGCGATTCAGAATCGGCGAGCGAAAGCAGACGAGCCGAAACCTCATAGGCGCTGATCGGAGGGACGGCAAACCCTGTAGGGTTTTCGTCAATTTCCATCGTGTAAGTCAGGCCAATTTCATCGGCGGGGAAGATCGTACCATTCAAAAACTCAAGCTTCGCACCCTCATCGGTCAGCCCTGTGTTTTCGAAAAGCGTTCGCTGGGTAAGGCCACCGTCACGTCGCGCGGCCCAATTTGCAATCTGAGTCGGGTCCGGATCGTCGGCGACTTGACTGACGCCCACCACGATCATTGGAAACTTCAACAGCAATTCTTCCTTAAGTTCTTCAACGATTTTGCGACCCGGCAACATTTGCTCAGCCTGATTGGCTGCCAAATGAGCCTCACGAGCCTTGCCCTCAGCAGCGTTCTTCTTGGCCAAGGCGACCAGGTCATCACTCCGCTTGGTAAAGTTCGCGGTCCATTCTGAATTCAGTTGATTCGCCGCGTTCGGGTAAGCTTTGACTACCGATTCCAAAGATTTTCGCACACCCACGTAGTCTTCGATTTCAAATCGCTTCTTGATAATCCCGTTGTAACACGACATCACGATTTCAACCAATTCCTGGTTTGGAAAATCGGAAATTTTCAGCGTTGGATCCCGCGCGTAAATGTCTTCATAAATCGAAAGCGCCAATTCAAACTCGCCGGTGAGAAAGTTTTCTCGCCCGTCTTTGAACAAACATACCATCATCAACTTGACCATCTGAGGGTCTTCTTTTCCCCCATTGTTATAAATGTAGAAAAGATTCCGAAACGCTTTTGGAAATTCCTCTTCTTTGACCCACTGATCGGCCTCTTCAAGCAACAAGTCTTGAAACGTCCTGATCTCCTTGAGGCTCGAATAAGGAACTTCGTATTTATCTTCGTCGTCGTTCAAGAATTCAAACACCAACTGTCCGCGATCAGGGTAAGGCGTCTTGGGTAGCCCCTTGCCCAGCGGCTTGACCTTCATGATCGCATCGTCGCCCTTATCGTTAAGATAAATAACATCGAAAGGATCGCCGTCGACAAATGGTCCGACGAGATCCTGTCTCTCGACCACCTGAGCAGTCGCCTGACTCGGCAGAAACACCAACGCGACGAACGCCATTGCTAACGCCAACATTTGACAACTCGTTGATCGACACCTTGAACGAAATGCAAGTCCGAACGGTCGTCTAGACCGGTCTCGACGGAACTCACTGTCATCATTTTTTGATTGATTCATTACTCTCGTCATTTCAACGTCGAATTGATTTTTGGGAATCGTTTTCAAACTCAATCACTGGCGATTTACCGCCCTCGCGACAACCTTGCGAGGCGACGGCCTCTTTCATCACCCAGGGCCTCATGATGACCACTCGTCGTAACGGGTTTCAGCTAACTCGCTCGCAGGATTTCCTATGGCAGTTTATTCAAATCAACCACATGGACCGTCCCATCGACTCCGCCGAAATACATTTTGTTTCCTGAACGCAATGGCTCGTGGATAATGGGTTGACCAAGATCAAATATTCTCCCCACTTGCCCCGTGCCAGGATCAATAAAGTTCACTTTTCCATTTTGGAAACAAACCATCAACTGAGCTCCAACCTGAGTTGGTGAGCAAGCAAATTTTTCGTTGGAAACATCAATCGACCATTTGACCGCGAGGTCCGTGCCGAAGCAATAAAGTTTGTCATTGTCCAATCGAACCAAAATTCCCGCGTCCGTCGGCCATGGCCCATCGACCAACTCGCCTTCCATTTCAACACTTCCCTCCAACGTCAAAGCCGTTGCGGCGGTCAATGAAATGAGGCTGTCAGCATTGCCGCCGGCGGAAACTCCGAACAGATTTTGACCCACGATGACGAGTCGCGACTTGAGGGAATTCTCCAATTCAAGTTCTGCAATTTTGGCAACGACCCGGGGACTCGACCCATCCAACAAGTAAATCATACTTTTCAAGCCATCATCAGTAGCAGCGGCCCCGATGGCGAACACGTCGTTCCCAATCATGGTTGGCTCAAACCATTGAGGCTTGGAGGAACCAGCTTGAATAGGCGGTTGGAAAGGCGTTCCAATCATTCGCCCGTTGCTCGGATCGACTCTGGCGATTTGGCCGGTTTGTGTCGGCACTATCAAGTGCTCACCAATGGCCATCGGCAAACACGCTGGCTTGTCAGCAGGATTGCCAAACGCAAGTAGTTTCGTCCTGCCGGTTGAGCCACTGCCCGTTAAAAAGTCTTTCCTACCAGCAGGTGCAACAACGGCAAACGTGTCATCCGAAGTTCGAACGGTATTACTGAAAATTAAGTTTTCAATCACGGCACTGCCACGGACGGGAATCCCAGCGTTCCGACTCGTCTCCGCGACCGCATCAATCGAAAACGTATCGCCCTGATTTGAAACTGCAACCACATTGTCACCAAACTTCATTGGCTGACCCGCCAAGGCTCCACCAATATCGGTTCGCCAAACGGACTTCAACGTCTCAGGACCGGTCAACGTTTTTGCATCAACGAGTGAAACCGAAATCATGCCGGAGCCATTACGTCGCCGAACATGCATTAAATAGTCATCGAGTTTTTGAATCGGACTGATGAATGTATCGGTTGGCTCTAAGAGAACTTCGCGGCCGATGGTGCCCAAGTTTCGCTGAATCCGGTATCGCATGATGCCCTGTCCTGCGACCCACAAGTTGCTGCCTTCAGCTTTTACGTAAACGCTTTGGCCACCCTTGGCATCAAACAAATCCGCAGTCAGCACCCTGACTGGGTTCTGCTCTTCGGCGGGAAACAGTTCGAGAATTTTCATTTCGCCGTTGTCAGCCGTCAAAAGCATCCATCGTCCCACACGTTGAAGCGGGACCGATACGGTGCCATCCACAACGTTCGATATCACTTGGACAAGTTCCAGCCCCAGCCCCTTGGCTTGGGGTTTGAGAACATGCAAATCACAAGAATCGCCACCGTTTACGGCGACCAGAATGAACCCTGTCCAAGCCTGAGGCGGGATCGAGATGCTGCCTTCGTAATGCCCAAGATAATGCACTTCAGCACAGGAGTAATCCTGACTCGAAAGCACGTACAAGTTTTGGTAGCTTCCAACTTGATAGATATACGGATCGCGGGTTGCGACCAACGCGCTCACATTGGCTGGCTGCGGCAACTGAGTCGAATAACCGACTGCGCCTGAATTCGTGTCGAGCTGAAGCAGCCGGCCGGACTCCGTCGTCACGACGAGCACCTGCTCGCCCAACGTCGGCAACAGAAATGGCTCGTTGATCTCAGTTCGCCATTGAAGCTCACCCGTTTTCTTGTCGACCGCCAACAACTGATGATCTCTTTGATCAGAAACGGCTATCGTTTCCTCGTCGATCTGCACGGGTTGATTGTGGGTCTCGTAGCCTACGAATCGTCGCCACACGATCGATCCATCACCGGCATCAATCCCGTAAACAGCGCCGTCGGCCAGGAACACCACAATTTCTTCTTTCAGCCCAGGAACCGGCTGACCAGAAGTCGTCGCCAGGACGACAGTGTTCTCGATCACCGAAGGCTTGCCCTCAGTCGAGGTCGTGATGTTCAACTCGACGGGAACGACCAGTTCTTTTTCGGCTTGGCTGATCTGCAACATCAATTCTCGAAGTTCATCTCGACTGGCCAAATCGCCATAGTTTCGAGTTAGCTTTTGATAAATCCCAAACGCCTCATCCGTTTGCTTGGTGACTCGAAGTCCTTCAATGGTGACCAAGTCAGCGTTGTATCTTTTCTCTTTGTCGATTTGGCCCTGGACCATCCGAATATTGTTATCAATCTTCAAATAGTTATCGTTGATGGACGGCGGTTTCCGCTTGCTGGTCGGAATGTAAACCGGATTGTCAACGATTTCAAAATGCCCTT
>JBLINZ010000040.1:0-22882 GCA_047639375.1 Mariniblastus sp. | reverse complement strand
CCACGGGTCGGGTGGGTCGTTGGAATTTGGTCGGAACGGGATCTGCCATTGCTGTTTGAAGAAACCGGCGTCGAGACGCGAAATCGACTTGCGTCCAACCGAGCCCCGTGGACTTGTCCGATCGAAGCAGACGCGATCGGCTCTTGATCGAATTCAACGAACAATTCGTCAAGCGGCAGGCCCTGCTCTTCCTCGATGATTCGTTTAATCGTTTCGAATGGATCTTGGGGAGCGTCCGATTGAAGCTGCTCAAGCTCCTCCGCCAAGGCGTGCCCAATTAAGTCGGGACGCGTACTTAGCAATTGCCCAAACTTGATAAAGGTCGGCCCCAATTCGGTCAACGCCATCCGAATGCGAGCGTTATGGGTCAGTTTCGACTGGGCCTCGCCGTGCTGGGTTTTCAACAGATCGGTGATGAAGTCAATGTTGAATCGACTCAACCAATCTGCCAGCCCGTACTTGCTAAGGACCGAAACAATTTCAGTCCACCGCCGGACGTTGCGGTAGAGTTGCGGAACAGATGTGATCGTGCGTTTCATAGGTTGCCTACTCGATTTCGATCACGACGATTCAAAAGTCGTGAGCCTCCACACAATTTATATCCGACATGGTTCCACTCCAGCCTATTAGAACCTTCCCGCTAAATCAATTTAAGTCCCGCGCATTGCCTTGCGTTTTTCTGTTAGACTATGATTATTCGGCACTTTTGCTCGCCACGCTCCCTCGTTTGCAGCAGGCATTTGGTACGACTCGTTTCGATCCAGACCCCGAGAGACACATGAAAAATAGAATTCAATCATTGATCCATTTGACAATCTTCTCAATGATCGGAACGGCGTGGATAAGCCAGACGTCAGCTCAAGAAAACTGGCCTCAGTGGCGCGGTGGAGATTTACGAAGCATTAGCTCTGAATTGAATTTGCCGGTCAAATTCGACAAAGACACCAATCTAGCGTGGCGATTCCCACTGCCAGGGACCGCCGGATCAAGCCCCGTGGTTTGGGAAGACCGCGTGTTTGTAACGAGCGCAGACGACGACAACATGGTGCTGTACTGCGTCGGTACCGACGGAAAGCAGCAATGGAAAAAGCTGCTAGACGGCAAAAATACTGACAGTCGTGACAATGCCAACTCGGCCAGTCCGTCTCCCAGCACCGATGGCGAACACGTGTGGTGCATGATGGGTGATGGAATCATTTATTGCTTCACTGTCGATGGAGAACTGGTTTGGAAAAAAGATCTCCAACAAGAATACGGCAAGTTCAACATCCAATTTGGAATGTCGACGACACCCATTCTCGACAACGGAAATTTGTACGTCGCCCTGATGCACGGGAACATGCGAGATACAAAAACGACATCGGTTGGCCAAGTCATCGCGTTCGACGCCAAGACGGGCAACGAAATCTGGCTGCATCTCCGTAAGACTGATGGAGTGGCCGAAAATACGCACTCGTACGCGTCTCCGACAATTTATCGCGACAAGAATCGAGAATTCTTGGTGACTCACGGCGCTGACTACGTGATTGGACACTCACTGGAAGACGGTGCAGAACTCTGGCGTTGTGGTGGATTCAATCCCAAAGGCCAAGGCTACAACAACTATCTTCGTTTCGTGGCATCGCCCGGCTGTGGCGAAGGAATCATCGTCGTCCCAACCGCCAAACGAAAATCCATGGCTGCGCTTAAAGTAGACATCGCCGGAAATGTGACGGAAGACAAATCTGCATTTCACTGGAAACTGGAACGCGGAACCCCCGATGTTTCAACTCCCCTTATTTACGACGGATTGGTTTACTTGGCCGGTGAGAAGGGTGACCTCGCGGTGCATGACGCCAAAACTGGCAAATTGCATTACCGTGAACGGCTGCTGATCGACAAGCAGCGCGCGACGCCAGTGGCGGCCAATGGGAAAATCTATTTCAATGGTCGTGATGGAACCGTGGTCGTGATCAAAGCGGGCGAGACGCTTGAAATCCTCGCAGAGAATAAGCTTAATGAGGAATTGACGTCCTCACCAGCTATGTCCAATGGTGTGATATACATCCGGACTTTTGAAGCGATCTATGCTTTTAAGAATGATAGCGAATAAGTTTCGAGCGACTGAGTCCCTGCCTTGATTCGTGGTTGCGAACGAGGGCGGTTTTAATACGAATCTGGAGCGAAACATGCAAAAACGACTATCCCTCGTGGCTATTCTAGCAACCCTGTCTTTCGTAATCGGAGCCTTGGGCTCTCACGCCGACGCCCAAACATCGGGTGAATCGGAATCTGCCGCTCAGCCAAAAAAGTTCGCAATCGTGATTCATGGAGGAGCAGGAAGTAGTGCCAAAGATTTTGACCAGGCCGCTGTCCAACGGCGCCGGGCCTCGCTTGACCAAGCCTTGAAGGCGGGCGTCACGATTCTGGAAGACGGCGGATCTTCGCTCGATGCGGTCGAGGCCGTGATTCAGATTTTGGAGAATGATCCGCAGTTCAACGCTGGCAAGGGAGCCGTTTTCAATGCCGCCGGAAGCCATGAATTGGATGCCTCGATTATGTCAGGGAAAGACAAATCCTGTGGGGCAGTGGCTGGCGTTTCAACGGTCAAAAACCCTATCAAACTCGCTCGCTTGGTCATGACCGAGACGCGCCACGTCTTATTGGCAGGGCAGGGGGCTGAGCAATTCGCTGAGCAACAACAGGTCCCCCTTGTCGACCCGACGTATTTCGACACTCCCAAAGCCAAAAAATCATGGGAGCGATTCAAGCGTCGCGCCTCGGAAACAGGAAACAAAACAGGCTCGCCTTCAGCAACCAACTTGTTTGAGCCTCATTGGAATATCGGCACCGTCGGTTGCGTTGCTTTGGATTCAGAAGGCAATATCGCGGCGGGTACGTCGACCGGCGGCATGACCTACAAGAAATTCGGCAGAGTAGGGGACAGCCCGATCGTGGGAGCCGGAACTTACGCCGACAACGAAACATGCGGCGTCTCTGCCACGGGGATTGGCGAACAGTACATTCGCAACGCGGTGGCCTACGATGTGTCAGCTCAGATGAAATACAAACAAGCTTCGCTGCAAGAGGCCGTCGATGACAACCTCAAAAACCGGCTGAACAAGAACGACGGAGGCCTGATCGCCATCGACAAATCAGGAAACATCGTGATGGGTTTCAATACCGGTGGAATGGCTCGAGCCGCCGCCGATTCCTCCGGCCGATTCGACGTGATCTGGGGCCAGCCAGCAGCGGTTGAAAAATAGAAAATGAGAATCATGGATTGTTGCCGACAATTTGAGCTCGCTCGAACTCAGCACGAATCGAAGGAATGCAAGCAGCTTGGAAAGCCAAGCGGCAATGTCGCTCGGCTCTCCGAACGGCTGGCGTTCCATTCACTGGCCCTTAGCTATTTCCCATCAATCGTCTCAATTCCCAAGTAGTCGACTGCTCGCTAATTCCCAGCGCCACCCGCCCCGACATTGATCTGTTCACCGCCGTTAGCACGCAAGCGATTTAGCAAATCTGCTGTTTCGTCATTGCTTTGCTGAGGAGCACGAACCACTAAGACTCTCGACGGCCGATAGTAGTGAATGCTACCGGGGCCACCATTGCGTTGCCAGAATGCAGGGTTGATCGTGTTGACGATCAAATCGACTAGCTCTTCGCCATGATCCCATGGCGGCCCCATCCGTCCTACGAAATTGAACATTTGATTCGGACCACCCCCTGTCGTGCCCAACAAGTAATATGACTCCGATGCCGATTGGTTCATCCAACTATCAGAATCAGAATCAGAATCCGACGTTTCGCCAGCGGCTGAATGGTCAGATTCGGGGTGTTCGTTGGCACCGGTTTCTGATCCTACCGAATCCCTCGAGTCGTTTTCTTGATTGGCCAAACCGATAGGCTCAGCATTGTTTACTGCGCCCCGCTTGGAGGCCTTGATTCGCCTTGCCTCACGTAGCTGTTGGTTCTTTTGATCTTTGCTGAAAAGCTCAAGTCGTTTCGCAATCACGGCCCGCATCCCTGGAAGCTGCTGGTTCGAATCGTAGCGAGCGTCGAACACGATCTCACGATGAAGCTGGCAAAGATTATAAATCGCATTGCGTTCTAGTTGCGGGTCATCCTCTTTTGAATTCCGCATAAACACCTTAAGGTCCTTACGGAATTCGCCGATCGAACGCGGGCCGTCATTCTCACCGTTGGAATCAGACTTATTCGAAGTCCTTGCTGCGTGCGAAGCATCGGATTGGACGGCTCCCAATCTAGGGTGCCCAATCGTAATTCCCACAAGAAATACGCCAACCAGCCATCTAGTTGCCGGAAATGCCATTTTATAATCGCTGAAAGAGTGCATTGTAAATCTCCAAATTTCAATGCCTTGCCGGAACCGAGTCTACCTGATCGCCGAGATTCAGGCAAACTGTTTTACCCGCTAAGAAACTACCATGCCTTGGGGCGCTCCGTGTCTCAACCCGATGGAATGGCACTCCGATTAAGCTTTCATCGACTCCTTCTCGCGTCCCATCGGCTCACGCCGAGCCAATACGCCTGGCACCCTACACATTCACGATGCGCAAGCGAGAAGGATGGTGGTCGCCTTTCGCCCCGTCGAATGAGTGCCTAACGATGTTCAATCTCGCTAGATCAAGGCCCTCGTTTGGTCGTTGCCGAAAACTTACCGCTCGATCGGCACCTTGCAAACGCTTTCTTTATGGTTGGTAGGCTGGACGCCGTTCGAATTTTTTTGAATCGCCATATGGAACTATTCGAACGAAATTAGCTCTTGTGTCGATCGCTTTAGGTTGGGTTTTCGCTGAGGTGCTTTGCGATTGAATCAACGAGCTTTATGACAGCACAGGGTTCTGCGTTAGCTACATCGGCTCCGCCGGATCTTGGTACCTAGGACTTCGAACGATTGAACTGACGGCTTTTGCGCCGTGCCGAATTTTCGTCCACGCACTGCCTGCGGCATTAGGCTGCGCCGGAACGTCCCAAGTCTTGATCTGACTCCCCGACCTCAGCGAGTTGAAGCGGTGGCACAGCCTGATTTCGGTCTTCGAACCATCCAAGCAGTCGGCCCAATCCCCAATTTTGAGTCAATGCCCCTGCCATCACGCATGCGATCGCCGCCCCGAAGAACACGTCGCTTGACCAATGGGCGAATGAAGACACTCGCTGAATGGACGCAAGGATTGCCAAAAACACATACAACCAACGGCCTTGGGGAAAAACGTAATTCATCCCAATCGCCAATCCCCAAACTGTAGCCACGTGGGCCGACGGGAAAGATTGCATCGAGTAGGCCACATTCAACTGGTCGCTTGGCATCCAGCCAGCCCAAGTCTCTGAAATGCGGTCGGGAAAATTCGCGACTCTGAATTCATCAAAATATTTGATCGGACGATATCGAGCGAAGCAAACCTTCATCAAATGCACGCCAGCGGATGGCCAGAAAGCGCACAACATGATTCGGGGAATGAATCGGCGTTTTTCTTTGGCCATCAACCAAATACCAATCGCGACGACGCCTACACCGAACCCATGAGCGAACAACTCGGAAAGCCGGACGAATCGCTTGAGATCACCCGGCAAGTATTCCAGGTTGCTGGGGTTAGCCAACGCGGTATCGAAATTCAAAACGACCAACCCCGTCGCTACCAAACCCGCAGCGGCTAGCCAAATCTTGGTCGTGCTCCACGCAGGACGCTCGGATTTAGATTTTAGGCTGTCGGTTTCCATGTCGAATGATGGCGGAAAACCAACATCCGTTGAAGAGCACTTTTACCCGGCAAATAGCGGGGCAACGTCATTCGGCCGGGGCGTCTTCGATTGCCGCCGCGACTTTGCTCCGATTGAAGAACCAAAACACGGCCCCGGTGGCAGAGATACATAGCAATAAAAATCGAAACGCAAATCCAACGATCACGCCCGTCCCACAGGAAAACGACTCGTACAGAAAATTTAGCGCCAGCTCCATGCCCCCCAATCCACCAGGCAGAGGAGCGGCGTTGGCGACCATGGAAATCGGTTCGATCAAGAAGTGATTTAAAAACGAAGGATACGAATCGGTCAGGCCTCGGGCAATCGAATAAATTGAAACTACGAAGCACAAATTCACGCCGACGCTCATTAGCAGGCACACGAAAACGGCGCCTGGTCTGCCTCGGTAGACCAACACAACGTCGGTCAAGCGAGCGATCAGGGTGCCAATTTTTGGAATTGAATAAAGTTTGACATACAGACTTGTCTTGACGATCTGAGGAGCCAAGAACACTGTCAGGACCCCAACGAATCCGAGAGTCGTGAAAAACAAAACGACCTTGCAGGCGTAGTTGAGTGTCGCGATCTTACCTGGATGCTGCTCTGCCATCGCCGACATATCGATCAACAAAAAAGCAATCGAGGCGAACGAAAACATGGTCAGAAGTCCTAGGATTCGATCAGCCACAACCGAACAAATGGCTTCCGCTGCGCGATTCTTGATTTGTCGAGTGACATAAAACGCCCGCAGGGTGTCACCTCCAATCACGCCGAAAGCAAATAAACTGAAGAACGAGCTAATGAACCCAATCCGAATCGCATCGAACTTGGAGAAAGGCAGTCCCAGGGCTCGGACCATGATTCTCCAACGAAAAAATGAAAACAAATGCGCGCCCAGACAGCCCAGAAATGCTAACCCGATCCAGCCCCAGTGCTTTTCGCGTGTCATGAATCCGTCAAATTGATCTTCCTGCCTCGCCGAGTGAAACAGATACGCGAGAATTCCAATCGACAGAGCGCATTTAACCGCCGTGATCAAGAAACGTTGGTGGTGCTTACTCAAAATACTTCGGGGGGAAGGAGGAGAATTTGGATCGTCCATCTTATTCAAAGACAACCACTCGCCTATTCAAATAGCAAAACACTTGCTGTAAATCCATGCAGAAAGTTTTTCCCGCCGACGTTTCCAATTTCTCCGGCCGCAAAAAATCCAGCCGTGGGTGCTTGGCGGTCTTTTCCGTTCGTGAAAACCAAATTGGCATCATGATGGGGATCTGAAAACATGTTCAGCCCTCGCCCATTACAGGTAAACAGCAAAGCCGAGGCGTACGGACGCTGCTCAACTGCCTTGACTAGCATCTGAGACAGCTCAACCGAAGCCGACTCGGCGTCCCGAATATGAAACTGAACGGTTTGACCAGGACGCACAAAGTCCCCGATCGTGATGGATCGCAGCTCTTTGTCAAGTCCGACCACATTCCGTATAAGGAAATCGCCATACTCAAATTTTTCTTGGTATTCGTTAATCACCCGGCCAACGAACAATCCAGATTGGAACATGGTTTGTTCGCGAGTGGGTAACGTTTGAAACAACTCATACACCACATCGAGGGCGAGCTTGCCACCCAATTGCTCGATGATATTCCGCTCCGATTTTGTGATCACCATCGGCTCACCAATTGGCCGACAGCCTTGAGAGACAATCGTGCGAACCGGTGCCCCCGAAATGCGGACAGCGACGGCACCCTCAGAAAACGTTTCACCATTGAGCAACAAACGGGCTTGCCCTGGCATTTGAGCTCCGCTGGCCATTCCTCCAGCGATCTGGATCCCGGGACGATCTTCGTTGAACCGCTCGAGCATCACGTCAACGGGGAATCCAAACGGCTCGCCGAGCATCAGCATCGAGCTGTCTCGAGGCCATTCGCCCAACAACTCGTCCGGCCACCCAACAATCGCTGACTCGCCCGCAGCACGAACAAAATCCAAATGCATAGGAATGATTTCCGCCGTGGGAAGCGAGGCAGCCCACACCGACAGTGCCGTCTCCTGTTCCAATTCCAAACCGCCGCCCAATGCCGTTTCACAGGTGCAGCCCAGCACGGTTGTAGCTCCGGTCAATGTTTGCAGTTCGTGCATTGCCAAGTCGAATGCTTCGCCCGAGTATCCGGCCGCAAACGCAACGACAAGATCGACCTCACCCTCAATGGACCACTGAATTTGCTCAGCCGTTTTTCTGACGGCGAGCCCTAAATCGTGGCTGACAAAATGCGACTGAGCGTATTGGTTTCCCACGTGTGGTTCTTCCCCTATTAGTTTTTGATGAATTTTGATTGTAGCTAACCAGCAAAAATTGGTGAGTCCCGGGGAGTGGAATTTTATTGGCGTTGACCTTGAGGACGCGTCGCCAAACAATCCATTGCTTCCCATTTAACACCGAACCGTCCAGCAAGTGCCCTCAGAGAGAAAAGGATTCGCGATGTGTCAGTTTAAGATCCGGCCGAAGCAAACGTTCGAATGGACATCGTGGCTCGCCACGGGAGTCCTCTGCCTGATCATTCCCAATTGGACATTTGCATCAAGCCCCCCTGGAATCGCAACCTCCCTCGCAAAACCAACCCCCTCCGTCATGGAATTGACCGTCATCGGCAGTGACCATCATCGCATCGCGTCAGTGGACGAAGACTCGGTGCATTTAGACTCGGTACATTTGCAAAGCATACGCCACGCGAAAAAGCGGCCGGATTTTGGTGGCGAGACTTGCATCGCTTTGTACCTCCAATCGCTGGGACATCAAGTCACCGGTGACGACGTGTTTGACGCTTCTCGCGTGGATCCCATTCACGGCCGAGGCTGTCACGCGTCAGAATTGAACCGCGCCGCCAAACGACTGGGCTTCCAAACGGGCGACGTCTGGCTGAACGCCAGTACCCAAACTGCGGTCGATGCCGTCTGGAAAATAATTCTGACCGACTTAAAAACAGGCACCCCAAGCGTCGTTTGCCGAATTAACAATGGAGCCGAGGAGTTCGTGTTGGTAATCGGTCATGACGCCACCACCGATGAAGTGATCTTCCACGATCCCAATCAGGTTCGCGGGGCGAGTCTGCGAAAACCCCGACCTCAGTTTCTTGCGGATTGTCGATTGGCCAAGCCAAGTGCGACCACCTCTGGTGAAGCCCAAATCGTTTGCATTGGCCTTAAAAGTACACGCCTAAAAATCACACCGGGCGTTGGTTTCACTGACGCCGATTTCGCCCAACACATTCGCGACCTCAAAACGCGACTGCCACACGATGACTTCAAGATCGTCCTGCAAAAACCGTTTGTGGTCGTGGGAGATGGGACGATGGCTCAAGTAAAACGCTCAGCGACGGGGACCGTGAAGTGGGCCGTCGACTCGATCAAACAAGACTTTTTCCAGAAAGATCCAATTCACATTATCGATGTGTGGCTATTCAAGAACCCCGAGAGTTATCGCAAACATAACTTGGAGCTATTTGATTCCAATCCTGGCACCCCGTACGGATACTACTCGTCTGCCAACCGAGTCCTCGTAATGGACATCTCCACCGGTGGTGGAACTTTGGTGCACGAGATTGTTCATCCCTTCATCGAAAGCAACTTTGCGAGATGCCCGTCGTGGTTCAACGAAGGCCTTGCCTCATTGTACGAACAAAGTGCCTCAAGAAACGGGCATATCGTGGGGTTGACCAATTGGCGATTGCGGGGGTTGCAGCTGACGATCCAAGACGACCGTTTGCCGTCATTCAAGGAACTTTGTTCGACGACGACTCGTGAGTTCTACGATGGAGCATCAACCAATTATGCCCAAGCCAGGTACCTGAATTACTACCTCCAGGAACGTGGCAAGCTAATTGAGTTTTACCAAGAGTTCACCAAGAATTGCAAACAGGATCCGACTGGCTACGAAACGCTACAAAAAGTCCTCGGCCGACAGGACATGGATAAATTCCAAGACCAGTGGGAGCAATACGTCCTTAAGCTTCGGTTCGGCAATTAAAATTGCGAACCCCAAGCCAACGTAGATTTGGGGCTTCGTTCCCTCAACAGCTCCCTCGGTTTCATGGCAAACCAAAAACGAATCCGTTCCGCACGCAACAACTTTCAAAACCTCAGAATCCAAAAAACATGTCGTTGATAATGAAAAAAACTTGCTACTCGCGTCAACTACCCCTCCTTGCTCTGACTTTCGCAATCTCGCTCGTGCCGACCGCACTCAACGCTCAAGAGAGTTTGTTTGACCTTAAAAAGCTCGAAAGTTTTGGCACGAAAAAGTATAAAATGATATGGGAAGACAGCAGCTCTGGATCTTTGGTCGAGCATGAACGTGGCACGATGACGTTTACCACTGTCAAAAACAATGATTCCATTGTTCTTAAAAACGTGACTCGCTTGAATTTGCCCGATGGAAAAAGATTCATTGAGTATCAAGGCGATTGCGTTTTTTCGATCAAAGATGAAAAAATAGAGTTTCGCAACCTGAAATACCAAGCCATTCGTAGTGACAAGGTTGTCCTCTACGCAGTTGTAGCTGAAATCAGTGACGGCAAGATGATCCAGAAGACCGTCCGGGGCGAGAAAGAAATGACTGAAGAGCAAAGGTGGACCCCGGGTAGCTACCCCGACCTTGCTGTCTTCTTTTTGATCCCTCAGCTGCCGAAAAAGAATGGGCAAGTCGTGAAGATCGAAAGTGTATTTAGGGTTCCTTCCTCGCCAGACGCACAGGCAACTGCCCGCAGTATTACTTGCATGGGAATTGACAAAGATATGAAGTTCAATGGCCAACCCAGCACCAAATTCGTTAACTTAGCGAATGGCGAAAAATCTGGGATTAACTATTGGTTTGACGGCGAGGGGCAACTTCGTCGGATTGCGCTCAACCCAGAAAATCGACTGGATTTGATCGTGGACTAACGTGTTCACACTTGGGCAGGAATCCGCGGAATATGTCTGCGGCCTACTTTTTTATCGAGACTCAGGCCCAAGCTTGAATCGTCTTATTTGAGCCGGGTGGCTTTGATCAGCAGTTTGATTTGAGCCTTGAATTGCTTGTCATCAGTAAGCGACGAGGCCGATTGGTATTTCATTCGTGCCTCTGCATATTTGGATTGAGATTCGAGCACCTGGGCTTCCTTGATCGCCGCAATGAATTGCTGTTTCCGTTCTTCGATTCGTCGCTTCCGTTCGGCCTTGATCGAGCTGACACTGAAATCGCCAGCGCTCGCGGTGCTTTCCAGGTTGCTGAACGAAACAGGATCGGAAGACGCCACATGAGTTTCAGGAGCTCGTCCCGTAGCCAAATTCAATTGGCCACTTTGCATCGCTCTCGTCACGCCGTTGTCCGGAGCAAAAACGGGCTGCCCGTACTGAGCCGAGTTGCCAACGACTGGGACGACACCTGTGACAAAAGGCCGAAACTGTCCATTAATCAACGAGCCGCCATTTCCGTTTTGAACCGTCAACGAAGGAGCGACCGTCGTGCTCGTCCGCGTGCTGCCTTTGGCAAGATTCAGCCCCAACGAAAACCCGCCGCCATTTCGACCGATCCGGCCGAACCCAAACGAAGCATTAGGTGAGTATCCGCCAAACGGTGGAATCGCTCCCCCGGATCCATTCTGAGAGAACACAATGTTGGGTGAGAACTGACCTTGAGGGCCCCGGCCGACAATCCGAGAACCGTTGCCGCGTCCGCCGGGAATCGAAAATCCAAATCTAGTACCTAAGTTCTCGTAGTAGCTATCCGAAACATGGGTCAGCGGAGTTCCGACGTTGATGTTTTGAGCCAAGATGCTGTCGCCGTTTAGTGATCCGAGTGCAGTCGCGACGAAAAACGCCAACACAAAACAGATTCTTCGATTCATCGTTCACCTCAAAATGACTTTACCCCATTCATCCTGATTGTAAGCAAGTGCTGGCAATCGAGCAAACAAGTCGTGGGATTCCGAGCCGACCAAGTGCCGAAACGCTCGGTAAAAAACTGCTATTGAGAGAATTTGCCGTGTTTTGGTAGAAAGAGTTCGCGAATCCCAGCCCAGTGGGAATTTAAGCCGAACAGAATCGAAAAAGACTTTTGGTTCTCCCGAACGAAAACCGGCTCGAAGCAACGCCAATCGCAAGCCTTTTAAGGACGAATCAGGAACACAAAATGGATTTTGCATTTCTCGCCCAAGTGCCCATCAACGACGCACTCCTTGCCGATTATGCGAACTTGGCTTTTACCTGGATCGGTTTTGGAACCGTCGTTGGACTCACCGCCAAAGCGATCATGCCGGGTCGAGATCCTGGCGGCGCGATTGCGACCGTCCTAATGGGAATCGCTGGGACGTTGATCGGATGCGCCGTGCTTCAGTTTTTCTCCGAAAGTAGCATTGATGTTCGCCCCACCAGCTTTTTGGGATTCACAGTAGGCGCGGGCGGTGCCCTAGTCCTATTGGCGTTTTACAAAATTCTCGGCGGACACTGGTTCCTCGAAGGGGAACAAACGACGCTCCGATCACGCCGACGGCGAAAGCGATATCTCAATAGCTTTGATGACTAGCCAACGTGTGTTTTAGAAATCCGCTACATCGCCAATGGATCGATGCCATTGACACGTAGATTCGGCTAGTGAGAAACGCCAATCGTCGACTAGACACCTTGCTGGCGACGTCGTCGAATTCTGGCACTGACACGATCGAGAATCGTGCGTTCTTCATGCGTGATCGCTGAAATGCCGCCCAAGTGGAGTTTCTTCAAAATCTCGTCGGCTTGCTGATCTTCGTCTTCGTCTTGAACCAGATCGACTTGCATTTCCACCTCGCGGCGGGCCTCTTGCTTCTCCTGCAGCCACTGGGAATAGGCCGATTCCTCGTTCGAATCGGAGAAATCCAAGAAGGACGGTTCATCGTGAAGCGAACCATAATCCATATCACCCACGTCATCCCAATCCAATTCGTGAGCCTCCAGTTCGCGGTTCATCGAATATCTCGAAGCGAACAATAATGTGATGCCGACGATCAGGAACAGCAGCCACGTCGGCTCTACCGGGCCAGCGTCGGTGTCTTTGACAAACCAAGCCAAGCCGACGAAAACAAACGCCGAGGCGTCACCGATCAGCTTAATCGCAGATTCAACTCGGTACTTGGGAAGGTCCGCATTCAATGACCCGATCCAGGCCCGAACGGCACCGGCCCCATCAAAGGGGAAGCACGGAATCAAGTTAACGATCAAGAGCTGGAAATTAACCCAAGCCACAATCTTGATAAAGCTAACAAATTCGCCACCGCCCTCGATGCTATGGGGGCCAAGAGGAGCAATCAGTTTCCAGCACTGGTCCCACCACAAGCCAGAACTGTCCGGGCGAATCAGCAAGGCTGTACAGAATAAAAAAATCGCGCCGTTAACAAAGGGTCCAGCCAAATGCACGATGGCTTTGGAACGGCTGGTCTCGGGCATCACAAACCGCGAATTGCCGCCCCAAGGCAGCAAGACCAACGTGTCGACGTGACCGCCTAAATTTCGCAATGCAAACACGTGGGCGAACTCGTGTGCGACGATGCTGACCAGCAAAACTATCGTAGTCACTAACGCGGTCAGATATGGGTCGGTCAAACTGGAAGAGCCAAATATCGTGGCGACAAAAAGAAAGAGCAGCAAATGAACGCGAACGGGGGTTCCGCCACATCGTCCGATGCTCATGCTCCAACTGAAATTATTTGCCATCCCATAGCTCCCCGAGAAGCCACCTTGGTTGCTCCCTAAGGTGAGCAAGATAGCCTCATATTTTCGATTGTGGGCAAAACCAGGCCCAACAGGTGTGCCTAGTTTATATCCCACAACCAAATTGATCAATCTTATTGACCCGGTAAAGTTCCAACGGACAACAGCTGGCGGAATCTTGTCGGATAATTGCCAATTCGACCGTCAAAACCGGAACCCCTGATGGGGCCAAGCTTAACTGACGGCTGACGGCTGACGGCAACTTGAGCTGACAGCTTCAAGAACTGTTAAACTAGCGGCAAAATGGGGCCTTTGGACGTGTGTAGAGCTGAGAGTGGATCGCCTCAACGGATGAATCGACAATCTCCGATCGATCGAAATGCCAATCTCGACTATCCGGGGCATGATCGTTTTTGAGCGGCCATTGGGTAAACGGTTGCCGCCCCAAAGCCCGTTCTAGCTTGCTGGAATCCATCGTCACATTGCCAGCTCGAGGCGGAACCGGCCCTGCCTCAACCCGAGGACAGCCCATCAGCAAAGCGGGGTCATAACCACCCACGCGATTGACGACTTGGGCGATCTCGAACAGCGACAGCTTTTTGGGTCCGCCCGCGTGAAACAATCCACTCAACCGCTTGGCCAAAACCTCTTCGATCGTCTCGTTCAGACATTCGACATACGTCGGCGTTCGGACCTCATCAAAGTACAGCGTCGCCGGCTTGTTGTTTGCAAACCGATATTGGATCCAATCGATCGCCCCGGCATGTCCGTTGAAGCTCACGCCCATGGGGAGTGATATTCGCAGCATACAGGCTTCGGGACGCTGCTCCGAAATTGCCCGCTCAGCATCCACCATCGTCCGTCCATAAACGGTCACCGGATCAGGAACGTCAGATTCGCAGTAGTTGCCATCTCCATAGCCGGAATAAACTAAGTCAATGGACAGGTGCACCAACTGGATTTCTGTGCCCTCGATCGCAGTCAATAAACTCTTGATTCCGTGAACGTTGACGCGCTCGGCCATCTCGGGGTCGAGTTCACACGCCTTGAGCGCGCAGCTCCCGCCGCAATTGAGAATGGTTTTGATCTGGTGTTTTTCCAGTAGCTCCTTGAACTTCGACTCGTCCTCGATGTTACAACCAAAGATCTGGTCGCCTTTCAGCGGCCAATTGTTAACGGTGCGCAAACCAATGACCTGATCACCGTATTTTTTTCGAAAGTGAAAAAATGCGTTGTACCCAGAGACGCCGGCAATTCCTGTTACCAGAATCGGAAGCTGCTCCGGCCCCAATTGAACATCGGACGAAAAGCTTGCCGGTGATTGGCTGTCGAGACCGAGCGCCCCGCTAGAGGCAGTCGATTCCATCATTAGCTGATGCTGCAAATTGATCTTCAACACAACAATTTCAACTTTAGAAAAAAAAACGAACTCGCAACAACTTGGACCTGATGGTCGATGCCTTGATTCTGAACCGGCAAAACCATGTTCGCTCTGGACCTAACTTAATTCTACCCACGTGATAAAATAAAAAATCGCGTCCCAGCGTTTCCCCGAATCAGCTTGGCTTGGCATATAACAACGACGAAATCGTGTTTTCGCAGTTTCCACCGGGCCATAGATCTTAATCGCAAACCGAACATGCTTCCATTTCAAATTAAAATTTGTGGCATCACCCGCCCAAATGATGCGTTGAACGCATGCGAATCGGGAGCCGATGCGATTGGCTTAAATTTTTACGCTCCCAGCCCCCGTTTCGTTGACACCGCCCAAGCCCAATTGATCGCCCAAACCGTTGACACATTCAACGACGAACATCGGGATTTGGCCATGATTCGAAAAATCGGTGTGTTCGTCAATTCGACGTCTGTTTGCATTGCTGAAACAGCAATCTTGCACCGACTCGACGGGATTCAATTCCATGGCGATGAACAGCCAGAACAACTGGAGGAAGTCCGCGACTTGCTAACTTCGTGGAAGTCTGACGTCTCGTTTGTTCGGGCGGTTCGAGTCGACAAAACTAAGAATGAGTCGGAACCCTCTCGTATCGTTAACAGAATTCAGGCTTGGACAACCATTGGCGTGGATGCGATTTTGCTAGACGCCGCGGCACCTGGTGAATTCGGGGGCACTGGCGAGGCTCTGGACTGGACAAGTGTCCCGCGCTTTTTGGAATTTGCGGACATTATTTTGGCGGGAGGCCTGAAGCCAGAAAACGTCTCACAAGCCATCGACACCTCGCAAGTCCAATCAGTGGACGTCGCCAGTGGTGTTGAGTCGGAACCGGGGATCAAAGACCACGTGAAAGTGAGCGAGTTTGTCCGTCAAGCCAGGACACGAATTAGCTCCCTCGGCAAAGGCGAGTGACCGTCACTAATTTACAGTCATCGCTTGGTCCGTCGATCTCGTCGTTTTAAAACGCGATTCGTGCGGGTAATCGGCCTGATTTAGTCAATTTCGCCCCTGTTGGATTTATGCGTTGTCAATTATCATTATATTCGGTTTTTACAATGGTTGCGATGTATGCAGCCGTACGATTTAACGGCAGAACAATCTGCCAAACTTATGTTTTTGCACCCGCAGCTCGGTGGGAGTCCCCATCCCGGCACACGGTCACATTGGAATCAAGAAAGTCTAATGAGCACAGTATCGGAACAGTACGTATTCACTCCCGACGTTAAGAACGGAATTGAATTTAAAGTCAAGGATCTATCTCTAGCCGAGTGGGGCCGAAAAGAACTAGATCTTGCCGAGCAGGAAATGCCCGGCTTGATGGCTCTGCGGGAAGAATTCAGCGGGCAACAACCGCTTGCCGGCCAACGCATCATGGGCTCATTGCACATGACCGTCCAAACAGCCGTTTTGGCTGAAACCTTGGTCGAGCTTGGTGCCGACGTCCGTTGGGTTTCATGCAACATTTTCTCGACACAAGATCATGCTGCCGCCGCAACCGTGGTTGGCAAAACTGGCACCGTCGACGCACCGGCTGGAATTCCAGTTTTTGCGTGGAAAAACGAGAGCCTAGAAGAGTATTGGGCCTGCACCGAGAAGGCACTCGATTTTGGTGACGGGCTCGGCCCAACCCAGATCGTTGATGACGGTGGCGACGCCACGATGTTGATCCACAAAGGTGCTGAATTCGAAAAAGCTGGCGCCGTTCCTGGACCAGAAACGACGACCAATGCCGAATTCAAAGAAGTTCTCAAAACTTTGGCTTGGTGCCTTGAGCAAAACGGCCAACGCTGGACCAAAGTTGCTCAAGACTGTCACGGCGTTTCAGAAGAAACAACAACAGGCGTTCTCCGCTTGGTTGAGATGGCCAAAGAAGGCTCATTGCTTTTCCCAGCCATCAACGTGAACGATTCTTGCACCAAGAGTAAGTTTGACAATCTTTACGGTTGCCGTCACTCGCTAATCGACGGACTCAACCGAGCCACCGACGTGATGATGGCTGGCAAAATTGCCGTTGTCTGCGGTTACGGCGATGTTGGTAAAGGATGTGTTCAATCGCTGGCTGGCCAAGGCTGCCGCGTGATTGTGACCGAAGTTGACCCGATTTGTGCGCTCCAAGCCGCCATGGAAGGTTACGAAGTCAAAACAATCGAGGACTTCCTCCCAGTTGCAGATATCTATATCACCACCACCGGTAACTTCAACATCATCACGGCAGAACACATGTCGAAGATGAAGGACAAGGCGATCGTTGGAAACATTGGCCACTTCGATAACGAAATCGAAATGACCAAATTGGAAGAAATCACCGAGCGAACCAACATCAAACCGCAGTACGACATGTACACGTTCGAAGACGGACACAGCGTTTTGGTTTTGGCAGAAGGCCGATTGCTAAACTTGGGCTGTGCCACTGGCCATCCAAGCTTCGTGATGTCAGCTTCGTTCACCAACCAAACGATCGCTCAGATCGACTTGGCGTTGAACGCTCAAGGCAAGCCAACGCTTTCGGGTGAATCTTACAGCGGTGGAAATGTATACATTCTTCCGAAGATTCTCGATGAGAAAGTTGCTCGTCTTCACCTTGACCAACTCGGCGTGAAACTGACAACGCTCAGCAAAGAACAAGCCGATTACATCAATGTACCGGTAGAAGGCCCTTACAAGCCTGAGCATTACCGCTATTAATCGCTAGGTTTTGAGCGAGGATGGGCCCTCTTGCCCTCCCAGTCTCATATCACTCGGGCCACGGGCCCAAGTCAAAATGAATTGAAAGCGGCCGGCATTTTTGCCGGCCGCTTTTTTTATGGATGGTATCAGCCATTGAAAACCAACCTTTCACAGATCAACGCCTACGCACCATGAGCACTCTGCCCTTCTTGAGCGTGCTTAGCTTCTGACGACTCAAGAAGTTCGAGCGAGTAAACCAGGCGAACGTACGGCATACAGACAAGCGTGCCCCAGCAATGCGGCATCGAACTCCGCCACGGCACCTGACTTGAATTTAAAACGAAAACAGTTTCATGCTTTGACTCATAAGAATCCGCTCGTAGAATTGAGCTTAAGGGAATTCGCCCCAAACCCCCGTAACGCCCCACTCGAACGTGAGCCTCAAAATGACATGCAATCGCCCTTTCAGCCCAATTCGTTATTTTGCCACCTGCTCAATCGTTGCCGCATTTTGCGCTTTGGTCGCCGGGTCAGCCTTCGGCGCTGAACCCAACACTCAAATCGTTACAAACTCCCAAATCATCTATGGCCATTCGCTTGAAATGCGCTGTGCTGCCGAGGACATGCGTGATGAAATCAAAACTCATTTCAAGGGCACGAATTGCTACCGAAAAATGCTTGGCACCAACACGCTGATCAAGCTCAGGTCAGCGGCGATTTCCCGACGTGTTAAGCGGAACCCTTGTTACGCCGGAATGGAACGCGATCTCGCCCGCTTGAATGAACTCTTGTGCGAATTTGGCCAATTGTACGAAACAGCGATCCAGCTAAACGCTATCGGGAATTCTCGGTGCTGCATCCAAGGAGACGCCTCCCATGTAGCCAACCAGCTATTTTTCATGGCAGATTTGGCCAACGGCATGACCGCCGCTTCCCAAGGGCTGATCCTCATCTCAGCACCCACGAATTTTTCCCCCGGGCAGCCTGCTAACATCATTCCAGATTTTGATCCGAACCTTCAGCCGGCACCCGGCGTAATACCTTCAACACAAAACCGACTTCGTTTGAACTATGAACCAGCGACGTCGACCCAGCCGGTTACACCGCTTTTGGAAGGGCCCCAGCCTACTATCCGAAGCGTTTTGGATCGCTAGGTGGTTGTTGGAATCGTGGGGCGCATGACGAGAACGCCCACTGCTCCTATTCAATCCTAGCTTCTGCGTGCTATGGGCTCGGCGAGCTTCTCGTTGTCACGGCCGTTTAAGACGCTGCTTTCCCTGAATCAGGACAATCCAGCAGCTCAGAAATTGCATCGGTTCGACGAGTCAGTTTTGTGTCCTTGGGCATTATGCCCAAGCCATTGGGGAGTCAGCAAGAAACTCGAATTGCTAGCACTCCCCCCTTGAACCACCACGTTTCCTGCGGGATAAAGACGCGTTTGGTGAACACACTTTCACGCGTCAAAAAGTTCCTGCAGGCAAAAACATGGCTGACATTCAAGCATTTCGTGGGCTGCGATATGACCTAGGCAAAGTCGGTTCTCTTTCTGAGGTGGTCGCCCCTCCCTACGACGTCATCGACGCGGGGCTGCTGGACCAGCTGTACGCCCTCAACGATCACAACATCGTGCGCCTAACCCTGAATCGTGGCGACGACTTAATTGGCGACCAAGATGTATACGACCGGGCGACTGAGCACCTCAAGATGTGGCGCCGAGAGGGCGTTCTCAGAACCGAAAACGTAGGCACAATTTATGTCTACCACCAAACGTTCACTCACGAAGAACAGACGTTCACACGCCGTGGATTCATGTCGCGTGTTCGAATTGAGCCGTTTGGTGAGGGGCAGATCTACCCGCATGAAGAGACTCATTCCAAAGTCAAGGAAGATCGTTTCAAGTTGATGATGGCCTGCAATTGCAATCTAAGTCAGATATTTGGAATCTACCCCGACCAAGAGAACGAAGCCCAGGAAATTCTTGAAGCTGCCGTCGACGACAAGACGCCATTGACGGCAATTGACACCAATGGGGTCAAGCACGAAATGTGGTTGGTCACCAATCCGGATGCCATCGCGGCCGTAGCTCAAATCATGGGGCCCAAACCGGTCTATGTTGCCGACGGCCATCATCGGTATGAGACTGCCACCAATATTCGGGACGCCAAACGCGCCGCTCGAGAGCTCCATGACGACCATCCGGTCGACTACGTTTTGATGATGTGCGTGAGCATGCATGACCCAGGGATGGCGGTCCTCCCAACCCATCGCCTCTTTCGTAAGATCGCGCCCCTGAAGTCGCAAGAGTTCATTGAAAAGCTCGGAGCAGCGTTCAATTGTGAGGTCCTAGGGCAAGGTGTTGAGTTCGCTCGAGATGCCTGGGACCACGTTGCCGTCGAGGACGAGCAATCGACCATGGCATTTTATTGCCGGGCAGATGACTCATGGGTGCTGGCGAGATTGAGTTCGGTGGGGTACGAGCTGATGGAAGAGATCGCTGGCGACCAAAGCGACGATTGGCGTTCACTAGGCGTCGCGTTGCTGCACAAGCTAGTGGTTGAAAAACTGCTTGGATACTCCGAATTGCCCTCTCCTAAATACGTACATACGATCGACGAAGTGATCGCTGGGCTAACTGAAGGTGATGCTGCTGGGCGAGACGCAACCGGCCAGCAAGGCAATGGTGAACCGTTCGAACTAGGGTGCCTCGTCATGCCAGCCACGGTCGATCACGTAAAGGCCATCTCAGAGCATGGCGAGAGAATGCCTGCCAAGAGTACGTATTTCTACCCGAAGCTACTGAGCGGGATGGTGATCAACCCACTGGAGTAGGCCCGGTTGGTTTTGCGAGTCTTCGATCACGGCATCCCCCTCTACTCTGCCCGTCGATCGTACAGACACCCAGGCTGGACTGATGTACATATTTGCTGCAATCGCTCTCGACTCACCGGCAAAATTGAACTTCATTTCATTCGAAAATAATTGCCCATAAAGCAGCCCCATAAAGCAGCCCCATAAAGCAGCCCCATAAAGCAGCCCATAAGGTTTATAAGAAGCCGAGCTGGGCGGAGTGTTCGGAACAATCGGTCTAGCGGTTTCACGTGGAACACGAGCGATAACCGAACCTTTGGGGAGAAATCGTTTAGACGATTGGCAGCTGCAAAGTTTGTTAGCGCGGAGAACCTGGATACACAAGGACTGTCGGCGACAATCGAAGAATGGGATGCAGGATATAGAGATTGGGGGAGTTTCACGTGGAACATGAGCGATAATCAAATCTTCTGTGCCAACCTGATTCAACGACCCAACCATTAGATGAGTCGTTTAACGATTAGCCGGCAGGCGTCGGCGTGTGGGAAGCACGTCTGACATTTGCCATTGCCAAGTCAAAATGCAAATGCCTCAAAATGCAAATGCCTCAACACCAGTCCAGAAACACTAACGTATCGCAAACCGAAAACTCGGTCACCTGCCGGCTTGTCGTAAAATATAAACAGTGAGTCGTTGATCGATTAGCCTCATGACAATTGACAGGCGACGGTAGTCACTGCGTCATTAGTGATGGCAAGCAGAACCGATTCGACGGATTGGCATTTCAGCAAAATCACGTTGGTGTTAACTTTCTGGCTGTCGAAATTTATGTCTTGAAACATCGTCGCCAGTGAGCGTTCAGCGAATCCGTCTCGCTACGCGAGCACGAAACAGCGAGTTTAAACGTCCCAAACTCGACTTTGAATCAAAATTAACGTCCACCAAGGATCGGTAACGTGAGTCGAACGCTTTGCATTGCCAACCAGAAAGGCGGGGTCGGAAAAACGACGACGTCGATCAATTTGGCTTCGGCGCTCGCAATGGCTGGGCAAAAAACGCTGCTGGTGGATATGGATCCGCAATGCAACGCCACGTCAGGGGTCGGCTGTCAGCCGGTCGAACGTCATCCGATGGTCGTGAATCAACCGATCCGACACAGTGTATTGGATACGAGCCTCAAAGGCTTGAGCTTGCTCCCGGGGGCCCGGTCGTTTCAAGACGTCGACATGCTAGCAAACGCCGGATCGGATGAAAGCAATGTCCTCCTGGAACACCTGGCAAACGGCACGTCACTTTACGATTACGTGCTGATCGATTGCCCACCGTCCTTGGGCCATTTAACACAAACGGCGCTTTCAGCTTCGAACGAAGTCTTCATGCCAATCCAGTGCGAGTACTTCGCGATGGAGGGTTTGGCCCAAATGATCGACTTGATTCGTAAGGTCATGATTGAGCGCCCAGGGCAACTGACTTTTGGTGGTATTCTGCTGACGATGTATGACGAATCGCTGGAGTTGACGGCGGAAGTGGATGACGAAGTGAGAGAATTTTTTGGTGAAGTTGTTTTTGATACCGTCGTTCCCCGGGACGTGAATGTCACCGAAGCGCCAAGCCATGGAATGAGTGTACTTGAGTACGCTCCCAGGTCGCGTGGAACACGAGCTTACATAGAATTATGCATGGAGGTGCTGGAGCGTGACTAGAAAGAAACGATTGGGCCGTGGGCTGGAGAATCTTCTCAACTCAACCAAGGAACCGGAATCTCCGCATCCTGTTGCGGTCGCAGATCCTTATGTTCCTTCGCCCACTACCGTCGAAACGATTGGTGAATCCATCGAGCCCGAGGAAGGCAGCGTGCTCAATCTCAATGTTTATGAAATTGAGGACAATCCATTTCAACCAAGACGCGTATTCGGTGAGTCCGAGATTGCGTCGTTGGCCGAGAGCCTCAAAGAACACGATATCCTCCAGCCAATCCTGGTCCGGATCGTTGACGGACGTTATCAACTCATCAGTGGCGAACGTCGTTTGCGGGCTGCCATCAAAGCCAACTGGCAGACCATTCCGGCTCGTATTCGCGAGGCAGACGATCGTTTGGTTTCGGAACTCGCCATCGTTGAGAATCTGCAACGAAAAGACCTCAACCCGATCGAAAAGGCCCTTTCGTTTCGCCGGTACATCGATGAACATCACTGCACACAGGAAGGCTTGGCGAGTCGTTTGAAGATTGACCGCTCCACGATTGCCAACCTAATGCGTCTGCTTGAATTACCTGATCCGATTCAAGAAGCACTTCAAACCGGGCAGATCTCAGCGGGACACGCCCGCGCCCTATTACCGTTGGGCGACGATCAAATTCAAATCGATTTCTGCGATCAGATCCTTAAAGAAGGCATGTCCGTTAGATCGGTTGAGCGAGCTGTGGCCGATATGATTGCCGCCGAAGACTCATTTGGTGTAAGTGCGGCAACGCGGAAACGGAAAACA